>JACRDA010000080.1 GCA_016212965.1 Myxococcales bacterium
CCACCCGAGGCGGGCGGCGCGGGCGCGGCGCTCGCGCTCGGGGTCGGGGCCGCGGGCGCGGGCCCCGCGGTCGAGGTCGGCGCGGAGGCCGCGAGCGCGGCGCTCGGGGTGCTCGACGCACCCGCGCCCGTCGCGGACGAAGACGCCGAGGCCGCCGCCTGTGCGAGCGCCGTCGAGCCGGGCCAGGAGCCGCTCTCGCCGGGCGGGCAGTAGATCTGGTCGCCGCTGTAGTTGCCACCCGTGCGGCAGCGGTACTTCAGGCCCTTTTCCGCGGCCGAGGCGCGACAGTCGTCGCCGACGGCCTTCTTGCCGGGCGGCGGCGGCCTGCCGAGCTCGCTCGGCTTGCGGGCGTAGGGGCATTTCATGAACCCGGTCGGGCACTGCTGCTCGGGGGTGCAGAACCGATCGGGCGAGTTGGGAGGCGGTGGAATGTCGGCCCGTGCCACGCCGCTGGCGAGAAGCGCCCCGAGCCCGAGAAAAGCACCTGCTGCTGCGCGCGCGAGAGACACGGCGCCATCAGACCGCGCGGCGCAGACCTTGGCAAGATCAGCGGGCGGCCGCCAACGCGCGTGATACAAAGTGACACGCCAGCGTTGACAGCGTATCACCTCGTGTTACATTGCCCGCGTGACACAGCCCGACGACAAGGAAAACGAGCGGAAGGAGCGCGTGATCCACACGCGCGTCCCTGCAGTCCTGGAGCGCGAGCTGAAGCGGCTCGCCCAGTCGCTGCGGGTGCCCGTGTCGAACGTGGTGCGCACCATCCTCGAGGACGCCGTGCACGCTGTCGACGCGGTGGGCCGGCACGCCGAGGGCGAGCTGCGCACGGTGGCCGACCGCCTCCACAAGAGCCGGCTCGGGCTCATCGCCCGGGCGACGGGCTCGGTCCCCGAGGGCGCCGCCGAGGGCGAGGCCGCCCCCGACACGACGGCGGTCGCCGCGGGCGAGTCGGGCGCCGGGGCCGCGTCGCCACCACTGCCAGCCGCGCCCGGGGCCGAGGACGACGACGGGATCGTCGGGTTCCAGCCGCTCTTGCTCGCGCGGGCCGGCCACTGCACCCGCTGCGGCGCCGAGCTCGCCGCCGGAACCGAGGCGTTCCTCGGCATGCGCGAGACCCCCGGCCCGCGCGTCGTCCTCGGCCCCGAGTGCCGTCCCTTCCGCGAAGGCTGAGCGTCGAGCCGAGCTCGTCGCCGGCGCGCGCCCGACCTGCACCGATACAGGAGAATCGCCATGAACCAGCAGACGAACGTTCCCGAGACCAAGACCCCCGCGACCGACCCGAGCGGCGCGCACGCCCGCGGCCTCGAGGCCGCCCTCGGCGGCGCACTCGAGGGGCTGTTCACGATCGGCCGCACCTGGGCTGCCCACGGCCTCGAGATCGGCCAGCAGGCTCTGCGCACGAGCGCGCGCACGCTCGAGATCACGGCCAAGACGCTCGGCGAGGTCGCCACGCGCCTCGGCAAGCCCGCCGCCGAGGAGGCTCCCCCGGCCGACGAGAAGCAGGAGCCGGCGCAGAACTGACCGGCGCCCGGTCCCAGGCGCGCCGTGCGGCGAGCCGTCAGCAGCCCTCGCGCGCCGGCGGGAGGAACGGGGGCGGCTCGACGTGCGGCGCGAGCTTCGGCCCGAGCTCGTCGCGACAGGTGACGCGCCGGAAGACGATGGGCTCGTTGACGGCGATGCCGCCGTCGTTGTTCACCGACTGGAACTCCTGGATCGCCGGGTCGATGCGCCCCGAGTAGTGGTCCGGGTTGTAGCGAAAGCCCTCCGGTAGCGTGCCGCAGATGACGCGGTCGATCTTCCAGTCCAGGCCGTCGAAGCGCACCTCGCCCGCGTCGTAGCGACCGGTGGCGTTCATGGTGACGTGGAAGCGCCAGCGGACGGCGCCCTGGCAGGTACCCGGCTCCGCGTCGCCGGAGCCGCCGGGCCACTCCTCGCCGGTCATCGTCCCCACGAGCTCGTTCGGACTGCCGCTCTTGCGGTGGATGTCGAGCCCGTAGATGCCCCAGAAGCCGTGCCGCTCGTGGAACACGTGCGCGCGCCACACGCCCACGACCGGGTCCTCGCAGAAGGCCGGCGGCGGCAGGCGCGCGCGCTGCTCCGACACGCTCGCCGGCGCGCTGCGCGGCGCGAGCACGAGCGCGAGCGCGCCGAGCGCGACGGCGGCCATGCGAGAGCGGGAGAGCCGGGTGCGAGCCATGCGCCTCCGAAAGGGTAGGGAACGCGGATCGCGCGCGTCAAGTCGGGGCGTCGCATCGACACCCGCAGACCCCTGGGATAGCCTCGACCTCGTGACATCGCAGCGACCAGACGCCGGATCCTCGCGTGCCGCACCCGGGCGCCGCGCACGCCGGGGCACGATGCTCGCCGGCCTCGCCGGCGCCATCGCATGGGCCGCGGCCTGCTCGGTCTACACCGAGGACCTGCTCGAGCCGGCAGGCACGGGCGGTGCGGGCGCGACGGGCGGCACGACGCCGACGGGCGGCGGCGGCTCGGGCGCACTCGGCGGCGGCGGCGCGGCGCCGGACTGCAACGTGGTGGGCGACTGCCCCGGCACGACGACGACGTGCCACACGGTCACGTGCTTGAACCACAGCTGCGGCGCGACCAACGCGGGCGCCGGCACGAGCTGCACCGAGAACGGCGGCAACGTGTGCGACGGCGCGGGCAGCTGCGTCGAGTGCAACGGCAACGGCGACTGCAGCGGCACCGACGTGTGCACCAACCACACCTGCGGCCCGACGCCGTGCAACAACGGCACGAAGGACCCGAACGAGACCGACGTCGACTGCGGCGGCGTGTGCGTGAACGGCAGCACCGGCACCTGCGCGCAGGGCCTCGGCTGCGTCGTCGGAGCCGACTGCGCGACGCCGGCCTGCACCGACGCCGTCTGCTGCGCGAGCGCCTGCGACACGCCGTGCGTGAGCTGCGCGCTCGCGGGCCTCGAGGGCACCTGCTCGCCCATCCCCGACGGCACCGATCCGGCGAACGAGTGCGCCGGCAACGACACGTGCAACGGCGCGGGGCAGTGCCGCTGCCAGGACGGGCAGCCGAACGGCAGCGAGACGGCCCCGGACTGCGGCGGCGGCGTGTGTCCGGCGTGCGGCAACGGGCTCGGTTGCGCGGCGCCGAGCGACTGCCAGAGCGGCGTGTGCACGGGCAACCTGTGCGCAGTGCCGAGCTGCACCGACAGCGTGAAGAACGGGCTCGAGACCGGGATCGACTGCGGCGGGGGCTGCCCGACGGGCTGTCCCGTCGGCAGCCCGTGCAACGGCGGCGCCGACTGCGACAGCGGCGTCTGCACGGCGAGCACCTGCGCGGCGGCCGTGTGCGGCGACGGCACGCGCGGCGGGGCCGAGGCGTGCGACGACTCGAACACCGTGTCGTTCGACGGCTGCACCTCGACGTGCGCGTTCGAGGCGGGGCACCTGCTCCTGAGCGAGGTGCAATGGGTCGTGTCCGCGGCCGCCGACGAATGGATCGAGGTCTACAATCCGACCAACGCGGCGATCGATCTCACGAACTACTACCTCGCCGACTACAACACCTACTTCCAGATCACGACCGGCGGAGCCGCGCCGATCAACAGCGATTTTCGCGTGCGCTTCCCGGCCGGAGCCCAGATCGCGGCGCACGGCTTCGTCGTGGTGTCGCTGCACGCGGCGACGGGCTTTCAGACCAAGTTCGGCTTCTACCCGGACTTCGACTGCGCGGCGGCCGACCCGAACGCCCCCGACATGCTCGGCCAGGTAGGCTCGAGCGTCGGGCTCACGGATGCCAACGAGATGGTGGTGCTCTTCTACTGGGACGGCGTGTCGCCGCTCGTCGAGGACGTCGACTACGTGACCTGGGGCAACACGTCGACCCCGAGGATGGACAAGACCGGCGTCACGGTCGGCGGCCAGACCTACGCCGCGGACACCGCCGTCGCGCTCCAGGTGCCGACCGGCGGCACCTCGACCTACTCGACCCACCGCTGCGACACGGCCGAGACGAGCGAGACCCAGACCGGCGGCAACGGCCTGACGAGTCACGACGAGACGAGCGAAAGCGGTGCGGTGGCCTGGAAGACCACGGACTCGGGACACCTGCCCTCGCCCAAGGCCGCAGCACCGGCGGGGCTCTGCCCGTGAGCACGGTCGCGCGGGGCGCGCTCCTCGTCGCGGTGCTCGGCGCCGCGACCGCAGCCTGCGGCGACAGCGGGGCCTACTGTCAGTCGGGCGCGAAGTACGGCACGCAGTGCTACACGCCGTCGCAGGTCTCCGACCCGGCCTTCCAGCCCTACGACATGAACGACCGCACCGGCAGCGGCGTCCCCGCCCCCGCCGGCTCGCAGCCAAGGTGAGGTCGGCGCGACGCGACGCGCGCCGCGGCCGCGGGCGTCACTTCACGAAGGCGTAGCCCGCGGCCTGCATCGCGGCGGGCGTCGTCGTGGCGAGCACGCAGACGTAGTTGATGTCGGGGCAGCCGCACTCCTGACAGAGGGCCGTCACGTTCCACTTCTGGAGGCCCGTCTTGGCGTAGGGGTGGTTCTCGAAGAACTGCATGCCGCGCGCGTCGCCCGGCGGGATGCAGTCCGCCTGCACGAACTGCGCGTTCAGCTGCTCGCCGGCCCACATCTCGCGCGGCTCGACGCCGAAGGTCTGCAGGCGCTTCTTCTCCTCGGCGAGGACCTGATCGTGACGGGGGAAGTTGCCCCAGCCCTGCAGCGCACAGTGCACGCCGTCGCGCGCCAAGAGGTAGTAGCCGTCGGTCGGCGCCACCGGCGTCGGCGGAGGCGGCGGGGGCGGCGGAGGCGGCGGAGGCGCCGACTTGCAGCCGAGCGGGAGTACGACGGCGAGCCCGAGGACGATCGCGGCGAGGCGCATGCAGACTCGGTATTCCGGTTGGCGCGGGAAATCCAGCGCGACGCCAGAACCCGCCGTCCGGTAGGTCTCGGGCCGGGTGCGAGGGAGCGCAGCCGCGGGGCGACACGGGCGCGGCGCGGGCGCGCGCAGCGAGCGCGCCTTCACACGGCGTTGCCGAGGTAGCCGCGCACCCGGCGCGAGACGGTGCGCGTGAGGAGCGCGCCCTTCAGCTCCCACTGCGTTGCCTCGGGCGGATCCGCCAGGAAACGCACCTCGCCCCCCTCGCGCACGGCGAGCGGCAGGCCGTCGCGGTAAAGGACGCGGTTCTGGGCGAGCGCCGGGGTGCGGGCGCCCGGGGAGAGGACACCGACGAGGTTCAGGGGATCGGCGCCGCTCACCGCCACGAGCTCGCCCGACGGTGGCGTGCGCCGGATGCGGCGCAGGAGTGCGACCGCGTCGGCGAGCGCGTACTGCTCGCCGGTCGGACCGTCGACGAAGCGCCCGCCGCGCACCTCGCCGCGCGCCTCGAGGCGCCGGTAGAAACGCAGGAGGTCGCGCCACGGCACGGGCACGTCCTCGCGCTCGCACAGGCGCCGGAACACGACGCCCCAGCGGCGCAAGAGCGCCCAGCCGCAGGCCGCGACCGCCTCGTCGGCGCCGCCCGGACCGGCGCTCGCGCTCGCCGGGCCGCGCGCCCCCTCCCCGACGGGCGGCCGCAGGAGCGACCACCGCCCGGAGCTCTGGGTCTCGAGCCCGCGGCCGCGCGGGTGGCTCGGGCGCCGGCCGGCGAGCAGGGCGCGGAGGCCGTGAAAGCCGTCGGATGCGACGAGGCCGCGGCTCACGAGCTCGCCGAGCGCCGCCTCGACCTCCGCGCGGAGCAGGCCGGCCGCGCGCCCGAGCTCCTCGGGAAAGCTCGCGCCGCGCGCCGCGAGCGCGGCGTGGACGGCGCGCGCCGCCGGCGACAGCTCGGCCTCGTCCGCGCGCGGGGCCGCGAGCCAAGCCTCGAGCGTCGGCCGGGCCATGAGGGCGATCGGCGTCGAGCGCAGCGGACCGCCGCGCGCCGTGCCACTCGCCGGACTGCGACGAGCCCAGGCGACGCGGCCCGCGAAGCACAGGGCGTCGAGCATGCCGGGCTCGTACCCCTCGACGCGGCTCGGCAGGATGTCGGCCTCCCACGCCGCCGACGGCGCCTCGAAGCCCTCGAGCTGCGCGAGCACGGCCGCGAGCCCCTCGACGCCGCGCACGCGCTCGGCGGGCAGCACGCGCTGCCACGAGCCGAGAAAGCGCGTGAAGTCGGCGAGCGAGACGGGCTCGATCTCGCGGCGCAGCCGCTCGAGCGTGGCGCGGTGGATGCGCGCGAGCAGCCGGCGCTCGCACCACTCGACGGCGCCGTCGCTCTCGGCCGCCGCGCGCGTGAAGCGGCCGCGCAGCACGAACCCCTCGCCCTCGAGCGCCGCGAGCGCGACCTCGACGTCGCTCGGCTCGAGCGCGAGCGAGGCCGCGAGCGCGGCGGCCGTCACGGGCCCGAGCGCCTCGAGCCGCCCGCGCGCGAGCTCGACGAGGGCCGCCTCGCGCTCGGGTGCGCCGGCCCCCCGTCGAGAGGGCGCAGGCTGGATGGCGGGCGCGAGCTTCGCGCGCGGGTGCAGGACCGCGAGCTCCGCCAGGCGCTCGGCCGCGACCCACACCGGCACCTCGCCCGCCGGCCCCGCGAGTCGCGCCAGGGTGGCGCGCCGGCCGGCGGCGAGCTCCTGGCACAGGGCGCGCCACGGCTCGCACTCGGCCGCGGTGAGCACGCCGTGGAGCACGAGCGCGTCGTGGAGCTCGTCCGCGTCGCGCGGCTCGGGCCAGGCCTCGGCCCGCACGCGCGCGATCGCCTCCGCGTCGAGGGCCCCGAGGTCGGCGGCGCTCGCCGGGTCGAGCCAGCGCCGGCTGAGCACGGCCTGCGTGCGCCGCTCCTCGAGCGGCGCGTCGTCGAGGAAGGCGTAGGGGCGGGCGTTGAGGATGCTCGCCGCGAGGGGCGAGGGCTCGGTGAGGTCGCGCGACACGAGCTCGATCTCGCCCGCGGCGATGCGAAGGAGCAGCCGCTCGAGGGCGCCGACGTCCATCGCCTCGAACAGGCAGTCGGCGATGGTCTGCGCGACGAGCGGGTGATCGGGAACCTCGCGATCGCCCACGATGTTCTCGAGGCACGCGACCTGGTCGGGAAACACGAGCGTCAAGAGGTCGTCGGCCTGCATGCGCAAGAGCGGTGCCGGCACGCGCCGCCCGCCGCGGAAGCGCAGCACGGCCAGGGCGCGGCTCGCGTTCCAGCGCCAGCGCGTGGCGAACAGCGGCGCGTCGAGCAGGGCCTGCACGAGCAAGGCACGTACCGTCGGGGCCCGGAGGTAGCCCCACACCTCCTCGAGCGGGAAGCTGTGGGTCGGCCCGAGGCCGAGGATGAGCGCGTCCTCGGTGGCCGCCGCCTGGAGCTCGAAGTTGAACTTGCGGCAGAAGCACTTGCGCAAGGCGAGCCCGAAGGCGCGGTTCACGCGGCTGCCGAGCGGCGCGTGGATGACGAGGTGCATGCCGCCCGTCTCGTCGAAGAAGCGCTCCGCCACGAGTCGGTCCTCGGTGGGCAGGGCGCCGAGCGTGGCGTGGGCAGCCGCGAGGTACGCCACGATCTGCTCGGCCGCCGCAGCGCTCACCCCCACCTCGCCCTCGAGGTGCCCGCGGGCGGCGCGCGCGCCCGGCCCGCTGCCCGGAGGCAGTGAAGCGTCGTCCGCCAGGAGCTCGGCACCGACGCGGGCGCGCAGGCGCGACACGGCGTGCGACAGCTCGGCCGAGCGCGGCGGTGCCTCGCCGAGCCAGAACGGGATGCTCGGGAGCGCGCCGCGAGCGTCGGCGACGCGCACCTTGCCGGGCTCGACACGCAGGATCTTGTACGAGGCGTTGCCGAGCTGGAACACGTCGCCCGCCGAGCTCTCGACCGCGAAGTCCTCGTTGACGCTGCCGATGCGCTGGGCCGAAGGCTCGAGCAGCACCTCGTAGTCGGCGTTGTCGGGGATGGCCCCGCCCGAGGTGATGGCGGCCAGGCGCGCGCCGCGGCGCGGGCGCAGCTTGCCGGCGACGACGTCGTGGTGCAGGTGCGCACCACGGCGGCCGCGGCGCGTGGTCCTGCCGTCGGCGAGCATCGCGCACCCGGCGTCGAAGCGCTCGCGCGCGAGCGCGCGGTAGGGGTGGGCGCGGCGCATGCAGTCGTAGAGCGCGTCGACCGACCACTCCTCGGCGGCCACGGCGGCCACCATCTGCTGGGCGAGGATGTCGAGCGGCCCCTCCGGGATGACGAGCGTGTCGAGCTCGCCGCGCCGGACGGCGTCGCACAGGGCGGCGCACTCGACGAGCTCGTCGCGCGAGAGCGGGAAGAGCCGGGCGCGCGGCACGCCGCCCCGGAAGTGGCCGGAGCGGCCCGCGCGCTGCAGCAGGGCCGCGATGGAGCGCGTGGCGCCGATCTGGCACACGAGGTCCACGTCGCCGACGTCGATGCCGAGCTCGAGCGAAGAGGTCGCGACCAGGGCGCGGAGCGCGCCGCGCTTCAGGCGCTGCTCGGCGTCGAGGCGGTGCTCGCGCGCGAGGCTGCCGTGGTGCGAGGTGACCGCGTCCGTGCCGAGCCGCTCGCCGAGGGGGCGCGCCAGGCGCTCGCACAGCCGGCGCGTGTTGACGAACACGAGCGTGCTCTTGTGGGCGACGACGAGCGCCGCGAGCCGCTCGTAGAGCTCCTCCCAGACCTCGCCGCTCATCACCGTCTCGAGCGGCGCGCCCGGGAGCTCGATCGCCAGGTCGAGCCGGCGCAGGTGCCCGAGATCGACCACCGTGCAGCCGGGCGCGGGCTCGCCCTCCGGCGCTGCGCCGACGAGGAAGCGCGCCACCTCGTCGATCGGACGCTGCGTCGCCGAGAGCCCGATGCGCACCAGGCGCCGCGCGGGCGCGCCCTGCCCGGCCCCCGCCACCAGCGCCTCGAGCCGCTCGATGCTGAGCGCGAGGTGGGCGCCGCGCTTGTTGCCACAGAGCGCGTGGATCTCGTCCACGATGAGCGTGCGGGCCGTGCGCAGCATGCGCCGGCCGCCCTCGCTCGTGAGCATGATGTAGAGCGACTCCGGCGTCGTGACGACGATGTGGGGTGGTCGCGCCGCCATGGCGCTGCGCGCCGCCTGCGGGGTGTCGCCGCTCCGGACCATGGTGCGGAGGGCGACCGGCGGGAGGCCGAGCTCGCCGAGGGCCTGCGTCACGCCCGCGATCGGCAGCGCCAGGTTCTTCTCGATGTCGTTGCCGAGCGCCTTCAAGGGCGAGACGTAGACGACGTACACCTCGTCCTCGAGCTCGCCCCGCAGGCCGCGCTGCACGAGCTCGTCGATGGCGCAGAGGAAGGCCGCGAGCGTCTTGCCCGAGCCGGTGGGCGCCGCGATGAGGGTGTGCTCGCCGCGTCGGATCGCGGGCCAGCCGCGGTGCTGCGCCTCGCTCGGCTCGGCGAAGCTCGCGGCGAACCAGCGCGCCACCGCGGGGTGGAAGAGCTCGAGCGGCGCATCCATGGGACCGCTCAGCATAGCGACCGGCGCGGGGGGGAGCCAGCCGCGCGCGCCGGCCCCAAGTGTCGGGCGCGCAGCGCGATCGACTGGCGGGCCGGGGGGTGCGTGTGCCACGCTCTCGGGGCTCGGAAACTGGGAGTCACGCGTCACCGCTGCCGCTGGAGGAATGCCATGCAAGCCCGAACCCTCGTCGTCTTTTCGATCCTCGCCCTCGCCGCCTGCGATGGGGGCACGAAGCCGGCCGACCAGCCGCCGACCCAGGCGAGTGACGCGCACGCCGCCTTCCCCGATCTGTCGGTCGACGAGGTGGCGAGCCTCGTCGGCGCCAAGAAGTGCACGCCGGTCGACGCGAACTCGAAGGACACGCGCGGCAAGCACGGCGTCGTGCCCGGCGCCGTGCTCCTCAGCGACTCCGGCAAGTACGACGCGAGCGAGCTGCCCGCGGACAAGAGCACGAAGCTCGTCTTCTACTGCGGCGGCAAGGCGTGCACCGCCGCCCCGAAGGCGGCCGAGGTCGCCGTTAAGGCGGGGTACACCGACGTGAACGTGATGCGCGCCGGCATCAAGGGCTGGGTCGACGCCGGCCAGCAGACCGACAAGCCGGCGACCTGAGTGGCCCGAGAGGCAGGGCGCGCTCAGCGCGCGCAGCGGAAGCCGAGGTTGCCATCGCGGCCCGCCCCGAGGCTCGCGAGCCGGTAGGTCGCGCGCACCTTGCCTGCGTCGACCACGCGCCAGCCGCCGCCGCGGCTCACGCGCGTGCTCGCCTCGCAATCCGGGGTGCCTTCGGCGCAGTAGGCCGTGGCCGTCCACTCCCACACGTTGCCCGCCATGTCGGTGAGACCGAAGGGACTGTTCCCCGCCGGGAACGAGCCGACGGGCGCGGTGGCCCCGAAGCCGTCGTCGCCGTCGTACATCGGCGCCTTGTTCGACTTGGTGAGCGCGCGGCACTCGGGACCGCACGCGTTCAGCAGCTTCGGCCCGGGCGCCTCGTTGCCCCAGGGATAGTGCCGTCCGTCGTCGCCGCGCGCCGCGTACTCCCACTCCTGCTCGGTCGGCAGGCGCTTCTGCTTCCAGGCGCAGTACGAGCGCGCGTTCTCCCAGTTGACGCAGTTGATGGGGTGGTCGGCACGCTCCGGGTGCGCGTAGTTGCAGAGCGCGCTGTACATGAGCTCCTCGGCCGGGGTGATGCCCTGCCACCACACCGTGGGCGCCGGGGCGGCGCACCCACCGAGCGTCACGCACGTCGTGTACGCCCCCGTCGTGACCTCGGTGACGTCGATCTCGAAGGCCGCGACCTCGACGCGCCGGGGCTTCTCGTCGGCGCTGCCGTTGTCGGCGCCCATGGTGAACGAGCCGGCGGGGATGGCTGCCATGCGATCTTCGAGCCGCACCAGAGGTCCCGGGACGGGCGCGGGCTCGGCCGACCCGCTCGCGAGCGGCGGATCATCGGTCGGGGTGTCGCTCGGCGCGGCGCTGGCGCTCGTCGTGCCGCCGTGCGGATGCGTCGGCTTGGTGCACGCGACCACCGCGAGCGGTGCCACGAGCCAGAGAGCGACGCGTCGCGAGATCACCCAACCACGCGGCCTCGGCCCCCGGTTCGGGGACGCGGCCGCTCGACCCTCCCTTCGAACCCGCATGGTACCCGAGAGCATAGTCGAACTCGTCCGAAGTGCGAGCGCGAGGGCGCTGCTCGCGGCCCGCGCGCGCCGAACGCGGCCGGCACCTACGTCACGGAATCCGCTTTTCGCTCCGCAGCGAGAACGCTAGCATCGCGCCACCCGGGCGCGTAAGAGGTGCGCCCGTCGCCCGCGAGCCCGCGGGCACAACACCGAAGGAGCTAGCCGTGGCCTACGTCGTTGGAGATCCCTGTGTGAAGTGCAAGTACACCGACTGCGTCGAGGTGTGCCCGGTGGACTGCTTCTACGAGGGTGAGAACACGCTGGTCATCCACCCGGACGAGTGCATCGACTGCGGCGCCTGCGAGCCGGTGTGCCCCACGACCGCCATCTTCGAGCTCGAGGAGCTGCCGGAGGACCAGAAGCCCTACATCGAGCTCAACGCGGTGTTCTCGGGTGCGAAGACTCCGGGCGACGCCGACACGGCCGGCTGGCCGCAGCACCTCGTGGACGCCGTCAACGCCGCCGGCTTCAAGGCCTGGCCGATGGTGAACGAGAAGCGCGAGCCCCTGCCCGGCGCCGACGATCTCAAGGAGACGAAGGACAAGCTCGCGGACTTCAGCCCGAACCCCGGCGGCTGAGCGCCGCGGACGTGTCGCCGGCGCAGGCCCGGCAGAGTCGCCTGTGAGGACGGTGAGTGGGCGTGTGGCTCTACGCTGTGGCGTGTGTGGTTGCGCCCGCGGCGTGGGCCGTCCTCATGGTCTACGTGCTCGGCCGCAGGCGCCCCCCGCCCGAGCCGCGCGGCGGACCGCCGCCGGTCGACTACTCGATCTGACGGGCGGCCGTGCGAACGCGCCTCCGACGGCCAGGCAGTGACGTGATGGCCGGCGTCCGGGCGACCTCGTGAGCGGGCTCGCGCAGTGGACCGAGCTCGCCGCGCTCGGCCTCGGGGTCGGCTTTCTCGCCGGCATGTTCGGCGTCGGCGGCGGGTTCCTGCTGACGCCGCTGCTCAGCGTGCTCTTCGGCCTGCCGCTGCCGATCGCCGTCGGCGTGGGGCTGTGCCAGATGATCGGCACGGCCGTCGCCGCGCTGCTCCGCCACCGGCGCCTCGGCCACGGCGAGCCGCGCTTCGACCTCCTCATGCTGCCCGGCGCCCTGCTCGGCGTGGAGGCCGGTGCGCGCCTGCTCGCGCACCTCGAGTCGCTCGGCACGGTGTCCGTCGCGGGGCGCCCGATTGCCGTCGTGAACCTCGTGGCCGAGGCGAGCTACGCCGTGCTCCTGCTCGCCGTGGCCGCGATGTTCTGGCGCGAGGGACGGCGCGGCTTCGAGCCCCTCGAGTACGTGCGCAGCGGCCCGCTCGCCCGCATCCGGCTCGGACCGCGCGTGGATCTGCCGCGCGTGCCGCTTCGCGGCGTCTCGGCGCTCGTCATCGCCTACCTCGGCCTCGCGCTCGGGGTCCTGAGCGGCCTGCTCGGCATCGGCGGCGGCGTGGCCCTCATGCCGGTGCTCGTCTACGGCTATGGCTTCCCGCTGCGCCAGGCGGCCGGGACGGGCCTGCTCCTGGTCGTGGCGACGGCGACGATGGGCACCTTCGTGCACGCGCTGCGCGGCCACGTCCCGCTCGAGCTCGCCGCGGCGCTGCTGCTCGGCTCGACGATGAGCGCCCAGCTCGGCGCGATCGCCACCCGCCGGGTGTCGGCCCGCGGGCTGCGTCGGCTGTTCGCCCTGGTGCTCGTGGCGACGGTGGCCGCGATCGGCTGGGACCTGTGGCGACGGCTCGGTTGAAGGTCCCGCGTGGTAGGCTCGAGGCGAGCGAGTGCGACTGCGAGTGCGAGCATGAAGAGCGCGACCCCCACGAGCCCCGTCCCGTGGGGGCGGTGCGCGTGCGTCGGCTGGGCGCTCGCGGGAGCCGCCCTCGGCTGCGGCGGCGCTGAGACGGCGCCCGAGCCGCCGGCCTGCGAGGCCGCGACGCGCTTCGCCGCGACGGGCTTCTTTCGTCTCGACCAGAGCTGCGGGCGCGACTGGCTCGTCGCCCCGGACGGCGCCCGCTTCTTCTCCTTCGGGGTCAACCACGTCTCGTACGCCGGCGACTACTCACCGGCGAGCGACACGAACCCCTACGCCGAAACGGTGACGCAGAAGTACGGCTCGGAGGCCGCCTGGGCCGAGGCGACGGCCGCGCGGCTCACGAGCTGCGGCTGGAACACGGCCGGGGCGTGGAGCAGCTACGACGCGCTCGGCGCGCACCTGCCGTACACGCTCATGCTGGGGCTCGCGCAGGCCGACTGGCAGAGCGGGGTCGTGCCGGACTACGTCACCGCCGAGTGGGCCGCGGGCGTGGCTGCCCTGTGCGACGCGGCGATTCCCGCCCGCCGCGACGATCCACGCCTCGTCGGCTACTTCATCGACAACGAGCTGCACTGGGGGGCGGACTGGCGCATCGGGCAGGCGCTGTTCGACGACTACCTGGCACTCGGGCCCACGGCCGCCGGCAAGCAAACCCTCGTCGACCTCCTGGCGACCCGTCACGGCGGCGACATCGCGGCCTTCAACGGCGCGTGGGGCACGGCGTTCGCGAGCTTCGAGGCCCTCGCGGCCGCCACGAGCCTGCCCTACCAGGATCTCTCGGCCGCGGCGCTCGCGGACCGCTCCGCGTTCCTCACCGCGCTCGCCGAGCGCTTCTTCTCCGTCACGGTGGGGGCCATCCGGGCGCGCGATCCGGCTCACCTGGTGCTCGGGACGCGCTTCGTCGCGACGTTGACGCCCCTCGAGGTCGCGGCGGTCGCGGGCGCGTGGCTCGACGTCGTGTCGGTCAACGCCTACGAGTTCAGCATCGACCCGACCTTCGTCTTCGACCCGGCGCGCTTCGGCTACGTCGAGACGCGCACCGCGAGCTGGCTCGAGGCCCACCACGCCGCAACCGGCCGGCCGCTGCTCGTGAGCGAGTTCGGCTTCCGGGCCGCCGACTCGGGCCTGCCCAACTCCTGGCCCCCCGTGTATCCGACGCTCGCCCATCAGCGCGAGCGCGCCGATCGCTTCGCGGCCTACGCCGAGCGCGTCCTCGCGGCGCCGTACTTCGTGGGGTACCACTGGTTCGAGTACACCGACCAGCCCGCCACCGGGCGCTTCGACGGCGAGGACAACAACTGGGGCGTCGTCGACGTCGCCGACGACACCTACGAGGAGCTCTGCGCCCGCTCCAGGACGGTCCACGGCACGCTCGGGCTCGAGCCCCTGCCATGAGCACCGCACCGCCGGACCCGGCGGCGCGCGAGCGCGCGCGACCCGTGAGCGGGACACCGCTCGTGCACCTGACGCGGCTGTCGCGCGAGGCGGGGGTGGAGCTCCACGCGAAGCTCGAGCAGCACAACCCGAGCGGCAGCCTCAAGGATCGCATCGCCGAGGCGCTCGTCGACGATGCGGAGGCGCAGGGCAAGCTCGCCCCGGGGGGCACCATCGTCGAGCCGACCGCGGGCAACACCGGCCCGGCGCTGGCACGCGTCGGCGCCCTGCGCGGCTACCGCGTCATCCTGACCATGCCCGAGGCGGCGAGCCCGGAGCGCGTGGCGCTCGCGCGGGCGTACGGCGCCGAGGTGGTGCGCACGCCGGGGGCCCTGATGCGCGCCGCGGTGGAGCAGGCCGAGGTGCTCGCGGCCTCGCTGCCCGGTGCGGTCGTGCTCGGGCAGTTCTCGAGCCCGGCGAATCCCGCGGCGCACGAGCGCTCGACCGGCCCCGAGCTGTGGCGCGACCTCGACGGGCGCCTGGACGTGCTCGTCGCCGGCATCGGCACGGGCGGGACCGTGACGGGCGTGGCGCGCTACCTCCGCCGCCGGGGCGCCCTGGTGCGGGTCGTCGGGGTCGAGCCCGCCGAGGCGGCCGTGCTCGGGGGCGGGCCGCCGGGCCGGCACGGGATCGAGGGACTGGGTGCGGGGTTCGTGCCGGCCGTGCTCGAGCGCGAGCTCGTCGACGAGGTCGTGGCGGTGACGACCGCCGATGCCTGCGCGCACGCGCGCCGGCTGGCGCGTTTCGAGGGCGTGCTCGCGGGCCCCTCGTCGGGCGCGGTCCTGTGCGCCGCCCTCGCGCTCGCGCGCCGGCCCGAGCTCGCGGGCAAGCGCTTCGCGCTCGTGCTCGCCGACGGCGGCATGAAATACCTGTCGACCGGGCTGTTCGACGGCGACCCGTGACCCAGGCCGCGGCGGCGCACGCTGGGCCTGGTTGCCCTTGCATCCGCCGGCCAGTCGACCTTTTCATCGCGCATGCACCGCGCGGACGACTCCGGTCCCCCGAGCCCCGCCGGCGGAGGTCCCGCGCTCGCCGGACGCATCGAGGTCATCTGCGGCTCGATGTTCAGCGGCAAGACCGAGGAGCTCATCCGGCGCATCAAGCGCGCCCTGCTCGCCCGGCAGCGCGTGCAGGCCTTCAAACCGCGCATCGACACCCGCTACCACGAGGAGCGCATCGCGACCCACGGGGGCGTGACCATCGAGGCGGTGGCCGTCGAGACGAGCGACAGCCTGGCGCGCCGCGTGGAGGAGGGCACCCAGGTCGTCGCCGTCGACGAGGCGCAGTTCTTCGATCGCGGCATCGTGGAAGTGTGCGACGCGCTCGCGAACGAAGGCCGGCGCGTGATCGTGGCCGGTCTCGATCAGGACTACCTCGGCCGACCGTTCGCGCCGATGCCGGAGCTCATGGCGATCTGCGAGGAGGTGACGAAGGTGCGTGCCGTGTGCACGAGCTGCGGGGCGACCGCGAGCCGCTCGCAGCGCATCGTGCGCGAGACGGCGACCGTGCTCGTCGCGGGCGCCGACGCGTACGAGCCGCGCTGCCGCGCGTGCTTCCGGCCCGTGCGAGAGTGAGCTCGTCCGCGCGCGGCGTCAGATCTCGCTCGCGAGGTACCAGCGGCCTTCGAACACGAGGGCGTCGAGCTTCTTCCACTTCTTCTTCGGCTTGCCGCCCTTCGTGACGCTCACCCGCACGCGCAGGGCGTAGATCGCGATCTCCTCCTTGAAGACGCAACCGTCCTTCTCGGCGCCCTTCTTGCGCCGCTTCGGGCTCGGCACGCGGTCGAGCGCCAGCCACTCGAGCTTCTCGTCCTTGCCGCCCGCGAGCCCGGCGTCGCGCCGCAGCTTCAGCCGGGACTTGAGGTTGCGCGCCGCCTTGCAGGTCGCGAACGCGTCGATCACGGCGTCGCCGGGGTAGAGGGCGCGCGCCGCCGCCCCGTCGTGGGCGTCCACGGCCGCGACGACCGCCTTCGAGAGCGCCTCGGCACTCTCGAAGCCCCCGGGGTCGCTCGCCGGCGCGGCGCTCGAGCCCGGAAGCGGCGCGGACGCCGAGCCCGAGACGGGCGCGGTGGCGCTCGGCGGGGGCGTGGCGGTCACGGCAGGACCGAGCGCGGCAGAGGCGGTCGCACGACTCGAGCTCGCGGCGCCGGAGCCGGACACGCCGCCCGAGCACGCGGCCACGCACGCGGCGAAGGCGAGCGCCCACAGCGCAGACGACCCGCCGAGCCGAGCTCCCATCGCCGTACCTGCCGCCCGCACGACGCTAGCGCCCGCAGCGCACCAGGTTGCTGCCGGGCTCGACGGGCTGGCAGCGCGTGCCGTCGAGGCAGGTCTGCTCCACCGAGAGGATCAACCGGCTCGGGTGGCAGCGCAGGATCGCCGAGCCGTCCTCGGTGCACATCGGCGCGTCGTCGCTGCGCGGCGGACACGGGGCGCCGGCCCGCGCGTCGGGCAGATCGCACAGGACGGCCGGTCGATCGGGGATGGTGCCGACGTGGCCGATGCGGCAGCCGGTCTTGGGCGCGCACGGGCGCTCGGGCCTGAACACGCCGTTGGCTCGGCCGACCGGCCGCGCGGCCGTCTTGCTGCGGGCGGCATCGCAGCGCAGCATGGTGGTGCCGTCGACGCTGCAGGCGCCGAAGGCGCTCTGCGAGTCGTTGCAGGCGTCGCCGGCCTCGGCCCGCGTCTGGTCGCAGCGCACGACCGCGCCCTCGTGGGTGCAGCCCTTCTCGCCGCGACAGGCGCGCGCCGCCTCCCAGCGACCCGTCAAGCACACGAGCGTCGAGCGGCCGTCGCTGCTGCAGGCGTGGTCCTCGCCGGCAGGGCGCGACGCGGCCTGCACGCAGGGCTCGCCGAGCACGGCCACGCCGTCGTCGCACACCCCTGCGTATCCGCTGCCGGAGCAGCCCTGGGGCCCGTGACACGGGACCTGCTGCCAGGTGCCCTGCTGACAGGCGAGCGCGGTCGTTGCGTTCTGGCAGCGCATGTGGCCCCGTTCGGCCGGCGCGCACGCATCCCCCGCCCGGAGCTCATCGCGGCAGCCCACGAGCGCGAGCGCCGTGCCGAGGAGCAGGAGGTGCACACGCGCGCGCTGCGTCGAGGCCATGGATGGCAACAGGGGTGCGGGGCTCACGTCTTCTGGGGCGGGGCGGGCCGGGTCGGGCGGAGCGCAGGCAGCGCCCGGGCACACCGTAGGGCAGCGCGGCGCGCCGCTGCAACCTCGACGGTGGGCGAGCCCGGGTAGCACGTCGCGGGCCGCGCGGAGCGCCGGGGTTCTTTGCGCGCCTTGCCTCGAGGCGTACCTTGGAGCGATGGCATCTCGCTCGATCACCGTGCTCACCGGCGGCCTCGCGCTCGGCGGCGCGCTCTTGCTCGCAGCCTCGTGCGGGGCACGCACGCCGATGGAGGACTGGAACAACGGCGGGGCCGTGACGACCGGCATCTGCGGCGACGCCGTGTGCGGGACGGGGGAGAACTGCTCGAGCTGCGCACCGGACTGCGGCTTCTGCCCGGGCTGTGGCGACGCGGTCTGCGCGGGCGCGGAGACCTGCGGCAGCTGCCCCCAGGACTGCGGCGTGTGCGCGAGCTGCCCGAACGGCCTCTGCGACAACGGCGAGACCTGCGGCAGCTGCCTCCAGGACTGCGGCGCGTGCGCGGAGTGCGGCGACGGCAGCTGCGACCTCGGGACCGAGAGCTGCGCGAGCTGTCCCACGGACTGCGGCCTGTGCGTGAGCTGCGGCGACATGGCGTGCCAGCCGAGCGAGGATTGCGCGAGCTGCCCGGGCGACTGCGGCGTGTGCAACGCCTGCGGCGACGGCTTCTGCACGCTGCCCGAGGATTGTCTGTCGTGCGCGCCGGACTGCGACGCCTGCGCCTCGTGCGGCGACGGGCCGTGCCAGGCGCCGAACGAGAACTGCTACACGTGCGCGATCGACTGCGGCGCCTGTCCCGGCTGCGGCGACGGGGCCTGCGACGCGACGACCGAGACCTGTGCGTCGTGCGCGCACGACTGCGGGGTGTGCTCGGTGTGCGGCAACGGCAGCTGCGAGGACTACGAGAGCTGCTCCAACTGCGCCACCGACTGCGGCACCTGCCAGACGGTCGACTGCTTCCAGGCGGTCATGTGCTCGCTCGGCTGCATCGACCTCGGAAGCTTGCCGCCGGCCTTCAGCCTGGTGTGCGTCGCGAACTGCGCGGCCCAGGCCTGCTCCGACGCGCAGTTCTTCATCGACCAGTTCATGAACTGCGCGGTGTTCGCGATCTTCGACTGCGGGGCGGACGTGGGCTGCATCATGAGCCAGTGCGACACGGAGCTCGCCGCGTGCATGGGCGCGCAGTGCTGATCTGCCACGGGCTTCAGGCAACGGTCCGCGCACGCCGCCTGGGATCCACGCCGCGGCCTCTGGGCCGGGAGCCAGGAGCCCGAAGCCTCATCGATCGCATGTTCCGCCGTACCCGTTCACGGGCACCACGTGAGGCGAGTTGCTGCGCTTCCTAGGAGGATTCGAACAGGCCGGTAGGGCGGGCGGCCGCCGCCACGAGCACGTGAAAACTCGGCCCCGGAGGCAGGAGCAGGATTCACAAGAAGACCAGAAGACCAGAAGACCAGAGGACCAGAAGCCAAGCGTGCCGTCCCCGCGGCGCTGTCCCCAGCGCCGCCTTCTTCCCTTCTGTTCTTCTTGTGAATCCTCCGGGAATTCCAGCAGGAACAGCGCGGGGCTGTTTGGGCGGTCGGCCTCTGGGTCGGCCGGCGTGGGCGACTTCGCCAGGCAACAACGATGTGACTGATCATGAGCCCGAAGCCTGAGGCCACGGGCTCCTGGAGCCGAGTCTGCTGCTAGAGCGTCGGGTCGGCACTGAAGCAGCAGCGGAAGCCGGTGTCGTAGAGCGCGAAGAGCTGGTCGACGGTGTAGAAGGTGAAGCTGCAGGTGGCGCCCGAGTCGGTGGCCGAGTCGAAGGCCCCGCCCATGAGCGGGTA
>JACRDA010000081.1 GCA_016212965.1 Myxococcales bacterium
CGACATCTACGGCTACAACCTGAACACGAAGAAGGAGTACCACGTGCTCGGCAACCAGGCCGGCACGCTGCCCGAGTCGGCGCATGGCCCCCACGGCCTCTTGCCCGTCGTGCCGCGGCTCTATCAGGGCAAGCTCTACGTGGTCGGCCCGTACACCTACCAGGGCTCGTACCACACCGAGGTCTGGGAGCTCTCGATGCCCACGCCCTAGCCACAAGACGAGCGATTAGCGCTTAGCCATTAGCACTTAGCCCAAGAACACCGAAAGGATGCGCGGCGTCACCGCTTCAAGCTCTCTGGGCTCATGGCCAACGGCTAACGGCTAACCGCTAACGGCTAATCGCTTCTTCTGCCATGCCGACCCCGACGCGCGCGATCTCGACCGGCACCTGCTGCGCCGCGGTCGCCGCGTGCGCGCTCGCGTACCCGGCGGTCGCGCTCGCGGGCGAGCCCGGCGCGGAGACGGCCGGCACCCTGGTCGCGGCAGGCCAGGCGGATGCCGCCGACGGGAGAGTGCGTTCGGCGGCCGTGAGCTGCCGGCGCGCCCTGCGACTCGCGAACGAGGCCGCGGACGAGGCGCTCGCGCGCGCGGCCTTTGCGTGCGTCGAGGATGCCGAGAGGCGCGTCGTGCACCTCGTCGTGCGCGGGGCGCCGCCCGACACGATGCTCTCGCTCTACGGCGGCCCGCCCGAGCCCGTCGTCGAGCGGCTCGCGCTCGATCCGGGCACGGTCGCCGTCACGGTGACCGTGCCGGAGGGTCCGCTCGAGCCCGTGGTGCTCGATCTCCGCGACGGGGAGGAGCGCGTGCTCGACGTCGCGAGCCTCGCGCGCGTGCCCGAGGAGCCGCGTCGACCGCCGCCGCCCCTCGCGTGGGCCGCGCGCCCGAGGGGCCTTGCGGCCGGCGCCGTCTCGGTCGGTGCCTGGACCTACTTCGGCCTCATCGTGCGGCCGGATCCCATGGCCTATTACGGCTCGGAGGCGCCGGTTCAGAGCGCTCCGACCCTCAACGTACCCGGCTGGGCCGCGAGCCTCCGGGTCGCCGTCCACGACGACGTGGAGCTCGGGGCGACCGAGACCTTCACGATGGGGTACATGCCGGGCGATCTGTTGCTCGCCCTCGGCGTGCGCCTGCTGCCGGGCGACTTCGAGCTCGGGCTCGAGGTGACGGGGCGGATCCCGGGCTTCTACGCCGCGGCGGGCGGTGGGTACGTGGCGCTGCGGGGCTCGGCGCGCGTCGACGGCGTGCTCCGCGTCGACGGCTCCTTCGGACTCGGGGCCGTGGCCGCGCGCCGGGGCAGGTTCGGTGGCGTGGGCCTCATCCAGCCCGTCGGGGTGGCGATCCGGGAGGTGCTGCCGGTCGCGCCGGGGCTCGCCGTCGCGGCGACCCTGAGCCCCATCGACACCTTCTACGTCGGCCTCGATTCGGGCCTCGGGGTGCAGAGCTTCGCCGTGCCGAGCTCCATCTTCATCCCCCTCGGCTTCCGCCTTGGCGGCACCCTCGCCGCCGCCGACGCCACGTACGTCGACCTCGAGCTGCGGAGCGCCTTGCCGTACCTGCTCATGCCGGTCCGCGGCGCCGAGCCCTACTACCCACAGCACCGGGACCGCATGTTCCTGTCCGACGGTTTCTGGGTCACCTTCGGCTTCACGGTCCACGCGTATCCCTGATCGGAACCGTGCGCGCCGCGGCGCCCGGCGCGCGCGCGACCATGCTACACACGCCCTCGACATGAAGCTCTGCATCGTCGGCACCGGCTACGTCGGGCTCGTGAGCGGCACCTGCTTCGCCGAGACCGGCAACGAGGTCACCTGCGTCGACATCGACGCCTCCAAGATCGCCGAGCTCGAGGCGGGGCGGCTGCCCATCTACGAGCCCGGCCTCGAGGAGCTCGTCGAGGCGAACGTGAGCGCGGGGCGCCTGCGCTTCTCGACCGACATCGCGGAGGCCGTCGCGAACGCGGTCGTCAGCTTCGTCGCGGTCGGCACGCCGCCCCGGAGCGACGGCGGCGCCGATCTGTCGGCGGTCGATCGCGTGGCCGAGCGCGTGGCCGCGCACGTGGCCGAAGAGAGCGTGCTCGTCATGAAGAGCACCGTGCCCGTCGGCACGAACGCGCGCATGCGCCGCATCGTGAGCGACGCGCGCCACCGCGTGCACGTCGTCTCGAACCCGGAGTTCCTGCGCGAGGGCGAGGCGGTCGCCGACTTTCTGCGGCCCGACCGCGTCGTCATCGGCTGCGACGAGGACGACGAGTTCGCGCGCGACATCATGACGCGCCTCTACCACCCCTTCAGCCTCAGCAAGGACCGCGTCGTCTGGATGGACCCGGTGAGCGCCGAGCTCACGAAGTACGTCGCCAACTCGATGCTGGCGATGCGCATCTCGTTCATGAACGAAGTGGCCACGCTGTGCGAGCGCGTGGGTGCGGACGTGCACCTCGTGCGCCAGGGCGTCGGGAGCGACAACCGCATCGGTGCGCGTTTTCTCTACGCGGGGCCGGGCTATGGGGGTTCCTGCTTTCCCAAAGACGTCGCCGCGCTCACCCACACCGCGCGCGAGCAGGGCATGGAGCTCGAGCTCGTGAGCGCGACCGAGCGCGTCAACGCCCGGCAGAAGGGCGTGCTCGCGCGCAAGCTGAAGCACCACTTCGCGGGCGATCTGCGCGGCAAGGTCGTGGCCATCTGGGGCATCGCCTTCAAGCCGCGCACCGACGACGTGCGCGAGAGCGCGGCGCTGCCGCTCATCGAGGCGCTCGTCGCCGAGGGCGCGAGCGTGCGCCTCCACGACCCCGAGGCGCTGAAGAACGCCGCGGCGCTCTTCGGCGAGCGCGTCCTGCTGTGCGACGAGGAGTACGCGGCGGCCGAGGGGGCCGACGCGCTCGTGCTCGTGACCGAGTGGCGGCAGTACCAGAACCCGGATTTCCGCCGGCTGAAGACGCTGATGCGCCACCCCTACCTGCTCGACGGCCGCAACATCTGGAGCGGCTACGGCCTGCGCGCGCAGGGCTTCGTCTACGAGGGCATCGGCGTGCGCGGGAGCTGACGGCCGGTCTCAGGCCCGCACGTCGGCGACCCATGCTGCCCCGCGGGGTGCGGCGCGAGATGCTATTCTCCTCGGGCGATGACCGACCTATCTCTGGAGATCCTGAAGCAGATCCGCGACGAGCTGAAGCAGAGCAACGAGCGGCTCGACCGGCTCGAGCGACGCCAGACCGAGACCGAGGTCCGTCTCGCGACCGAGCTCGTCGCCGTGGCGACCGCCGTTCGTGACCTGCGCGACGTGCTGCTCGAGGATCGGAAGCTCCGCGAGACCATGAACGACCACGAGCGGCGCATCACCGTCCTCGAGCGCCGCGCAGGGTAGGCGTCCTGGCTCGTTCGGAGGACAGCTTCATCGCGGAGCTCGCGCGCCCGCTCGGGACGGCTCAAGCCCGCACGTCGGCCGTGTGCCCGGCGGCGCCGGCCGCGAACCGCGCCCACGCGGCGAGCGCGCCCTCGCCCGGCGTCGCGGGGTAGGCGAGGTACGCGGCGCGGGCCGCGAAGATGCGCGGCGCGTGCGCGAAGAGCGCGGCGGCGAGGCGCGGCCGGCGGAGCGCGCCACGGAGCGCGGGCACGAGCTCGCCGAGGTCGAGGGCGGGCATGCGCTGGTCCATGCCGGAGAGGACGAGCGGAGGCGACAACACGCCGTCGTCGACGAGGGCGCGCACGTCCTCGGGCGCGAGGCCGACCGTGAAGCGGCGCAGCACGTCGTAGCTTGCGTGCACGCCGCCGAGCTCGCGCTGGAAGCGGCTGGCGTAGCGCCACAAGGCCTCGAGACGGCCGGGGTCGGGGCTGTGCACGACCGCGTCTGCGAGCATGCGCGCCGCCACGAGGCCGGCGCCGACCCCGCTGCCGTGCGCCGGGAAGGCCTGGCACGCCGCGTCGCCGACGAGCGCGAAGCCGGGCGTCACGAGCCGGTCGTAGGGCCGCCGGATGGGGATGAGGCCCGCGCCGCCGTACTCCATCGCGCCGATCCACGGCTCGATGGCCTTGAGGCGCCGCAGCATCTCCGGCCCGGCGGTGCGCCCCGCGCTGCACACGATGCCGGAGAGGAGCTCGACGCGGCCGAGCCCGGGCTCGACGCGGACGGCGAGGGTCGAGTAGCCGCTGTCGAGGCCGGTGCGCGACACGACCTCGCCCGGGCGCACGCCGTAGCGCCCGAGAAAGGCCCGGGCACCCGGCGCGCTCGCCACGGCGCACACCTGCTGGGCGGCGCTCGCGAGCTCGTCCTGGGTCGGCTCGGGCCAGCTGCCGAGCGCGGCGAGACGCCGGCGGAGCGCACCCGCGACGCCCGAGGCGTCGATGAAGAGCCGCGCCTCGAGCCGCAGCTGGCGCGGCAAGAGGCCGTGCTCGGTCCGCTCGGTGAGCGCGACCGCGACGAGGCGCCCCGCCGTGACCTCGCAGGCCTCGACCTCGGCGCGCTCGAACGCGGTCACGCCGGCGGCGAGCGCTTCCCGGCGCAGCCGGTCGCCGAGGGCGCGGCAGTCGACGCCCCACATCGGGCGGGTGAGGCGCACGGAGGTGCGCGCGCCGTTGCCGAGCAGGGCGATGGGCTCGCGATCGCACTGCTTCTCCGCCCCGGACGGGCGGGCGACGCGCGCGCTGTCGAAGAGCCACGGCGGCACGTCGTTCACCCAGCGGGCGCCGGCGTGCTCGAGCCGGCGCCGCTCGACCAGCGCGACGTCCAGGCCCCCTCGGGCGAGCATGCCCGCGGCGGCCGCGCCGGTCGTCCCGGCGCCCACCACGACCGCGTCGAAGCGCTGGCTGTGGACCGTCATCGCCCGCCGGGACGCTAGCACTTCCCGGCCCGCGTGGAGGCACGCGGGCGCACGGGGCTCGCCGCCCGTGGGGCTCTCGTCCTAGAATGCCCCCCGATGAAGCGCTTCCTCTCCTCGGGGCTTGCCGGTGCGGTCTTTCTTGCGGCGGGCGCGGCGGGCGCCCAGCAGCCTCCGCCGGGCTATCCGGTGCAGCCGGGGCCCGGGTATCCGGCGCAGCCGCCACCCCCGCAAGCGGAGCCGAAGAAGGACAAGACCTTCGACGAGTACTTCACGATCGGAGTCGGACCCGCGGGCGCCTTCGGCGCGGTCTTCCTCAGCAAGGTCGATCCGCAGAACCGGAACTACCCGGACCGGAACAACCCTACCGTCCGGCACGACACCGACACGTACCCCGGCTTCTCGGGCTCGAGCCTCGGCGGCGGGCTCGCGATCGACATGCGGATCATCGACTACATCGGCATCGAGCTCGACATCTTCTACGCGAAGCAGCGCGGCGCCGGTGAGCTCAAGCTCAACAACCAGGCCACGAACATGCACATGGGCGAGGGCAGCATCCACGTGCCGCTGCTCTTCAAGGCCGTGCTCGCGGGCAAGGTGGTCTCGCCGTCGCTGTTCATCGGCCCCGAGTTCGTGTTCCCGGGCGAGCCGCAGCTCGAGGACACCCTGTCGGGCGTGGGCATCCCGAAGTTCACCTCCTCGAACAGCAAGTACACGATGATGGCCTTCGGGCTCGGCATCGAGTTCCGCCTGCCGCTCGAGCTCAAGTACGTCGACATCTGCATCCCGATCTCGCTCCGCGGCGGGTACCACAGCGTGGGCTCGAACCTCGATCCCGACCGCGCGACCTACGTCGGCACGGGCCCCGAGTTCACGTCGATCACGAGCATCGACTACAAGAGCGACTGGGAGTGGCAGGCGCTCGGCACCTTCGGCCTCACGGTCCACATCCTGCCGAGCTACTTCTGACGGCGGCCCTTGCGGCGGCGGGTGGCCGCGCAGCGGCCGTCACTCGGGGTAGACCGGAGGTCTCGGTTGGCTGGACCGAGGTACGGGCGCTCAGTGGCGCGACCAGTCGAACGGATAGGTCTCCCAGAACCCCGCGGCCTCGCAGGCGAGCTTCTTCGTGTCGGTGCCGTTCGACTCGCGCACGGAGCTCGACTCGCACGTCATCTCGAAGCTCGCCGGATCGCAGGGCGCGTTGCGCGTGCTCTCGAAGCACACGAGCGTGAGGGTGAAGCGGCTGCTCGTCACTTCGGTCCAGTCGACCTCGAACTTGTCCTCGTAGAGCTGGCTGCCGTTGTCGACGACGTAGAGCAGGTCGGCCCTGCCGGTGCCGTCGCTGCCGACCGTCAGGGTCGTCTCCTCGTCGGTGTCGAGCTTCCAGCTGCCGGTGATGGCCGGCTTGCAGCCCGCCATCACGAGCAGCGACAGCGTCAGCCAGCGTCCGACCTTCATGGCGCACCTCGCAGCGCTTCGGCCTTGCGCGCGGGTCGTTGGTGGCGAGGAAGGTGGTCGGAACCTGGAGCCCGATGCCGACGTTCGGCTGGACGTAGCGGAGCGGCACCGCGGCCCGCAGGTTGAGCCCGGACCCGACCCCACCTCCGGCGTAGGGGACGACGCGCTCGAGGCGGCACGACCCACCGTCGCAGCTGTCGAAGCGCTCCGACTCGGGCGTCATCGGCAGGCCGAAGAGCTCGACGTAGGCGTCGAGCCCGAAGAAGTCGTAGGGCCACCAGGCGAGATCGTAGCCGAACGCGAAGCTCGGTCGCGCCGGCAAGCCCGACTCGAGCACGTGCTCGCTCCCCTCCGAGCTCCGGTGCCCGAGCCGGCTCGTGGAGGCGAACGACAGGCCCCCGTACATGCCGAAGAAGACGAGGTCGCCCTTGCGCTCCGAGTCGCTCCACTCGCTCGGCTGCGGCGCGTCGCTCGGTCCGTCCGCGTGCGCCGCGCCGGTCACGGCGACCACCGCGAGCGCGAACGCCAGGTGAGCCGGGCGCGCGGACCGACGACCGAGCTGGCGCGTCATCACGAAGCCACGCTGTTTCCCCATCTCGCTGCGCCGGCGACGTCGCCAGCGATCACACCCCAGGGTCACGATAGGCCCGTGCGCGCGTCGTGGCCAGCGTGCCGTAGCGCCGCGAGCTTTCGACCGGCGCGTCCGGGCGGGCAGGAGATCCTTGCCGCCGCGGGTCGGTTGGTACTACCGGGGTCGCCATGCGCGTCCATCTCGCCCTCCTCTGCGCCGCCGGCCTCGTCGCTGCCTGCGAGGTCGACCTCCCGCCGCAGAGCGGCGGTGGCGTGACCCCCACGAGCTCGAGCGCCCCGAGCGCGCGTCCCGCCGCGTCGGCGTCCGCCAGCGCGCGCTCGAGCGCTTCCGCGTCCGGCTCCGCGACGACGACTCCCGCTGCGTCGCCCTTCGCTCCCATCGCCGCGCGCTTCCTCGAGGACTACCTGCGCGACAACCCCGTGCGCGCGACCGAGGCGGGCGACCACCGCTACGACGGCCTCTGGCCCGACACCTCGGCCGCGGGCGAGCAGAAGTGGCTCGCGAAGCTCGTCGCGTACGACACCGAGCTCGCGGCGCTCGACGTCGCGAAGCTCCCGCCCGCCGACGCCATCGATCTGCAGATCCTGCGCGGCGAGATCGCGCGCCAGCGCTTTCTCTTCGAGGTCGTGCGCGAGACGGTGCAGAACCCCCTCGCCTGGGTCTATCTCGTCGGCGACGGGCTCGATCCGCTCGTGACCCGCTCCTTCGCCCCGGTCGCGGAGCGCGCCAAGAGCCTCGCCGCGCGGCTCGAGGCGCTGCCCGCCGTGCTCGAGAGCGCGCAGAAGCGCCTCGAGAAGGCGCCCAAGATCCACACCGAGACGGCCATCCAGCAGCTCGGCGGCCTCGTGTCGCTCGTCGACACGGACCTCGACGCGTTCGCGAAGGAGCTGCCCGAGGACGGTAAGCAGGTGCTCCCGGCCGCGCGCCAGAAGGCCTCGGCGGCGCTGAAGGCGTTCAAGAACTTCCTCGAGAAGGACTTCTTGCCGAAGAGCACCGCCGACTTCCGGCTCGGCGCCGAGCGCTTCGCCCAGAAGCTCCGCCTCGTGCTCGACGACCCCGGCATCGAGCCCGACGCGATGGCGAAGGAGGCCGAGGCCCTGCTCGTCTCGACGCGCGCAGACATGGCCGCGACGGCGCTCGAGCTCTGGCCCACGCTCTTCAAGGACAAGCCCGCCCCCGCACACACGAGCGACGCGGAGCAGCGCCTGCTCGTGCGGGCGGTGCTCGACGAGCTCGCCAAGGACCGCTCGACCAACGCCACCATCGTCGCCGACGCGCAGAAGGTCACCGACGAGCTCACGGCCTTCGTGAAGAAGGAAGATCTCGTGCGCGTGCCGGACGAGCCGATGAAGGTCATCGAGATGCCCGAGTACCGGCGCGGCGTCGCCATCGCCTACTGCGATTCGGCCGGGCCGCTCGAGCCGAAGGCCGAGACCTTCTTCGCCATCTCGCCGACGCCCAAGGACTGGGACGCGAAGCGCGCCGAGTCCTTCTACCGCGAGTACAACCGCTCGATGCTGGTCGATCTCTCGGTGCACGAGGCGATGCCCGGCCACTACCTGCAGCTCATGCACAACAACCGCTTCCCCTCGAAGCTCCGCGCCGTGTTCTCGAGCGGCCCCTTCGTCGAGGGCTGGGCCGTCTACACCGAGGAGCTCATGTCGAAGAAGGGCTTCGGCGGCGCGAAGGTGCGGCTCCAGCGTCAGAAGATGGCCCTGCGCATGGCGATGAACGCCGTCCTCGACCACGGCATCCACGCGGGCAAGCTCGACGAGGCCGAGGCCCTGCGGCGCATGAAGGACGAGGCCTTCCAGGAGGAGGGCGAGGCCGTCGGCAAGTGGAAGCGCGCGCGGCTCACGAGCGCGCAGCTCACGACCTACTTCTACGGCTACCGCAAGATGGCCGAGCTCCGCGCGCTCGCCGAGAAGAGCGGCCAGTGGAAGAACGCCGAGGGCGGCTTGTCCGAGCGCGCCTACCACGACGCGCTGCTCTCCTTCGGCTCGCCGCCGCCGCGTCACGTGCGCGGACTGCTCGGGCTGTAGTCAGCGCCCGAAGCGCGCCGCGAAGCGCCGGTGGAGCTCGAGCGCCGGGTCGGGCGAGGTCGCGAGCTCGCGCGGCCGGTAGCCCGTCGCGAGGCCCGTCACCTCGATGCGGCGCTCCGACACGCGGAACGAGACGCGCCAGGCCTTGTAGGCGAGCCGGCCGGTGTCGCCCGAGAGCGTGATGCGCCGGTAGGCGTGGGGCTGCGGGCCGAGCGCGAGCCGCGCGGCGACGGGCTCGCGCAGCCGGACGCCCGCCGCCTCCACGAAGGCGAGCTCCTCCTCTGCCGCTCTGCTCCACGCGACCTCGAAGCTCGGGCCGGGATCGCGCGGTCCGGCGTCGAGCCAGCCCGAGGCGGCCCCCGCGACGATGTCGGCGTACGGGACGTACGGCTTCAGGTCGAGCACCGGCGTGCCGTCGAGCATGTCGAGGTCGCGCACGTGGAGCACGAGCCCCTCCACGCGCTCGAGGCGGACGGCGCTGAGGCCGATCGGATTGGGTCGGTGTGGCGAGCGCGTCGCGAGCACGCCGCGCCGGATCCGGCTGCGTGGCGGCAGCACCTTCGGCCGGTAGTCGCGGGCCTTGTGGAACCAGAACACGACCCAGAGGTGGCTCCAGTGCGCGAGATCCGCGACGGCGTCCTCGAGGTGACGGCCGGCGACGAGCTCGATGCGCCCCGCGACGTCCGCAACGCACGCCTGCCGGGGCGCGTCCGCCGCCTCGAGGAAGGGCGAGCGCACGACGCCGATGGGCTCGAGCGTGAGCGTCGGGAGCACGCGGCAGAGCTAGCACGCTTCGCGCTGCGGCGGCCCCGGTCGGGTCGGGTGATCACCGGCGGGCGGTTCTCCACAGGTTCTGTGTTCCCCACAGCTTGCCCACCCTTGCGGCACGCTCGGAGCTCCAATGTATGGAGTGCGCGTACCCTCGCTGACCTGGCTCCGCGGACTTGGCGATCGGAGTGCGCGCCACGACTGAGACACTACGTGTAAGTGTCTAGAATTGATGTGATGGCCTCGAGCCTCCTCGCGAGCGCGCGGAACGGGGCGAGCACTCGATCGGCGCGCTCCACGGCGGATCCGACGCCAGCGCGCCGAGAAGGTCACGCAGCGACACCGCCTGTGGAGAACCTGTGCAAGTGGACAACCGCGGGGGGCCCGCGGCACGGCCGGGCGCCGTCATCGCGCCGCTTTTTGCGCGGACGGGCCGTCGCCGGCGAGCGCCTGGCGCAGCTCCTCGGGCAGGCGTCGCGGCGCGAAGGTCGCCATGTCCACGCACACGTGTGCCGTCTGGCCCACGGCCGCCGCCTGCCCGCTCGCGTCGCGCAGGCGGTAGCCGAGGCGGTACGAGCGCGCGCTCACGTCGATCGCGACGACCTCGACCGTCACCGCGTCGCCGAAGCGCAAGGGGCGCAGGTAGTGGACCTCGGAGTGGACGATGGGCGCCGCGAAGGCGCGCGCGCGCAGAGCCGCGGCGACGTCGAGCCCGCGCGCGTAGAGCAGGCCCACGTAGGCGTCGCTCATGTACTCGAGCACGCGCGGGAAGAAGAGCGTCTCGGCGGCATCCACATCCTGGAAGCGCACGCGGCGCGACTCGGCGAAGCACACCTGCGTGGCGGTCTTGAGCCCCTCGGGCGAGAACCCGCGTTTCATGGCGGCCGGAGGGTAGCCCACCCGCGACACCCGTGGAGGGCCGGCGTGCTCTCGTAACGGAGCGGCACGTGCGCTACCTTTCCAGGCATGCCTCCGGTCCTGTCGCGTCGCGGGCTGCTCTGCGCGCTCGGGCCGGCCGCCGCCGCGCTCGCGTGCGGTCGCCGCTCCGGGCCCGTCGTGTCGGCGCCGAGCACCCTGCGCGAGATCCGGCAGGTCGTGCCGGCGCTCGCCACGCGCGACGGCGCGGGCGTGAGCCTCTCGCGCTCGCTCGGGTCGCAGGCGCTGCCGCTGCTCGATCCGTTCCTCCTGCTCGACGAGATCCGCTCCGAGCGGCCCGAGGACTACGTGCGGGGCTTTCCCGATCACCCGCACCGCGGCTTCGAGACCGTGACGTACATGCTCGACGGCTTCATGGAGCACCGGGACAGCGTCGGCAACCGCGGGCGGCTCAGCGCGGGGAGCGCGCAGTGGATGACGGCCGGGCGGGGCATCGTGCACTCCGAGATGCCCGAGCAGGACCGCGGTCTGCTCTGGGGGCTTCAGCTCTGGGTGAACCTGCCGGCCCGGCTCAAGATGACGAAGCCGCGCTACCAGGACATCGCGCCCGGTCGCATCCCGGAGCTGTCGGTGCAGGGGGCCGCCGTGCGCGTCGTGGCCGGGAAGATCGGCGGCGAGAGCGGGCCCGTCGAGGGCATCTACACCGCGCCGACGATGCTCGACGTCACGCTCGCCGCGGGCGACACCTTCGAGCACGAGCTGCCGGCGCGCCACAACGCGTTCGCTTACGTGCTCGAAGGCGCGGTGGGCCTCGGCGCGGCGGCGAGCCCGGTGCGGCAGCGCGAGCTCGCGGTCCTCGGCCCCGGCGCCAGCGTGCGCGCGGCGAGCGCGACGGGCGCGCGCTTCCTGCTCCTCGCGGCCGAGCCCATCGGCGAGCCGGTCGCGCGGCGCGGACCCTTCGTGATGAACACCGAGGCCGAGCTCGACCAGGCCGTCGCGGACTATCGCGCGGGGCGCCTGGTCGCGGGCGGCTGAGCGCGGGCCCGGCGCGGAGCCCCGGTCAGCCGAGCTCGATCTTGAGCCGGTCGGCGGCGTAGAGGCCCGCCGGATCGGCGCCGAGCAGGCCGGCGCGATAGGTGCGCTCGTCGACCGGGCCGAGGGCCTTCAACATCGCGGGCGTGAGGAGCGAGTAGTGCCGCGCGCGGTCGAGGGCCGCGATGATAGGGTCTGCCGCCGCGTCCTGCCGCGGCCAGTCGAGCGCGTCGAAGCGCGCGAGATCGAGGGGCACCGAGTAGGAGCGGAGTGCGCGCTCACCGTCGGTGTTGAAGTACCAGTCGAAGTACGACATCACGAGCTCGCGCAGAGAGCGGTACACGGGCTCGCGGTAGCGCAGGGCGACGACGTTCGACTTCGCGACGGCGCCCCAGTGCCGGCGCACGCGGTAGACCGCGATCACGTGGTCGTCGTCGCGCTCGGCGCGGAGGTCGACGACGAGCGGCGGATGACCGAGCCGGCGCAGGGCGAGCGCCGCGAGCAGCGCGCCGTCGACGCAGTGCGCGCGCCGGTCGCGGAGCACGCGCTGGGGCGCGCGGTAGATCGGGTCGGTGCTGTAGGGCGTCGCGTCGAGCAGGCGCTGGATGTCCGCGGGGCTGCGGAGCCGCGCGAGGAGGCGTAGATCGCCGGCGCGTGGCTCGCGGGCTCGGGGCATGGGGCGCGTCGTGGGGGGGCGGCTAGTTGCCGATGAGCTGCACGTTCTGGCCGCCGGGGTACCAGTAGCTCGTGTACTGACCGTAGCCGTAGACGGACACGCCCACGGCCTCGGGCGCGCCGACCGTGTGGTCGCCCGAGCCGGCGTTCGAGAGCGCGACCCGCGCGACCGAGTAGCCCGAGGCGCCGATGGGCACGAAGCCGACGACGGGGGCGCCGTCGAGCGTGACGGCCGTGCCCGTCGGCGCCGTGACGTTGACGAAGCTCGCCTCGTAGTTGGTCGGCGCGTGGAAGAGGTAGCTCGTGCGGTACTGCTGCACGGGGACGGCGAGCGTCATCGCCGGATCGCCCATGCCGACCGATTGCTGGCCCTCCATGTACTGGACGGCGATGATGCGGCTCGAGGCCTCGACCTCGAAGTCGGCCGTCGAGTTCACGAGCTCGACGAAGCCGCCGGCCTGCGCGATGGTGGTCGGGGCGCCCGGCTGGGGCGGATCGTAGGTGAGGGTCGTGTTGTCGGCGGTGGCGACGAAGCGCACGACCTGCTGGACCGGGTTGCCGCCCGCCGCGACGATGGGCGGCGTCACGAGGTAGCGGGTGCCGAGCGCGGCCACGGGCGGCACCGTCTCCTCGATGTGGTCGCAGCAGCACACCGGATCCGGCAGATAGGTGCAGGTGTGGCCGCCGATGACCTGCACCGGCTTGTCGGCCGAGACGAGCGAGCCCGACATGTCGCCCGGATCGGCGCTGCCGCCGCTGAACACCTCGAGCACGTCGCCGCGGTTCAGGATGGCCGTCCCGTCGCCGGTGGCCGAGATGCCGGCGCCGGCCGAGACGCCGCCGCCCATGGGCCCGGGGCTCAGGTTCACGGTCGTCCCGTCCTCGCTCGCCGTGATGGCGATGAAGCCGGGCAGGCCCGTCGAGAGCGTCTGACGCGCCGCGGTGCGGTACTCGCCGGCCCACGCGTTGACGGGCAAGAGGAGCGAGGCGTCGTTCGTGTAGGAGTACTGGTTCGCGAGCGTGTACTGGAGCGGGTTGTACTGGTAGACGGTGACGGGCTGGTCCGTGCGAAGCCGGTACGCGCCGGACGGCACGAGCACGGTGGTGGTGCTGTTCTTGAGCGTGTCCACCCAGGGCAGCTGCACGACCGCGACGGAGCTCGCGGCCACCGTCGTGGTCGCGACGGTCGCGGCTCCGCGCGTCACGAGCACGTTCGCGGGGTTGCTGGTGGTGTTGGACACGATGACGGCGAAGTAGAAGGGCGTCGACGAGACGACGTTCGAGGTGACCGTCGGGTAGTAGTCGCAGCCGATGTAGCTCCGGCTCAGGGACTCGGGCGCGCACGCGCCCAGGCATTTGCCGGTGTTGGGGTTGCAGGTGACGCCCTGGTCGGGATCGCAGAAGGTCGTGAGGTAGCCGGAGCCGTCGGGCGCGCACACCTCGGAGCTCGAGCCGTTGCACGCTGCGCTGCCCGGCACGCACGCGGCGCAGCCGAGTCCGGGCACGCAGATCTCGGGGGCGCAGTCGACGGTCGTCGTGAAGCCACCGTTGCCGTCGCAGGTGCGCGCGAGCGTGCCCTCGCACACGAGGGTGCCCTGCGGGCAGGGGGCGCCGCCCTGTCCACCCTGTCCGCCCGTCGCGACGGCGCCCTGGCCGCCGGTGCCGCCCGCTCCACCGCTCGGCGCGCCGCCGTGTCCGCCCGTCGGGGCGCCGCCCTGGGCACCCTGTCCGCCCGTTCCCGTCACGCTGCCGCCGCTGCCGTCCGAGGACTCCGCGGAGGCGCACGCGCCGGCGAGGCCCGCGAGCGCGCCGAGCACGAGACCGAGGGCGCCGAGGCGCGCGAGTAGAGATCGGGCGTGAGACACGAGATCCTCCGTGGGGGGCGGCCGTTCTGCCGCCTTCAGCGATGGACGACGAGGTACGACGCGAGGAAGATGTTGCCCGCTCCGTTCGGAGGGGTCTGGCCGTTCAGGGTCGCGGCGTAGGTGAGGTGGGCCGACGCGCCGGGGGTCACGTCGGCGGTCACGTCGGCGACGAAGGGCTCGACCTGCTGACCGGGGCACCAGCCGCCGCGGCCGAACCACCAGGTGCCCGCCTGGTTCGGCACCATGCCGTGGTCCATCTGCGGCATGCAGCCGTCGTTCTGCGAGACGTCCGGGTGCGCCTTCGTGTAGGTCGTGCCGTTCACCGTGAAGTCGTGCTGGTGCGCGCAGAACTCGGCGCAGTTCTGCGTGGCGCCGCCGTGGCCCGTGACGAGGGCCCAGAGCTCGACCCGCTTGGCGTCGGCGGGGATGGCGACGTCCTTGGCGGGGTGCAGAGCGTCGTAGCCCGGGCCGAAGTCGCCGCCCGACCAGAGGAAGGTCGCCTGCGCGGGGCGGTAGCCCTTGCCGCGATTCGAGAACCGGAGCGCGAGGCGCGTGGCCGTCGGCTGCGGGTTCCAGGGCGGCGCGAACGACCAGCGCAGCATGCGCTTGCCGCCGTCGGCGAGGACCGCGAGCATCGGCGACGCGTCCACGACCCAGTGCGTCTCGCGGTGGTAGCTCGTGATGAAGCGCGCGAGCTCCACGGTCTCGCCGCCGGTCTTCTCCGGCAAGAGGTAGAGCGACGCGAGGTAGTCCCACGCGCCGCAGTTGCCGAACTCGATCTTCTCGGGGTCGGGGCAGGAGAGCTCGACCTCGACCTCGAGCGTGTCGTAGCGCGCCATGTCCTCGGCGCTCGGCAGCGACACGCCCTTGTTCGCTTGCTCGGACAGGATCGCGCCGTTCCACAGCGTCACGACGTGGGCGCCGTCGTCGTCGAGCGCCGCCTGGCGCGCCGCCCAGCCGTCGAAGTAGCGCACCTCGTTCGCCGCGTAGGCGAGGTTCGATTTCCACGGCCAGTAGCCCTGCTGCTGCAGCTGCGCGCTGTAGCGGCTCACGTCCGCGAGGTACCCGACGCCGCGGATGCGCTGGAAGCGATCGATCGCCAGGCCGAGCCGCCCGCGGCTGACGAGCACCTCGCCCACCCAGTTGCCGAGATCGGCCGCGCGCGTGCGCGCGACGTGCAAGTGGCGGCGCCAGTAGGCGGCGTCCTCGGGCGCGAGCGTCGCCAAGAGAGCGTCCACGCGCCCTTGCATCGCCGTCGTCGCGATCGTGGCCTGCTCCTCGGTCGAGGCGCGCGACACGAACAGGTAGTGGGCGTCGCGCGGCGAGGTGGCGACGAGCTCGGCGAGGTCGTTCTCCCACACGCTCGTCGGATCGAGATCCGAGACGCGGATGGTGTCGGGGATGACGACGTGGCTCTCGCAGCCGGTCCAGCGCGCGCGCAGGCCGTAGGTGGTGCCGTCCACGAGCTCGAGCGTGAAGTCGTCGGCGAGCTCGCCGCGGTGCGTGCCGTACGGGCCCTCGGCAAACGCGTACGACGGCAGCGCCGGGCTCTGGCACGCCGGCCGCCCCGCCTGGATGGGGGCCGCGACGGGCTCGGGCTCCGGCGGCACGGGCGCCGCGGTCTCGTCGGCCGGGGCGCAGGCGGCCGAGGCCGTGAGGAGCGCCGCGAAGAGCGCGCACGGGCGCGCGGCGGCGAGGCTTCGGCCGAAGTCGAGGGCCGAGGGAGAGCGCGAAGTCATGGTGCGCATTAGAGCACGCCCGCCCGGGCAACGCAGGAGGGCGCGCGTCCGGGCGGGGAGACACGAAGGGCCGGCACTCCCGATGGGAGAGCCGGCCCCCGACGAGGCTCGCGTCGCGCGGACCTCGGACAGGCCTGGCGCGTCAGCGGCAGATGGGCGGCATGCCCGCGCCCTTCAGCGCGGCGGAGATGGCGCCGAGCGCCGCGCGGGCGTCGGAGCTGCCCTTCATCGAGTTGCACACGCCCACGGCCGCGAGGTAGTAGCCCTTCTGCTCGAGCGGCGCGCTCTGCGCGTTCTGCGCCAGCGCGGCGCAGCAGGCGCCGAGGTCGCCGCCGACGCCCGTGCCCGCGGCGGCCTTCTTCGCGGCGCGGAGCGAGGCGAACACGCTGTTCGAGTCGCCGCCCGACGGGTCCCAGGCGCCGACCCCGGCCACGCCCTCGTTGGCGAGCACGACCTGCACGGCGCGCGCCGGCTTGCCGCCCTGCAGGCACACGCCGTCGGCCGCAGCGGCGGCGAGCTTGTCCTTGCCGAGCGTGATGTTGTCCGGGGGATTCCAGGTGCACTCGGTGAGCCCAAGCGCGCGCGACGCGGCGTCGACGCCCGTGCTGGCCGTGCCGGCGCCGAGCTTCGCCTTGCCGTCCGCGGCGGCGGCGACGCGCGTGCCGTCGGTCGCGTTCGAGCTCGCCCACGCGGTCGGCACGGTGAAGGTCGCCCGGCCGCCCGGGACCGCCATCGCGTTGCCGCTCCAGTTGGCGTCCGGCTCCTTGCCGTCGAGCTCCGCCTTGGCGCGCGCCTCGATGGGCGGCTTGTTGCCGAGGGGCGCGGTCTCCTGCTGCACCGGCGCCGGGGTCGAGGGCGGCGGGGGCTGGGGCGGGGGATTGTTCGGGTTCTCGGCCACGCCGCCCGTCGGGGCCTGCGTGCCCGTGGCCTTGTCACCGTTCGTTTCGCTCGAGCTGCCGCAAGCGACACCGAACGCGCCGAACACCAGGGCCAGCGCGAAAACACTCGTGAGACTGTGGGGTTTCAAGGTCGTTTCCTCTTGACGCCGGGGCTCGAGGCGCCCGGCAAGTGACAGTAAGATCCAACCCCGCCGGGAAGGCAAGTCCCAGCACGCACCTGACGGCCTCCCGGGGTGGACCCCGGCGGCTCAGGCGGGGGCCGTGACGGCGACGCCGATCCGGCGGCGGAGCAGGCTGTAGCGGTGCGCGGTGACGAACACGAGCAGATCGTCCATGCGCTCCTCGAGCCGCGCCGGGCCGCCCGCGGCGAGCGCGACCTCGTCCTCGAGCGCGAGCACGGCGGCCGCGGCGTCCAGATCGGCCGCGAGCAGCATGCCCGCGCAGGTCGCCGTGTGGTCGGCCGTCACGCGCCACTCGGCGAGGTTCGTGCGCGCGCCCTTCTCGACGAAGCGGTTGAAGGCGTCGCCCAGGCGCGCCCGGACCTGCGCGTCGACGAGCGGCGCGAGCACGCGGGCCAGGGGCTCGACGCGGGCCTTGAGCTCCGGGGCGATGGGCAGCCCGGAGTTGCCGAGCAAGAGCGCCGCGAGGAACACGTCCTCGAGCTGCGGGAGCGCGGGGATGAGCGCCGCGAGGATGAGCTCGCGCCGGTAGGCGCTGAGGTGGCGACCCGCGGCGAAGGCGAGCTCGCGCACCGAGCGGCCCGCGAGGAGCTTTCGGCCGACGCGCGTCGTCGGGGTCTGGTCGAGCACCACCTCGATGCAGTCGTCGACGGTGGGCATCACGTAGATCGGGGGCACGCGCAGGCCGAGCACGGTGGCGGCCCACGCGAGCGAGCGGACGGCGTCGACCGTGGTGCGGTTGGGGTCGGCGCGGTTCGCGAGGTCGAGGCGGGCGCGCGGCGCGCCCTTGCGCAGGGCAGCCATCTGGCCGAGCAGGGCGGCCGCGGCGATGTCGGCGAGGATTTCCCCGGTCAACGGATCCTGCAGCGGGTGCATCAGGAGCTCGCGCCACTCGTCCTCGTTCACGGCGCGCTTGGGGCGCACGACCCCGGGCTGCACGTGCGCGACGTAGGTGGCGCGCTCCTCGTCGTGCGCTTCGCCGAGGTAGACGAGGGCGCTCGCGACGCAGAAGCGCCGGTCGAGGTCCTCCACGCGCCCGAGCGCACGATAGAGCGTGTGCATGAGCGCGGCGTCGCGCGGGGCCTGCCGCAACCGCTGGTGGATTGCGGCCGGATCGCGCAGCGCCCGGCTGCGGCGCAGGACCGCGGCGGCCGCCGGGGCGAGCTCGCCCTCGAGCTCGACCGCCGGCTCGCCGGCCTCTGCGGCGAGCTCCTCGTTCTCGGCCCGGAGCTCCTCGTTCTCGGCGCGGAGCTCGGCGGTCTCCTGCTCGAGGCGCGCGATGCGCCGCTGCAGGGCCGCGATGCGCGGCTCGTCGGAGGGGGCGAGCGGCTCGAGCGTCGCGTCGACCTCGACGCCGGCGTCGCCCGTGCTCGGCGGCGGCTCGACCGCGTGGCTCGCGCGCACCGCCTGCTCGATGTGGGCGACGCGCTCGGGCGAGAGTCCGGCCTCCGCCGCCGCGCGGTCGAGCTCGGCGCGCACCTCCGGGCCGAGCGCGCCCGCGGCGCCGGCGAGCGCCTCGGCGAAGCGCGCACCGTAGGTCGCCTCGGCCCCGCCGAGCTCGGTCGGCCCGGGCGCGGACGGCGCGTCGAAGTCGTCGATGTCGTAAGAGAAGGCGTCGTCTTCCACGTTCGTGTTGGCTCCCGCGAGGTCGGCGGCTCGCTGCGAGCAAGGCGGCGCGACCAGTTTCGCCCCGCGCGCCCGGGCGTACAAGTTCGGTGGTGAGGCGGTCTCCTACTGCGACAGGTAGAGGAGCGAGTCGCCGAGCAGCTGGCTGCGGTGCGCCGGCGCGAGGTGGCCGATGTCGAAGCCCCAGGTCATGGCCCGGTATGCCGCGGTCACGTTCACCGCGGCGATGTACTCGTTCGCGAAGTCGGTCGAGCCGTTCGGCGTGAGGTTGTCCGGGCGGTGCTTCAGCATGACCTCGACGGAGGCCACGTTGGGCGAGAACGCGCTCCACATGTCGGGCGCCGAGCCGCCGCCGAGGAGCTGCAGCGTGTACGCGCCGGCGCCGGCCACCGGGTGTCCGGTGCCATCGGCGAACGCGGGCAGGCCGCCGTTCGCGATGGTGGGCATGTTGAACTGGAAGTTCCCGAGGCCGAGGTAGGTCGGCGCGAAGACCGCCGTGGCCGGGGGCTCGTTGTAGAGGCAGTGGCCACCCGCGTAGAGGAGGCGGCCGCCGCCGTCGAGGTAGGCGGTGAGGTCCGCCACGTTCGCGGCCGTGAGGTTGCTGTCCCAGCGGTCGCCGATCGACCAGACCACGACGCCGTAGCCCGCGAGCGGCGTCAGCGTCTGGGCGTCGACGCCCAGGGTCTCGACGTCCGGGGTCAGCCCGAGCGCCGAGGCCATGGCGGCCAGCCACTCGACCTCGACCGACAGCCCCTCGTCGTCGTCCACGAACAGGACGCGGTGGCAGGCGAGCGTCCCGTCGCCGAAGGAGCCCGGCGCACACGTGCAGTCGAAGCCGCCGTCCGTGTTCGTGCAGAGCGCGTTCGCGACACAGGTGTGCGTGCCGAGCGTGCACTCGTCGTCGTCGACGCACGCCGTGCCGTCGCCCGAGTAGCCCGCGTTGCAGTTGCAGTCGAACGAGCCGAGCGTGTTCGTGCAGGTCGCGTGCACGTCGCAGTCGTCGGTGCCGAGCGCGCACTCGTCGTCGTCGACGCACGTCGTGCCGCCGCCCGAGTAGCCCGCGTTGCAGGTGCAGTCGAAGGCGCCGACCGTGTTCGTGCAGCTCGCGTGTGCGTCGCAGTCGTGGGTGCCGAGCGCGCACTCGTCCTCGTCGCTGCACGCGAGGCCGGTGCCTGCCCAGCCGTCGCTGCAGGTGCAGATTGCGTGCCCGCTCGAGTCGTCGCAGCTCGCGTGCGCGTCGCAGCTGATCTCGGCGCAGGTCTCCGGCCCCACGCCGCCCTGCCCGCCGTGGCCCTGGCCGGGTGGCGAGGCGTCGCTCGGCGCGTTGGCGAGCGAGCAGCTCGCTGCCCAGAGACCCGACAGCGTCGCCCCCGCGACGAGCCGACCAAGAGTGCACAAGCGCATGCCGAAACGCTACACGCGCCGCCGCTCGAAAAACACCTGCGCCGTGTCGTCGTCTGCAGGGTTGCGACTGACGTCACGTAAGGTATTCCGGCTGCGGTGGTCGGGTCGGCCGGACCGGGCTATGGCACATCGCGATGGACCTCTACGCAGCTTCGGTCGTGCCGATGAAGAAGATGCTGGGCAACCTCGACCGCTGGCTCGAGGCGGGCCTCGCGCACGCCGCGAAGCGCTCGTTCGACCCCGCGGTGCTGTTCACCTCGCGCCTTGCGCCCGACCAGTTCCCGCTCTCGCGCCAGGTGCAAGCGGCCTGCGACGCGGCCAAGGCCGCCGCCGCGCGCCTCACGGGGCAGGAGCAGCCCAAGCACCCCGACACCGAGCAGACGATGGACGAGCTGCGCGCGCGCATCCGCACCTGCGTCGCCTACCTCGACACCTTCGCGCCGGCCGACTTCGAGGGGGCCGACACGCGCCTGCTCGAGCTGCCCTTCCTCGAAGGCAAGGTGATGCTCGGGCGCGACTACCTGCACGAGATGGCCCTGCCGAACTTCTACTTCCACGTGACCACCGCCTACTCGATCCTGCGCCACAACGGCGTCGAGCTCGGCAAGCGCGACTACATCGGCGCGCTCAGCGTGCGCGATCGCTGAACGGCGCCTATGCTGGGCTGACATGATGCGACCCCGCCGACTCCTGCTCGCCGTCGCGCTCGGGCTCGCGCTCGGTAGCGCCGCGTGCGCGCCGCGCATCCACCCGGGCAAGGAGCCGAGCGTGGCGCTGCCGCCCCCCGCGAGCCGCGCACGGCCGGGGGTCGGGGCCGAGCTCGAGCGGCGGCTGCGCACTGTCGAGATCGAGCTCGCGCACGGACTTGCCGAGGGCCGTCCCACGGCGGAGCTCGAGGCGCTCGCGGAGCGCCGGCTCGCGCTCGCCGTCGCGCTCGCGCGGATCGGCGCGGCGGGCGAGGACGCGGGCGTGCCGGGCGAGGTCGCTGCCGGCGAGCAAGGCGAGGAGAGCAAGAACGCCGAGCGGGGTCGGAGCGCGGGCGGCGGCGCGGACGCTGCGGAGCGCGACGCCACCGCGGCGGTGGAGCGGGTGCGGAGCACGGGTGGGCGCTCGGGGCTCGACCGCCCCGGCGACGGGTACGGCGCACGAGGCGGTGATCGGCCCGGCTACACCGGCGGCGTGCCCACCCCTGCGGCCGCGGCGGGCAAGCCCGACGCCTGGCGCGAGCCGGCGGCCAAGAAGGGCGGGGACCACGGGCGCTACTACGACACGACGGGCGAGGCGAACGACGACGCGCCGGACGACGACGAGTCGGGCGCGTACGCCGGCGGCGCCGTGCAGGCCGCGGTCGTGCGCCATGCGCCGATGCCTGCCGAGGTGCTGCCCGCCATCGAGGGGAGGTTGGACTCCCTGCTCGCGTGCTTTCCGGGCGGCGGCCCCGCGGCCGGGACGCTCGGCCTGCGCGTGACCGCGCGGCTCGGGACGGACGGCTTTCTGCACGACGTCGACGTCCGCGCGGACGAGGGCCTGCCGCCCGCGACGCAGCGCTGCCTCGTCAGCGGGCTCGGCGCCGTGCGCGTGCCGGGCGGGGAGGCGCTCGGCGGCGTGCCGGTGTCGTTCCCCCTGTGGCTGCACGCGCCGTAGCGGCGCCCGCCGCGCCCCACCCTCACCCGGCCCTCAGCCGAGCGGCAGGCGCGCCGGGTCGAGGGGGCGCACGAGATCCTTCGGGTCGATGAGCCAGGTGGGCTCGGGCGCGTTGTCCATCTCGTAGAAGCCGCCGCAGAAGACGGCGTGCGGGCACACCTCGCAGACGGGCTTTCGGACGCGGCGCTCGCGCAGGTACTCGGCGAGGTTCACGCCCTCGTTGTTCACGAAGAGCATGTGGCGCTCGAGCTTCATGAGGTCGCCCGTGAGGTAGCGCTCGTAGCCGGGCAGAAAGCAGAAGGGCAGGTTGATGACCTGGAGGTTCATGCGCGCGCCGTAGTGGTCGATGAGCGCGCGCACCTCGCCCGCGGCTGCGGCCGTGTCGGGGGCCACGGCGCTCGTCGCCCGGCCGAAGGGCGTCAGGAACTGCAGGTTGAGCCAGCGCAGGCCGAGCGACAGCACGAGCTCGGCCGTGGCCTCGAGCTTCTGCCAGTTCGACCTCGTGATGGTGATGTTGGCGCCGAGCTCGAGGCCGCGCGGCGCGAAGGCGACGAGGTTCCGGACGCCGGCGCAGGTCTGCTCGAAGGCCTCCGCGACGCCGACGTTCTGCGCGTGGGTCTGCGCGTCCGGGCCGTGGATCGAGCAGAGGATGCTCGAGACGCCCGAGCGCACGAGCGCGCGCGCGTAGCCCGGGTAGGCGGCGCGGCGCGCGTTGGTCGTGACGTGCACCTTCTCGTAGCCGAGCGTGCGCGCCGTGCGCACGAGCAAGAAGAGGTTCGGGTTCAGGGTGGGCTCGCCGCCGTCGATGTCGAGCAGGCGCACGCCGGCCTGCCGGTAGTGCTTCAAGAGCTCGCGCTGGCGCTCGAAGTCGCCGTGGAACTGCGTGCGCGTGCCCGTCGCGCAGAACGTGCAGTGGTTGTTGCACATGTAGGTCGCGTTCAGGATGATCTTCTTCGGGCCGCTCGCCGCCGCGACACGCTGGTCGAAGGTCCACTTGAAGCGCCCGAGCTCCTCGGCCGTCACGCGCTCGCTGTCCATCGCCGGGTGCTTCTGGAAGTGCGGGCCCCAGTCGTCGACGAGCGGCAGGACGCGCGCGCCGCTCGTGCGCGCGAGGGCGGCGAGGCGCGTGCCCGGCAGCGGCGTCGCGAACTGCACGCTCGGCACGGCGCCGGTCGCCTCGAAGAGGTCGATGGCCAAGGCGAGCGTCTGGTTCACCTCGGCCTTGGTCTCGCCCGGCAGGCCGATCATGAAGTGGACCAGCATGGGGAGCCCGACCGCGGCGGCGCGCTCGGCCGCCGTGCGGATGGTCGCGAGCTCGAGGCGCTTGCCGACGACCTCGTCGAGCACGCGCGGGCTGCCGCTCTCGGCGCTGACGGACAGGGTCGTCGTGAGCGCCCGCAAGCGCGGGAAGTCCTCGGGCTCGAGGTGGTCGGCGCGCACGCCGTTCGGGATCTCGCAGCGGAGGCCGTGGCGCGCGAGCAGGGCGAGCACGGTCGCGAAGTGCGCGTGGCTCGCGTTGACGAGCTCGTCGAGGAGCTGCACGCGCCGCGCCCCGAGCCGCGCGAGCGCCCCGAACAGCCGGTCGAGCGCGGCCGCCGAGTGGCGGCGTTGCGTCTTCGGGTGGAGCTGCTCGCCCTCCTTGCGGCTCGCCGGGTTCGAGGAGCAGTGCACGCAGCGGTAGGGGCAGCCGCGGCTCGTGAGGGCCGGGAGCGTGCGACCGTCGATCGGAAACGCCCAGCGCGGCCGGCCGAGCTTCGCGACGACGCGCTCGTGGAAGCGAAAGAGCGCCTCGCGGTCGATCATGTCCCAGGCCGGGACGGGCAGGGCGTCGAGCTCGGGCGGCTCCTCGCCGGTGAGGGCCGCGCGCTCGCCGCCCACGACCTCGACCCGCTCACCGAGGGCGCGCCGCAGGCGCTGGGCCACCTCGCGACGCGGCGTGTCGGCGACGAGCTCGCACAGGGCGGGCAGCGTGTGCTCGGCCTCGAAGCGCAGGAGCACGTCGGCCTCCGGGTAGCTCGCGAGGATGGCGTGCGCCGGGGCGTCCACGACGTGCTCACCGCTCTGGTAGAGGTGCGCGAGCACGAGCGGTGTGTCGGGGTGGTCGGCGCGCAGCGCCACGAGGAGCTCGCCGAGCAGCGGATCGCGCCGCGGCGGCCGGTGGAAGGGCGAGAGCGCGACGACGAGCACGTCCGCGGGTGCGCGCACGAGCGCCGCGACCTCCGCCGGGGGCGCGCCGAAGCGCACCTCGTCCTCGGCGAGCGGCACGACGTCGCTCGTCGGCAGCGCGAAGGCGTCGGCGACCGCGACCTCGAGGCCGTGCGAGCGCAGGACAGACGTCGCCTGAAGCGGCCCGAGGTCGCCGAAATAGGGGTAGTCGATGAAGTCGCGCGATACCCCGAGAGGTCCCAGCACCACGGCGACGCGCGTCACCGGGGGAGCATACGCTGCGCGGGGGGGGCGTTCCACCGCGGCGGGGCGTGCCAACCGAGTTGCGGGGCAGCCACGACAGCCGGTGGCGGCGTCGGGAGGCGGTAGGGAGCTCGGCGGGCCCGCGGCCCACGGGCGACTTGGCGCCGGGCAACGGTCGATGGAGCGGGGCGCGTGCGTGGCGGCTGGTGGTCGCCGGGCGCGAAGTCTGCCGACTCGGGCTGGCGCGCGCCACGTGGACTCGAGCCGCCGCCTGGTTGCGGCATGCGGCCGCGCCGCGCCGCCGCGTCGACGACATCGACGCCCAGTACACCGGCGCCTCAGGGGCGCCCGGGGGCTCCTCTGCCGCAACGCCTCCGCCGGACCGGCCCCCCGTGAAAGGCGCCCGAGCGCACTTGCGGTCGGGTCGTCGAGACGGCGTTGACAGAGCGGACAGTCCCTGAGAGCATACCTACCAACGGTGGTCGAGCTCCCGGGCTCGCGTCATGCATGACGGCGCCCCTCGGAGACGACATCACGCGCCGGGTCGCGCCTCGCGCATCCAGGCCTGCTGACGCATGACTCGAGAAACGGAGGGATGTGATGCGGCGAATGGCCCCGGTCCCTTCACCGGGCTCGCGAGCGCACCGGAGGAGCTGGCGGTGCTCTCGGGAGCCAGCGCGACCTGGCTCACGACGCTCCGCGACGGTCGCGTGCTCCTCGCCGCCAACACCGGGAGCTTCACGCTCGCCGTGCTCGACGCCGAGCCCCTCGTCGCCGACGCACCCATCGTCGTCGTGAGCGCCCTCGAGCTCCCCGGCACGCTCGCCGCCGGGCCGGCCGTGCGCGCCGACAGCATCAGCCTCGCGCTCGAGCGCGACGCAGGGTCGGGCACCCATGCGCTCGAGATCCAGGAGCTGTCCGCGGTGGAGCTCGCCGGCGCCGGAGCGGGCGGGAAGATCACGATCTGCCACAGGCCACCCGGCAACCCCGCTCACGCGCACACCCTGCGGGTAGCGGCGGCGGCCGTCGCGGCCCACATGTCGAACCACGGCGACGCGCTGGGCCCGTGCCCGTGAGGCCCCTGGCCCAGAGGACGTGGCCCCTGGCCGCGCTCGGCGCCCTCGCGAGCGCGGCCGGTTGCAGCGCTTGCGCCGACCCTGCGGGCTCGGGGGGGGGCGGCGGCGTCGCGAGCGCCGGCTCGGGCGCGGCTACCAGCTCCGGCACGACGTCGAGTGGTGCGGGTGCGCTCGGTGCGGGGGGTGGCGGCGGAGGCTGCCCCGACCCCACGACCGAGCTACCGCCCGACCTCCCGGCGGGGTGGGTCCGGGCGCCCTGCGTGCCGGTCGACTGCGGGATCTACCTCGCGCCGACGCCCGCCCTCGCTCGGGCGCCCTCGCCCTGGACGGCGTGCGGGGACGGCTGTCTCGAGTTCGTGCCGGACTGGGGCGACCCGAAGTACCGCTTCTACGGGGCGCTCGGCGGCTCGGACGGCACCACGCGCTACATCGGCTACACGCGCAACCTCGGGTTGAAGCCGGGCTTTCCGCTCGTGGCGATCGGGACGGAGCTCCAGATCGTGCGCCTGCCGGACAACGTCGTGACGTTCGATGCGCTCATCCCGCCCGAGGCGACCGGAACGTGCGCACTGCAATTGCGCGCCCTCTCGGAGGGCGCTGCGACCCTCGAATCCTATGTCGGCACGGACGTGCCCGGTCCGAATCACCATCGACTCATGTTCTTGCCCGCGGGCGAGAGTGTCCCGCACATCGTCTACGAATGGACCGGCTTCGGCGCGCCTCTCGAGGCCGACGCGAGCGAGGCGCTCTTCGCCGCGAGCTACGGCCGCAAGGATCTCCACTGGCACGGCCCCGAGCCCTCCGGCACGTTTCCTTCCGCCTGGACGAGCCCCGACGGCCGGTACCTGAACTCGCTCTCCGTTTTCGGGAGCACGGTGTTCTTCAGCGCCGATCGTGGCCCGCTGTACTTCGAGCAGCACGTGTGGGACCCGGTCGAGGGCGTCCGGACGCTCATCTCGGCGCCGAACGGCGCCGAGGGCGGTGTCTGCTGCGCGCGTGGCGACGGGCAGGATCTCGTGTGGTTCCAGGGCTCCGGCGTGCTGGATCCGGTGCACAACACGTACAGCCAAGTCGACCTGATGGCGTCTCCGTATGCCACCCACGCCCAGGAAGTCCATCCACGGAAGTTGCGTTCTGCGCACCGCGACTACCTGTGGGCTGGGCCCACCGGCGTCGTGGGTGGTGGCTACGCCGCGCACCTCGAGTTCCGGCTGGGGCTCGAGGACTACCGCGTGACGGTGACGCGAATCTCGGACGGCGCGTACTGGGTGCTCCCCGACCGCCCCGGGTTTTCATGGAGCATGCCGCTTTACGTCGACGCCGAGGAGCTCGCCGTCGTGCTCGCGCCGGGCAAGGACGTCTTCCAGTCCGAGGGGCTCTTGAGCGGCCACCAGTACACGATCGTGCGGTTCGAGATCGGGAAGCTCGGGCCACCCACCGGGATGGGCAGCGGTGCCGGCGCAGCAGGTGCCGGCGGCGGGAACTGACCGGACCCGAGGGGCCAGCCCTTCCCCGCCCTGGCGCCGAAGGGTACCGTTCCGCCCGTGAGCGTCGGGGCGGGCAAGGTCTTCGCGGTGGGCGACACCGTCGGGCGCTACCGGCTCGTCGCGCTGCTCGATCGCGGGGGCATGGCCACGGTGTGGGCGGCCGAGGGGCCGAGCGGGCCCGTGGCGCTGAAGATGCTCGGCCTCGAGGCCGAGGGCGTGCGCGAGCGGTTCGAGCTCGAGGCGCGCGCCCTGTTGAAGCTCCGCCACCCGAACGTCGTCCGGGCCGTCGACTACGGGCGTGCCGACGACGGGACGGCCTTTGTCACGGGCGTGCGGCTCGGCCGCGCCGTGGCGTGCTGCCCTGGCGTCACTTGCTCTCGCCGCTCGCGCCGCCGCTGAACATCTCGAAGCTCTGCCAGATGGCGTCGACCGTGTCGACGTTCTGGTCGAACGCCGTTTCGGGCGACACCACGAACAAGAGATAGTTGTCGGTGATGTCAGTGGCGACGAGCGCCCGCGTCTTCGACTTGACCTTCTGCTCGTCGACGGAGGTGATGGTGAGGAGCGTGTAGTCGGCGTTGAGCTCCTCCGTCTCGAGCACCTTGACGTCCGTGTCGCCCATGGAGGTGATGATGTCGACCGCGTTCTTGGCGAGATCGTCCTTGCTCTTGGAGGCGTCCTTGTAGACCACGCACATGACGGCGATGTCGTGCGGCTTCGCGACCTGCGCCACGAAGACGTCGACGCCGCCCTCGGTCTCTTGCTTCGACTCGGAGCCCTTCGGGACGTAAAAGGCGAAGCCCTTCACCGCGTCGACCATGCGATCCCAGTCCTCGGGGACGGGGAGGGGCTTCTTCGACTTCAGCTCCGTGAGCTTCTTGGGCGCGTCCTTGGTCGCCTTCGCGGTGGCGACGGGCTTGGCGGTGGCCGGCGGCGGGGTCGTGGTCGTGGCCGGCTTCGGGCAGCCCCCGACGGTGAAGAGTAGCGCGGCGGCGAGGACGGTACGGCTCAAGCAACGCATGAATGCTCTCCTGGGCGACGCGCGTGCGCGCCATGAGCCGCCAAGCAGTCGGCGGCGAGTCAGCTCCCGGCAGTCCAGGGCCACACGGCCGACGACCGGCTGCCGGACCTTCGGTCCAGCGCGCGCGACCATACAACGTATTTGCCCGGGTTGTTAGTCGCGACTGGCGGAGGCTCGCGGAGGCGCTGTCGAGGATGAACGCGCCGCTGCGCGGCTACGCTCGTCGGCGCCGGCGGCGGGAACTGACCGGACACGAGGGGCCAGCCCTTCCCCGCCCCGCGCGCGAAGGGTACCGTTCCGCCCGTGAGTGGCGGGGCGGGCAAGGTCTTCGCGGTGGGCGACACGGTCGGGCGCTACCGGCTCGTCGCGCTGCTCGACCGCGGGGGCATGGCCACGGTGTGGGCGGCCGAGGGGCCGAGCGGGCCCGTGGCGCTGAAGATGCTCGGCCTCGAGGCCGAGGGCGTGCGCGAGCGGTTCGAGCTCGAGGCGCGCGCCCTCCTGAAGCTCCGCCACCCGAACGTCGTCCGGGCCGTCGACTACGGGCGTGCCGACGACGGGACGGCCTTTCTCGTGATGGAGCGGCTCGTCGGCGAGCCGCTCGCCGAGACCCTGCACCGCGACAAGAAGCTCCCGGTCGGGCGCGCGGTCGCGGTCGCGTGCGCCGCGGGCGAGGGGCTCGCCGCCGCGCACGCGCTCGGCATCGTGCACCGCGACGTGAAGCCCGCGAACCTCTTCGTCTGCGCCGACGGCACGGTGAAGGTGCTCGACTTCGGCATCGCGTTCTGGGGCGCGGGCGACGGCCGCATGCCCGTGTCGCGCATCACCGTGCCGGGCACGGTCATGGGCACGCCCTCGTACATGGCGCCCGAGCAGGCCTCGGGCGTGGGCGAGGTCGACGAGCGCACGGACGTGTGGGGGCTCGCGGCCGTCCTCTACCACGCCCTCGCGGGCCGCGAGCCCTTCGGCGCGGGCCTGAGCTACCTCGCGGAGCTCACGCGCATCGTCACCGAGCCGCCCGATCCGTTGCCCGAGGACGTGCCGCCGGGCCTCGGGCCGGTGATCTTCCGGGCCCTCGCGAAGGCGCGCGCCGAGCGGCCCGCCTCGATGGAGGAGCTCGTCCAGGCACTCCGCAGCGAAGCGGGCGCCGTGCCGCCCCCGCGCGCCTCGCAGCGCAAGCTCGATGCGCGCGTGATGGGCGCGCTCACGGACGAGGTGCGGCTCGTGTCGGCGGCGCTCGTCCTCGGCCTCGACGCCGACGCCCACGACACCTTCCTCGCGCTCGTGCGCCACTACGGCGGGGTCGGCTCGCCCCTCGGCCCGCGCGAGGCGGTCGCCGTCTTCGGGGGCGAGGCGTGGCTCGGCGACGAGGCCGAGCGCGCCGTGCGCATGGGCCTCGAGGTGCGGCGCATCGCCGAGCGCATCGCCGTCGGGACGGGGCGCGCCGTCCGGCGCATGGGCGCGCCGGGGGCGGTCACGGGGACGGCCGTGGCCGCCGCCGAGCGCGTGCTCGCGGCGACGGCGCCGCGCGTCGCCACCCTGCGGCCGCCCTCGCTCTTGCCGAAGTCCGGCCGCACGGTGGTGCAGAGCTACGGCACGGTGGTCGCGTGCCCCGCGACGCAGGAGCGCATCATGGGCGCCTTCGACGTGGCCGGCGCGCGCGTGCTCGGCGCGCGCGCGGGCGCCCGCGCGCTCGGACCGCGCGAGGTCGCGGGCCGCACGGTGCCCTTCGTGGGCCGCGAGGCCGAGCTCGCCCGCCTCCTCACCGTGGTCGAGGGTGTGCGCGAAGGCGACGACGCCGCGGTGGTCGTCGTCACGGGCCCGCCCGGCATCGGCAAGAGCCGCCTGCGCTTCGAGCTCCTGCGCCGGCTGACCGAGGCGGGTGCCCCGCACCGGCACTTCGAGGCGCGCGGCGAGCTCGCCCACGCGAGCTCCTCCTTCGGCGTCGTCTGCGAGCTCGTGCGCCGGCAGGCGGAGCTCCCCGAAGGGAGCGAGCTCGAGGCGGGCCAGCAGAAGATCGAGGCGCTCGTCGCCTCGGCCGAGCTCGAGCCCGCCGCGGCGCGTGGCGTCGCGGATTTTCTCGGTGAGCTCCTCGGCGTGCCCTTCCCCGCGAACCCCCAGCTCGAGGCGGCGCGCGGCGATCCGCAGGCCATGGCCGATCGCATCCGGCTCGCGTGCGCGGACCTCTTCGCTGGCTTCGCCGCGCAGGGGCTCGTGCTCGTGTCGCTCGAGGACGCGCAGTGGGCGGACACGGCGTCGCTCGCCCTGCTCGCGTGGCTCGCCGACCGGCTGCGCGAGCTGCCGCTCGTCGTCGTGGCGACCGCGCGGCCGACCTTCTTCGTCGAGCGCGACGCCTGGCCGGGAGCGCGGCGCATCGAGCTCGCGGAGCTCGGCGACGACGGCACGGCGCGCATCGTCGAGGCGATCCTCGGCCGCGCCGAGCCCACGGTGGTCGAGCGCGCGGCGGGCAATCCCTACCTCGCCGAGGAGCTCTGCCTCGCCGTCCGCGAGGGCGCCGACCCCGACGCGCTGCCGCTCACCGTCGAGGGCGCGGTCCTCGCGCGGCTCGACAAGCTCGCGCCCGACGAGAAGGACCTCCTGAAGCGCGCGGCCGTGCTCGGGCGCTCCTTCTGGCGCGAGGGGCTCGAGGCGCTCGGCGAGCCGCTCGCGGGCGATCTGCTCGGCCAGCTGCGGCGTCGCGAGCTGCTCCTGCCGAGCTCCGTGAGCCGCCTCGCGGGCTGCGAGGAGTGGATGTTCCGGCAGGCGGTGGTCTACGAGGTGTGCCGCGGGCTCGTCACGGACGAGCAGCGCCGGGCCCTGCACCAGGCGGCGGGCTCGTGGCTGTCGCGGCGCTCGGACGCCGCGCCCGAGCAGGTGGCCGAGCACTTCGAGGCGGCCGGCGCCGCGGAGCGCGCGGCCCTGTGGTGGATCCGCGCCGTGCACGCCGCCCACGCGCGCGCGAGCTCGGCGGACGTCGTGCGCTTCGGCGCGCACGTGCTCGCGCTCGGCGACGCCGCGCCGACCGCGCAGCTCGCCTCGGACCTCTTCGCCGTCCGGCTGCTCCGCGCCGAGGCCTTCCACTGGCTCGCCGACGCCGAGCACCTGACGGCGGAGGTCGAGGCGGCCCGGGCGCTCGCCGCGGCCTTCCCGAAGGCCGTGGGCGATCGGGCCGGCGCGCCGCTCTTGCGCTGGCGGGCCCACGCGCGCGCGGCCGAGGGCGACGTCGAGGGCGCGCTCCGCGCCGCGACCGAGGCCATGCCCCTCGCCGACGCCGGCGACGTGCTCGAGCTCCGCGTGCTCGTGCGCGCCACGCTCTCGGGCCTGCACGCCGCGCGCGGCGAGCTCGTGCGCGCCGCCGAGCTCGCGACCGAGGGCCTCGACCTCGCGAAGCGCGGCGCCGGGAGCATGTTCCGCGCGACGGCGGCGCGCGCCCTCGCCGACGTCGAGGCGCGCCTCGGGCAGCTCTCGGCCGCGCTCCTGCACTACGGCATGGCCCGCAACCTCTGCCTCGAGGTCGGCGCCGTCCGCGAGGCGACCCTGAGCGGCATCGGCCTCGGGGCCTGTCTCACGGCCGCGGGGGACCACGAGCAGGCCCGGAAGATCCTCGACAAAACGCTCGCCGCCGCGCGCTCGCTCGGCCTCGGCCTCGTCACGGCGTCGGTCGAGCACCACCTCGGCCGCGTGCTCGACGCCCTCGGCGAGCGGGCGGCCGCGCGCGAGCACGCCGAGCGCGCCCTCGCCGCGGCCCGCTCGCTCGGCGACACGAGCCTGCTCATCGCCGCCCTCGAGCATCGCTCGAAGTGCGAGCGCGAGGCGGGCGACGCGAAGGCCGCCTGCGCGAGCGCCGAGCTCGCCCTCGCCGCCGTCGAGCGCCACCACGCCCGCAGCCACGAGGCCGCGTGTCGCACGCGCCGCGCCCAGGCGCTCGTCGCCCTCGGCCGCCCCGACGAGGCCCTCGGCGAGTGCGAGCGCGCCCTCGAGGCGCGCGACGCCGTCGGCGGCATGCTCGAGAGCGAGGTCGAGCTCCTGCTCGCGCGCCACGACGCGCTCGCCGCCCTCGGCCGCGACGAGCAGGCGAAGGCGACGCTCCGCGCCGCGCGCAAGTGCTTCGAGGCGCGACTCGCGGGGGTCGAGGGCGAGGCCCTGCGCGAGGCGTTCGGCAAGCGCGTGGCGGCGCATGTGAGGTTGGCGGGGATGGTCGGGTAGGCCCGCGCAGACCCTCGCGGCCTCGGGTGGAGTGGAGATTCCGAATGGCAACGGTGACGGCGCTTCGAGGTCTCTCCGTCGGCTCGATGGCGGGCGTGGCTCTCGCCTCGCTCGCACTCTCGTTCGCGCTCGGCTGCGGCAACGGCGGGCCGGCGGGCACGGACGTGCCGGCCACCCGCTCGAGCGCGAGCGCGTCGCCGAAGGCGCCGGACGGGCCGCGGCCCGAGCAGAGTGCGGCGAAGATCGCGCCGCCTCCGGCCGGGACGCCGTGCGACACGCTGACGGCGCAGGGCTGCATCCGGTCGGCCGAGTGCGTGCTCGAGGCGCCGGACAAGAAGAGCGGCGGGCCCTACGTGTGTCGCCCCGCGGCCGGACCGTGCGAGGGCGGGATCGCGCAGGCCGATCCGGGCTTCGAGGCCGATTGCCGGAGTCGCGGTGACCGCGCCGACGCCGGCGCGACGGTCGGCGGCGGGTGCAGTCTGCGCCCGAGCGAGTGCTTCTGTCCGAACGCCGTGACGAAGGTCCTGCCGGACCCTGGCAGCCCGGAGCACCGCCTCACGGAGCTCGACTGCAAGTGCGGCGGCGGCCCGTACCGGCAGTGCCTGCGCGGCAAATGAGCTCGGCTCGGCTCGGCTCGACTCAGCGCCCGCGGACGAGGGCGCGCAGGTGCGTCGTGCCGTCCCCGGTCGCGTCGCCGAGCAGGAAGCGGTCGCGCCTCGGGTCGTAGGCGAGGTAGCCGTACGCCGAGGCGATCTTCTGGCGGAAGACGATCCGCCGGGCCTCGGTGCTCCAGGCGAGCAGCTCCCCGTCCCAGGTGGTCGTCGCGACGAGCTTACCGTCCGCGCTCTCGGCGAAGTTGTCGTGCCAGGGGTCCGGGGTGATGCGGTGGCGCTCGCCGTCGGCCGCGCGGTAGTAGAGGCCGCGCGTCGCCTGGGTCACCGGGGTCGACTCGACGACCGAGAGCCGGCCGGGCGCGCGCGCCGGAAACGCGGCCGGATCCGCGGAGACCGCCGCGCCCGTGCGGTCGTAGGCCCGCGGCGCGCCGGGCGGCTCCGGGCCGGTGGTGCGGGTGAGCCGCACGCGTTCGCCCGCCGGGCTCCAGGCGACCTCGGCCGCGCGCTCGTCGAAGGGCTCGAGCCCGCGCGCCACGACTCGACCGCGCTCGGCGTCGAACAGGCCGTGGCGCGCGAAGGGGCTGCCGCCTGCCGAGCGGTACTGCCCGACGACGACGAGCCCGCCCGGCGTGTCCGCAGGGGCGGCGACGAGCCGGTCGACGATCCAGCCCGGCTCGAGCCGGTAGGTGTGCGCGAGTCTCGGCTCGCCCGTGAGGTCCCACTGGTACACGGCGTCCCCGAGCGCCGCCTCGGTGCTCCAGCGATCGCTGAACGAGACGAAGAGCTGCCCGGACGCGGCGGCGTAGGCGAACGTCCTCACGTCGCGGCGTCCGAAGTCGGCGACGTCGACGACGGACAGGATGATCGCGGGCGCGGCGCTCGGGGCTGCGGGTGCGCTCGTCGCGGCGGCCGACGCGGTCGAGCGTGGCCGCGGGGGCTCGACCTCCACCGGCATGGCGGGGCTGGCGGGGCGCGTGCGGTCGAGGCAGTCGCCGAGCGCCTGGATGACGCCGAGGCAGGCGTCGGTCGGCATCAGGAGCGACCACGAGCCCGCCGTCTCGCACCGGCCGTGGCGTGTGGCGCACGCGAGGCTCGCGGCGCCTTCGCTGCCGCAGCCGCGCTCCCGCTGCTGCGCGTGAAGCGCGCGTGCCTGCTCGACGCAGAGGGCGACGGACTTGCCCTCGCACGGCGCCGCCTTGGCGCAGTAGCCCTTGAAATCCGGCGCGGCCGTGCACGCGGAGAGGACCGCGGCGACGAGGATCGCAGCCGCGAGCGTGGCCGGGCTCGTCACGGGACAACCCCGCTCCTTCATGTTTGCCGCGCCTCCTGCGGCGTGAAGCTACCATGGTGCGGGGCGAGCGCGCCCCTCGAGCCCCGATGCTGCCGGTCGTCCTCGTCTTGCTCGGTGTGCTCGGCGTGGTCGTGGCGGTGGCGCTCGGCCGCGCGAACCGCTCGGATGCCTTGCTGCGGCAACACGTGGTCCGGGAGGTTCGACGGGTGCTCGGCACGAAGGCCACGCCGGCCGACGTCGAGTGCGTGTACTTCACGGTGCTCGTGCACGTGCTGCGCGTGGACGCGGCGGCTGCCGCGGCAGCCGAGCTCGGCCGGAGGGCACCGAGCGGCGAGCTCACCTGGGAGCAGCTGAACCACATCGTCACGACGCTCATCACCGCGGGTCGGTACGAGGAGGCCCTCGGCGTCGTCGAGGCCACGCCGGCCTCGGCGCGCGCCCGGGCCGTGCGCGACCAGGATCTCGACTACGGCCTGCTCGAGCTCAACCTCGCCGAGGCCGACATGAACCTCGGTCGCACCGAGGCGGCGCTCGCGCGGCTCGACGCGCTCGCACCGGCCTTCGTGGCGAGCCCGCACGGCGCCAGCGCCCTCGCGATGCAGCGGGCCTGGATCCTCGGCACGCTCGGCCGCGGCGCGGAGGCTGTCTCCGCCATCGCGGGCTCGAGCCCCGACCCGCTCGGCCCGCGCTACGCGGCCGAGCACCACCTCTCGCATGCCTACGCCCTCTTCGCGGCCGGGCGCCACGACGAGGCCGACGCCGAGATCGCGCGGGCGCTCGACCGGGCCGAGCGGCCCGCGAGCAACCGCAACGCGCTCTTCCTCCGGGCGCGCATCGCCGCGGCGCGCGGCGACCTTGCGCCAGCCCTCGAGTGGTGCCGCGAGGCCGTCGAGCACCCGCACCGCTGGCAGGGCGGCGACGGGCTCCTCTTCTGGGGCGAGCTGCTCGCCCGAGGAGGCGATCGCGAGGGGGCCCGCCGCGCGTGGTCGCTCGCGCTCCTGCGCGACCCCGAGAGCGTGTCGGCGCGGACGGCGCGCGAACGGCTCGCGGCCGCGGCCTGATCAGCCCGCCCTCGCCCGAGCGCGCTTGCTCACGGGGCCACCGTCTTCGGGCCCGCTCGACGTGGTGCACCGTCGGCCGGGCCCCAGCCAGGGGGTTTGTGGCGGCAGCCGAGCGCCCGCGTGCCGCCGCGCCCCCCCGAAGCCGCCAAAAGTGGCGCGTCTTGATTCAAGACAGGGGGTTTGTGGCGGCACCCGAGGGCCCGCGGCCCGCCGAAGCCGCCACAAGTGGCGTGTCTTGATTCAAGACAGGGGGTTTGTGGCGGCACCCGAGCGCCCGCGCCCCGCCGAAGCCGCCACAAGTGGCGTGTCTTGATTCAAGACAGGGGGTTTGTGGCGGCATCGAACGACGCGGGCGAAGGACCCCGCCCGCGAAATCGACCCGGTGCCCGCGCCGTACGCGCGCCTGGAGGCGTTCGCTTCCGTCCCCCCACCATGAGCCCCATGAGCCCGGGGGCAGGGGCGTACGCATCCGCTTCCGTCCCCCCACCCTGAGCCCGGGGGCAGGGGCGCGCGCCGC
>JACRDA010000073.1 GCA_016212965.1 Myxococcales bacterium
CGGGCGCCACGAGCACGCGCTCCGCGCCCTGCAGCCGATCGCGGCCGAGGCGCCCGAGCGACGCGCGGCGCTCGAGGTCGTGCGCCGCGCGCTCGAGGTGCTCGGCCTGCGCGAGGGCCTCGCGGAGCTCGACGCGGAGCTCGTGCGGCTCGGCGGCGAGCCCGCCGGCGCGACGGGGCGCGACGCGCCGGCGAGCGGCCGGCCGGACCTCGCGCCCGGCTCGGTGCGCGCCGCGGGCGAGGTCCTGTACGGGCGCTACGAGGTCGTGCGCGAGGTGGCGACGACCCCGCACGCGCGCCTGCTCGAGGCGCGCGACCGGCTGACGGGCGCCGAGGTCGCGCTCAAGATCTTCGCGTCGAGCGCGAGCGGTGCCGGGCGCGACGCGCGCGAGCGCTTCGCCCGCGAGGCGCGCGCGCTCGCGGCGCTGCGCCATCCGCACGTGGTGCCGCTCGTCGAGTACGTCGTCGAGGGGCCGGCCATGGCGATCGCGTGGATGGCCGGGGGCAGCCTCCGCGCCCTGCTCGATCGCGAGCCGCTCACGCCGGCGCGCGCCGTCGAGATCGCGCAGGCGCTGCTGTCCGCGCTCGGCGAGGCGCACCGGCGCGGGATCCTGCACCGCGACCTCAAGCCCTCGAACGTGCTCTTCGACGCCGCCGGCTCGCCCATGCTCGCCGACTTCGGCGCGGCCCACCTCGGCGGCTCGGACGCGACCGCGACGGCGGGCGAGATCGGCACCCTGGCCTACATGGCGCCCGAGCAGCGCATCGGACGGCCGGCCACCGTGCAGAGCGACGTGTACGGCGTGGGCGTGCTCCTCTTCGAGATGCTCACGGGGCGGCTGCCCGAGCCCGGTGCGGGGCTCAGTGCCGAGCGCCACCCAGACCTCGACGCGCGCCACGAGGCCGTGCTCGCGCGCTTGCTCGCGTCGGCGCCCGGCGACCGCTTCGAGGACAGCGAACGGGCGCGCGCGGCGCTCGCCTCGCTCGCGTGGCCGCGGAGCCTGCCGCCCGGGCGCCTGCCGACGAGCGCCGCCGGGGCACGCCCTCGCAGCGAGGCGCCGCCCCGCTCGGAGCCGAGTGGTCGTCTCGGCGGGGCCCGTGGGCCGGCCGACCCCTGCGACGTGGGGGTCCGGCGCCACGACGCCACGCTCGAGCGCGACGTGCTCGTCCTGCCGCTCGACGAGCTCCCGCGCGCAGGGGCCTTCGCCCGCGCCGCGCATCCCGCGCTCGCGGGCGTGTGGCGCGCCGACGCGGCGGCGCGCGAGCTCTGGGTCGAGGCCCCGCACGGGACCTCGCTCGCGACGCCGTCCGCAGCGCGCCTCGACCCCGGCGAGCACGCTCGCCTCGCCGAGGCGCTCCGGCGCCTGCACACGGCGGGCGCCGTGCACGGAGCGGTCGACGCCGACCACGTGCGGCGCGTGGCGGGCGACGTGTGGCTCGCCTACCCGAGCCAGGCCGGCGCGGACGAGCCCGGCGCCGACCTCGCGGCGCTCGCGGCGCTCGCCGCGCGTGACCCCGGGGAGGATGCAGCGGGCGGCGTCGTAAGTTGGAACGAGGCAGAGCACATGACCGACGTTCCCCGCGCCTCGTGGTCCCGACCCTTCGGCGCCTTGCTCGTCTTCGCCTTCGGCCTCGCGGCGTGCGCCTCCTCACCCGAGGCTCCGCCGCCGAGCTACCCCCCGAGCTACCCCCCCGCCGCCCCGCCTGCCGCTCCCGGAATGCCGGGCGGAGCGCCCGCCGTTCCGTGGCTGGGTGCTGCCGTCAACGCCGTGAGCTCGCTCGGCGGCATGCTGGCCGATCTGCCTTGCCCCCCGCCCGGCTTGCCGCCCGAGCTCGCACGGCTCCTCGACTGCGCTGCCTCGCGGCGCGTCGCCACGGCGGTGGCCTACATCCCGCAGCAGATCAACGCGGCCGCCTTGCCCGGCGCCGTGGACTTCCGGGTGCTGAACCTCGTTGGGCCCGTGAAGGACCAGGCGCAGGTCGGCGCCTGCGCGGGCTTCGCGCTGTCGAGCCTGATGGACAACGCGGCACGTCGCATCGGCCGAGGCGACGTCGTCGCGCCGCTGCACGTCTACGCCACGTACACCGGGCACGGCCTCGAGAGCGTGCAGGACCGACCCATGACCGCCGAGCCCGTGTGGCCCTACGATCCGGTGCGAGCGTGCCTGCTGTCGGACCCGTCCACCGCTTCGAGCTGCGGCTCCCACTACGGTGTCGTTCCGGGCTCGGGCCGCGCCGATCCGCGGCTGCAGGGCGAGCTCGCCTTGGCCGACCGCAGCGGCCTGTACCGCGTCGACCGCTTCGAGGAGCTCAACCCGCCCTTCGACATGAACCAGGTCGCGGGGCTCCTCGCCGGGGGCGAGGCGCTGTGGTTGTCGCTCACCTTCGAGCGCGCGGCCTGGGAGAGCGACGCGGTCGATCAGACGGGCTACCTGCCCTACTACCCGATGCCCGGCGACGGCATCGGGCACGCGGTCCTGCTCGTGGGGTATCGCTTCGGCCCCCTGGGGCGCGAGTTCCTGTTCCAGAACAGCTGGGGCCGAGACTGGGGTCAGCAGGGCTTCGCGTGGATCCCGGAGAGCATGCTGCAGAGCCATCTCCGCTATGCCTACCGCGTGCGCGTGAGCCTGGCCGGCGCGCCCGCGTGGCCTGCTCCGCCCGGCAGCCCGCCGGCTACGCCGCCCGGCAACGCCTCGTGGCCGTGGCCGGGCTTGCCCGCCGGGTGGCCGGCGCTGCCGTGGAGCGGCCTGCCGCAGACGCTGCCGCTGCCCGCGGGGTGGAGCCTGCCGGGCCTGCCCTAGCGTGTAGCGCCGGCCGCCTCGGCGCCGTGCGCTCAGGCGGCGCGGCGGCGCCGCGCGACCGCGCGCGCCGAAAGCGCGGCGAGCTTGGCGAAGGGGACCGCCACGAGGCCGAGGCCGACGCCGCCGACGACGACGAGCGCCCCCTCGAGCAGCGCCTGGAGCACGCCGTTCGAGGTGGCGGCGTGAACCAGCGCCTCGAGCGCGTGCTCCACGGCGGGCACGCCGTGGACGAAGATGCCCGCCCCGACGAGGAACATGGCGATCGTCCCGACGACGGACAGGAGCTTCATGAAGAGCGGCATGCCCCGCACCAGACCCGTGCCGAGGCCCCGCAGCACCCTCGTCCCGAGGCCCGTCCCCGGTCGCTCTGCGAGGTGGAGGCCGAGGTCGTCGACCTTCACGATGAGGGCGATGAGCCCGTAGATCGCCGCGGTCATGACGAGCGCGACGGCGACGAGCGCGAGGACCTGGGTGCCGATCGGCTTGTCGGCGAAGGAGCCGAGCGCGATGACCACGATCTCGGCCGACAGGATGGCGTCCGTCCGGACGGCCTCCTTGATCTTCCGGCGCTCGAGCGCGACGAGCGCCTCGGCGCCCCGCTCGGCTGCGGCGGCGTGCTCTTGCCGGGTCGGCACGTGCTTGGCCGGGAAGAGGCGGTGGAGGATCTTGTGGACGCCCTCGTAGCAGAGGAAGGCGCCGCCCAGCATCATGATGGGGACGATGACGACGGGCGCGAAGGCGCTGAGGAGCAGCGCGACGGGAACGAGCCAGCTCTTGTTCAGCAGCGACCCCTTCGCCACCGCCCAGACGATGGGCAGCTCGCGGCTCGGGTGCAGCCCCACGACCTGCTGCGCCCCCACGGCGAGATCGTCGCCCGCCACGCCGGCCGTCTTCTTCAGGGCGATCTTCGTCATCGCCGCGACGTCGTCGAGGATCACCGTCAGGTCGTCGAGCAGCGCGAGCAGTCCTGCCGATGCCATCGTCCCTCCTGGCTCGCCCGCACCCACTCGGGTCCTCGCAGGTCTCCCGATGGTAGCGGTGCCGCGCGCGCCCCGCCACGGCGGCCGACCGCCGAGCACGTCACACCGTCCGCCGAGCGCACGACGGCCGGCGGGCCTTCACCTGCTCCCCGACGCGAGGAACGCGAGCACCGGCGGCAGCAAGCGCTCGACGGCGTCGACGTGCGCGAAGTGCGACGCCTCGTCGAGCCACACGAGCTCGGCCTCGCGGATGCGCGCGGCGAGGACGGCGCCGATGCGGGGCGGCACCATCGGGTCGCGGCGGGCGTAGACCAGCTGGAGCGGCACCGGGAACCGCTCGCCCCGGGCGTGTCGCGCGCGGAGCGTGCGCTGCAGGGCGCGCATCGGCCCAGGCGCCATCGTCTCGGCGAGGTACTTGACGAAGGCCCGCGCGCCGCCCTCGGTCGCGAGCGGATCGCCGTAGGCGTGCGCCTCCTCGAGCGACTTCAAGGACTCGTCCCAGTAGTGGACGTTCCGGTGGGCCCAGCGCAAGGGCTCGCGCCGGACGAGCCAGCCGAGGAGCCCCTTCGCGCCCGGCACGGCGAGCGCCGCGCGGAGCGCGTAGAGCCGCGCCTCGGGCACGCCGGGCGAGTGCAGATCGACGAGGCGCGACATCGCGCCGGGGTCCGCGAGCGCGAGGTGCAGGCACAGGTAGCCGCCCAACGAGTTGCCGATGACGGGGCAGCCCCGGATGCCGAGCGCGCCTACGAGCGCGCCGAGCCAGCCCGCGAGCGCCGCGGGGTCGTAGCGCGGCTCGAGCGGTCCGGGGCTCTGCCCCGCGCCCGGCAGATCCGGGACGTAGAGGGTGTAGCGCGCGCCGAGCGGCTCGAGCACGTAGCGCCACGAGTAGCTCGACGTCATGAGGCCGTGCACCAGCAGGAGCGGCGGGCCGCTGCCGTGGACGCGCACGTGGGCGCTCGTCGTGCCGAAGCCCGGAGCGGTGAGCGGCACGTCCACGCCGCGCGTCTCGAAGTAGGGATGAGGCCGGTGCGGTCGCTCGGGCAGGGCCTCGAAGGGACCGCGGACGAAGGGCGCCGCGGGCATCGGCCGATGCTAGGGCAAGCGGCGCGCCGCCGCAGCCGTTGGCGGTGGCGCGCGACCGCGCTATGCCCGCGCCATGTCGAAGCCGCGTGTCGTGCGGGCCCCGCGGGGCACCGAGAAGAGCTGCAAGGGCTGGGTGCAGGAGGCGGTGCTCCGCATGCTGCACAACAACCTCGACCCCGAGGTGGCCGAGCGGCCCGACGACCTCGTCGTGTACGGCGGCACCGGGCGGGCGGCGCGAAGCTGGCGCGACTTCGACGTCATCGTGCGCGAGCTGCGCGCGCTCGAGGACGACGAGACCCTGCTCGTGCAGTCGGGGCGCGCGGTCGGCCGCCTCCGCACGCACCCCGACGCGCCGCGCGTGCTCATCGCCAACTCGAACCTCGTGCCGCGCTTCGCGACCTTCGACGAGTTCCGGCGCCTCGAGGCCCTCGGCCTCACGATGTACGGGCAGATGACGGCGGGCTCGTGGATCTACATCGGCAGCCAGGGCATCGTGCAGGGCACCTTCGAGACCTTCGTGGCGGCGCGCAAGGCGTTCGTCGCGCGCACGGGCAAGAGCGCCATGTCGTGGGTGTTGACGGCGGGGCTCGGGGGCATGGGCGGCGCGCAGCCGCTCGCCGCGACCATGGCGGGGCTCGCCTGCCTTGCCGTCGAGGTCGATCCGGCGCGCATCCGGAAGCGCCTCGAGACCCGTTACGTGGACGAAGAGGTTCCGAGCCTCGAGGCCGGGCTCGCCGCCGTCGAGCGCGCCGTCGCGAGCGGTACGCCGCGCTCCTTCGCCCTCTGTGCCAACGCGGCGGACGTCTACCCCGAGCTCGTGCGGCGCGGCGTCGTGCCCGATCTCGTCACCGAGCAGACCGCGGCGCACGATCCGCTCGTGGGCTACGTGCCGCAGGGGCTCTCGCTCGCGGCGGCGGCGAGCCTGCGGGCGAGCGACCCCGCGGGCTACGTGGCGCGCGCCAAGCAGTCGATGCGCCTCGAGGTCGAGGCCATGCTCGCCATGCAGGCGCGCGGGTCGGAGGCCTTCGACTACGGCAACAACATCCGCACCTGCGCGCTCGAGGTCGGCTGCGAGCGCGCGTTCTCGATCCCGGGCTTCGTGCCCGCCTACGTGCGCGAGCTCTTCTGCGTGGGCAAGGGCCCCTTTCGCTGGGTCGCGCTGTCGGGCGATCCCGGCGACATCGAGGCCACCGACCGCGCCGTCCTCGAGGTGGTGAAGGGCGATCCCGACCTCGAGCGCTGGCTCGGGCTCGCGCGCGAGCGCATCGCGTTCCAGGGCCTGCCGGCGCGCATCTGCTGGCTCGGCTACGGCGACCGCGCCCGCGTCGGCCTGCGCTTCAACGAGCTCGTCCGCACGGGCACCGTCAAGGCGCCGATCGTCATCGGACGCGACCACCTCGACGGCGGCTCGGTCGCCTCGCCGTTCCGCGAGACCGAGGCCATGCGCGACGGCTCCGACGCCATCGCCGACTGGCCGTTGCTCAACGCGCTCGTCAACACCGCGGCCGGGGCCTCGTGGGTCAGCATCCACCACGGCGGCGGGGTCGGCATCGGCAACTCGATCCACGCCGGCATGGTCGTCGTGGCCGACGGCACGCCCGAGGCCGAGCGGCGCCTCGCGCGCGTGCTCACGACCGACCCCGCGATGGGCGTGCTCCGCCACGCGGATGCGGGCTACGAGACGGCGCTCGCCTGCGCGGCCGAAAAGGGCGTGCACCTGCCGACGCGGGCCGAGGACTAGCCGCGGAGCGCGGGACCGCGCCGCGGGCATCGGCGC
>JACRDA010000074.1 GCA_016212965.1 Myxococcales bacterium
ACCGTCGGCAGCGGCGAGTGCTTCCTCGGCAGACGGAAGAACGACACCATCTCCGGCGTGCCGAGCGTCCGTGCGTACAAGAATCGCAGCGCGCACAGCGCATGGGACTTCGTCGAAGTGCTCGCCTCACGACGCATGACCTCATCGACGAACTCGCGCAGTTGCTCGCGCGTGATCGCGCCGATGTCACACCCGCAGCGTGCCCTCAGCCGCCGCGCCGTCTCCAGGTACCGCGCCTGCGTCCGCTTCGCGTATCCTGCCCGTGCCAGATCCTGCCCGAGCTGGGCGATCAGCGTGTCCATGGTGGCCTCCTTCGGCCCGCTCGTTCCGGAGCGGCGCCGAGCTCAAGGCGACCACCAACGTGTCAGTTCTGCTCAGCTCTGCAGGATCTGGCGTTTCAGCTCGCGACAACCGCCGCGTAGCGGCTTCGTTCGGGGTGCGTGGGCGGGCGCGAGGGCGGGCGCGGGCGCGGGGGGAGGGCGGACGTTGCGCGGGCTCGTTCCAAGGAGTCGGCCGTGCTTCGAATCTACCCAGTCCTCCTGCAGCTCGTTCGAGACCTCGGGCCGCGCGTGAAGCGGCTCGAGCGCTGCGATCCGGATCTTGCGCGCCAGTGCCGGAAGGCGCTCGCCAGTGCGCCGCTCAACGTGGCGGAGCTTCTGTCGCCTCGCCCTCGAGGCGCTCGGCGGCAAGATCGGGGTCGAGGAGACCCCCGCGCTCCCGACCGTGTTCTGCATCGACCTGCCGCTCGCGGCCGCCGGCGAGCCCGCGAACTGAGCTCCGCGCGAGCCTCGCGAGCGGTTCGACCGCGTGCTCGGCACGCTCGTGCGGCTCGTGGTCGCGGCCGTGCGCGGACAGGGCTAGGGTGACCTCGGTCGCCCCGGCGCTGCGCGAGGAGGAGCCCGATGCACGAGATCGAAGCGACGCTCCGAGCCTTCACGAGCACGATGCCCGATGCGGTCGTCCTGCAGGACGGCCGCGGGCACATCGTGTTCTTGAACCCGGCAGCGGAACGGATGTTCGGCTACTCCGAGGCCGAGGCTCTAGGGCGCGCCATGCGCGAGCTTCTCGTGTCGGACGGCTCGCGCGCGCTCTTCGATCTGGGCATGGCCGCGCTCTTGGGGGCCGGCGTGGGGCCTCTGGTCGGCAAGGTGGTCGAGCTCACCGCGAAGCGTGGCGACGGCACCGAGTTCCCGATCGAGATGGCCGTCTCGACGATCCGCGTGAAGGAGGAGCTCTGGGCCTCGGCCATCGTGCGCGACGTGACCGCGCGCAAGCGGACCGAACATGCTCTCGAGGCCTCCGAGGCGCGCTACCGGCGCCTGTTCGAGGCCGCCCGGGACGGCGTCCTCATCCTCGACGCGGAGACCGGCAAGATCGTCGACGTCAACCCGTTCATGACGGAGCTGACGGGCTACTCGCACCAGGATTTCCTCGACAAGCACCTCTGGGAGATCGGCCCGTTCAAGGACATCGCCGCCTCGAAGGCCTCGTTCGCCGATCTCCAGCAGAGGGAGTACGTGCGCTACGACGATCTGCCGCTCGAGGCCCGCGACGGGCGGAAGGTCGCCGTCGAGTTCGTGAGCAACGTGTACCGAGTCGGCTCCGAGAACGTCATCCAGTGCAACATCCGCGACATCACGGTACGCAAGCGCGCGGAGGCGGAGCGCGAGCAGCTCGAGGAGCAGCTGCGCGTGTCGCAGAAGCTCGAGGCCATCGGCAGCCTCGCGGGCGGCATCGCGCACGACTTCAACAACCTGCTCTCCGTCATCCTGAGCTACACCAGCCTGGCGCTCGGGACGATGCCGGAAGGCGACCCCGCCCGGCTCGATCTCCACGAGGTGCATGCCGCGGGTGAGCGTGCTGCGGCGCTGACCCGACAGCTCCTGGCCTTCGGCCGCAAGCAGGTGTTGCAGCCCGTGCGGCTCGACCTCAACAAGGTGGCGGAAGGGCTCGAGAGCATGCTCCGGCGCATCCTCGGCGAGGACATCGACTACGTGCACGTGCTCGCGCCCGACCTCGGCGCGGTTCGGGCCGATCCGGGGCAGATCGAGCAGGTGCTGATGAACCTCGTGGTCAACGCCCGGGACGCCATGCCGACGGGCGGCGAGCTCACCATCGAGACCGCCAACGTCGAGCTCGACGAGCAGTACGCGACGCACCACGTGAACGTGAAGCCCGGGCCCTACGTCGTGCTCACGGTCACGGACACGGGTTGCGGCATGGACGAGGCGACCCGCGCACGCATCTTCGAGCCCTTCTTCACCACCAAACCGATGGGCAGGGGGACAGGGCTCGGCCTGTCGACCGCCTACGGCATCGTCAAGCAGAGCGGGGGCGAGATCTGGGTCTACAGCGAGCCCTGCCAGGGGACGACCTTCAAGATCTACCTGCCGCGCGAGCTCGGGGCCGTCGCGGAGACGCGAGCGCGGCCCGTGCCAGCGCCGGCGCGAGCGCAGGGCACCGAGACCATCCTGGTCGTCGAGGACGAGGATGCGCTCCGCAAGGTCGCCAGGCGCGTGCTCGACAAGGCCGGCTACGAGGTGCTCCTGGCCGCGAACGGCGAGGAGGCGCTCCGTGTGTCGGCGGCCCACGGAGGCGAGCTCCAGCTGCTCCTCACCGACGTGGTCATGCCGAAGATGAGCGGCAGCGCGCTCGCGCGGGCGCTGGCGGCGACGCGACCGACCCTGAAGGTCATCTTCATGTCGGGCTACACCGACGACGCGATGGTCCACCACGGCGTTCTCGACGCCGAGGCGCACTTCCTCGCCAAGCCGTTCACTGCGAACGAGCTCGCGCGCAAGGTCCGGGAGGTGCTGGACCTGGGGAGCGTCGAGTCGGGGACGCCGCGCTGAGGGAAGCGCGGCCGCGGGTGCGAGCGCGGGAGCGTGTTGGGCGGACCCGCGGCGCACCCCAGGTGACCGCTACGGCGCCGCCCGCGGCCGCCGCGGGAGCTTCTCGCTCCGCCGCAGCCAGATGCGGATCTGCTCGAGGTCATCCTCCCCGAGCGTGGCGCTCGCGAGGGTGACGACGAGGAGCGGATCCGTGCCGATGACGAGGTCGACGGTCGCTCCGCGGTCGACGGCGCGCTCGAGCCAGTTCCAGCTCGTCTCGTAGGCCGGGCGGTCGCGCGGGAAGACGGTGAGGCCGTCGACGCGGAAGGTGAGCGCACGCGGCAGATGCCGCTCGAGCGGTGACGGGCCCGCGCTCCGCCCGACGGCGATGCCGAGCGCGAGGATGAGGACGAACCCGACGCACCCGGCCGCGGCGTAGAGGAACAGGCGCCCGCGGCTGACGCCGAAGAGCTCGCCGTCGACGGCGAGCGTCAGGAGCCAGAACAGGAACGGCAAGACGAGCGCGCCGGCGACGAGCCAGGGCAGGCGCGGCAAGAAGACCTGGGCGTGCAGGCGCAACCGCATCCAGAAGGTCGACCTCGTGACGACGACGTGCACCTCGCGCACGGCCGAGCGCTAGCCGACGCGCACAGCCGGCACAAGCGTCGCCCACACCCGCGCCCGCGCCCGCGCCCGCCCACTCGCCCCACAAAGTCGCAACGCGCCGCCCCCCGACCGGGGAGCGGCGCGTCGCGCGCCCGTTCACGCTGTCGGGCTCTACTTCTGCCGCCGCTCGTACTCCTTGTTGAGGATCCTCGCCGCGACGTCGCGCCCGCCGAGCCCGAAGGCGAGGGCGGCCGCCACGCACACGGCGCCGAGCACGAGCGCGAAGCCGACCGTGATGAGTCGCTCGCCGACGCCGAGCTGCTGCAGGGCCATCATGCAGGCGAAGGCGATGATGCCGACGCGCGCGACGGGGGCGAGGGCACGCGCGGCGCGGTCCTGGCTCTTCTGGGTCATCTCGCGGATGCGCTCGCTCGCCCAGCGCCCGGCCCACAGGCCCGCGCCGACGAGCACCGCGGCGATGGCGACCTGGGGCAGGTACGCGAGCAGCACGTCGAAGAGCTTCGCGAGGTCGGGCAGCCCGACGGTCGACAGCACCTGGCGCGCGAAGAGCAGGATGATGACCGCGCCGACGAGCACGCCGAGCAGATCGCTCGGCTTCTTGATGGCCTTACCGGCCTCGAGCAGGCGCCGCACTTCCTCGGGCTGCTCCGCCTCGGGCTCCGCCTCGGGCTCGGGCTCCGTGTCGGTCGCGACCTCGGCCGTCGCGGCCGCGGCGGCGTCCGTGGCCGGCTTCTTCGTGCCGAGGTGGCGCGCGAGGGCGTCGAGGCCGAGCGCCGCGGCGATGCGTGCGACCAGGTTGCCGACGACGCGCGCCACGGCCACGCCGACGACGAGCAAGAGGCCGCCCACGAAGAGCTTCGGTAAGTAGGCATAGAACTGGTCGAGGATCTGCCGGGCCGGCTCGCTGATCGCGGGCACGTCGAGCTTGTCGACCGCGCTGATGACGGCGTGCAGGAGCACGAAGGCGAGGGCGAGCGTGCCGAGGACCCGGCTGAGGGGCTGGGTGCGGAACGCCTTGCCGAGGCCCAGGCGCTCGATCGCCCGGTCGAGGCCGATCTGGCGGAGCAGCGTCGCGACGACGCTGCGCGCGGCGCGTGCGATCACGTACCCGATGGCGAGGATGAGGGCCGCGCCGAGCACGCGCGGCAGGTACTCGGTGACCTTCTCGACCGCCGTCTTCAACGGGCCGGCCAGCATGGTGATGTCGAGCGCCTCGAGCACGCCGACGGCCGTGACGATGAGGATGGCCCAGAACGCGAGGTTCGAGATGATGTCGCTGAAGCCGCCGGCCTGCACCTTCGGCTTGGCGGCCGCGTCGTCGGTGCGCGCCTTCTTCTTCTTCGCCTTCTTGTCCCGGTCGACCTCGCGTCGGGCCTCGGTCGGCTCGGCGGCGGCTGCGCGCGTCGCGTCCTCGGCCGGCGCCGCGGCCGGCGGGGCAGGGGTCTTGTCGAGGGGCTTGTCCTCGAGGCGCGCCACGCGCTCGTCGAAGCGGAAGGCCTTGAGCGCGCGCCGCAGCACGGTGCGGACCATGTAGGCCACGAGCACGCCGACGAGGCCGATGGCCAGGGCCTTGAAGATGTTGGGCACCGAGCCCGCCAGGCCGTTCAGCACGGTGACGAGCGGCTGGGTGATCTGATCGACGCCGAGGATCGTGAAGAAGACGATGAAGACCGCGACGAGCGCCAGGTAGTAGACGCCCGAGGCGATGATGCGCTCGATGCGCGCGCCCCGCTCGCCGCCCGTCTCGATGCCCATCGCCTGGGCGAGCTTGTCGTCGAGCGTCGTGCGCTTGAGGAGGGCGAACATCATGCGCCGGAGCAAGAGGGCGACGATCCAGCCGAGGATCAAGACGCCCACGGCGGCGCCGATGGTCGGCAGGTGGTCTTTCACGCGCTCCCAGAGATCCAGTGCCTGTTGCCTCAGCCAGTCCATCGGGTGCTCCTCGCTCGCCGCGCCCCCTGCGCGGTCGCGCGGGGATCATCGAGAGGGGCCGCCGCCGGGGCCAACAAAGCTCGGTCGGTCCCGCGGCCGACGACGGTTTGGGCTATGCTCCGCGCGCGCGTGCCGTAGGGCGTCCGGGGCCACCCGGCCCGCCCGGCGGGCGAGCTCCGGAGGTGACCATGAAGGCGAGGGCGACGGGAGAGCGCGGCAAGCTCGGGCGCGTCATCGGCCTGTGCTTGCTCTTGCTGGCAGTGGGCGCGTGCAGTGCCGCGCCGCCGCCGCTGGCCGAGGCTCCGCGCGAGTGGATCCCCGAGACCCCGACCTCGGATCGCCTCGCGCTCGCGCGCCGGCTGCCCTGGTACACGACCGCCTTCGTGGCGGCGCGCGACCCGCTCACGCTCGGCGACACGCTCGGGCGACGCGGGCTCCGCCAGGCGAACCGGCAGGCCTACGAGTCGCTCGTGGCCGATCTCACCCACCGCTTCGGAGTCGACCTCCTGCGCGCGGACGGCCTGCGCGAGGTCGGCCTCGATCCCGAGGCCGACGCCGCCCTCGCCTGGCTCGGGCCGCGCGAGCGCACCTTCGTGCTCGTCGCTACGCTGCGGAGCGAGGAGCGCTTCAAGACGGCCATCTACCGCGCTGCCGCGCTGACGGGCGCGCGGGCCGAGCCCGAGGTGGTCGGCCAGGGCCTGCTCATCGTGCTCGACGGGAGCCTCTCCTTCGCCGTGCGCGGTCGCTCGGCCCTGTGCGTGTGGAGCGACGGCGACCGCTCGGCCGGCGAGGTCGCCCGCGAGCTCGCCGCACTCGGCGGTGAGGAGTCGCTCTACGAGACGCCCGACTACCTCTACGCGGCGTACCGCGGCGCGGGGACGAGCGACGTCACCGGCTATTTGAACCTGCGCCGGCTGCTCTTCGATCGCGGCGGGGTGGACGGGCGCTTCGGCGGCGAGACCACCGGCGATGCGGCGCTCGAGCTCGAGCGCGTGCGCAGCCGCGCGCTCTCGGCCGCCCGGCGCCGCGGCGCCTCGGTCGACGAGCTCGTCGCGGTCGACGACACCTTCCGCGCCGAGCAGGAGAGCCTCGCGGACGATCCTCTGCGGCGCGCCTTCGGGGGGCTCGGCGGCCTCGTGTTCGGCCTCGACGTCGACGCGGCGGGCGCCCGCGGCAGCTTCAAGCTGTGGCTGCGCGATCGCTCGCGAGTGAGCAAGCTCGTCGGGCCCGCGCCGGCGCAGCCGTGGCTCGGCGCGCTCGTCGACAGCCGCCCCGTTGCCCTCGTGCAGACGCGCCTCGACCTCGCCGTCCTCGCGGACATGCTGGCGCCCTGGCTCGAGCAGCAAGGCAAGCTCGCGACGATCGTGACCGGCGCCGTGCGCGAGCTCGCCGTCGCGGGGCTCGACGGCGACGTCGCGTGGGCGCTGACCCACCCGCTCGAGCTGTCGCCCGAGCCGCCCTTCCTCGATCCCGCCGCCCTCGGGGTACACGTCGTGCTCGGCGTGAAGGACGCCGACAAGGCCAAGGCCCTGCTCGACACGCTCTCCGAGCTCGGCGTGCTCACGCGCAGCAAGAGCGACGCCGGCTACGCCCTGACCCTGCCGAGCGGTGCCGCGCTCGAGATCGCCGTGGCCAACGGGCGCCTCGTCGCCTCGACCGATCCAGGCTTCGCGGGCAAGAAGCCCGGCCTTGGCGCGACGCCGTACACCCTCACGAGCGCGCTGCGCAGTGTCGGCGCGGGCGCCGAGCCGCGCGGTGCCGATCTCGGCTTCGAGGTCGGCGCCGGTGCGCTCGAGAGCGTGGGGCCGCTCGCGCAGCTGCTCGAGGGCGATCGGCCGGCCTTCGAGCCGAGCCCGGCGCTCCGGGCCGATCCGGCGCACCAGAAGGAGCTCGCCGAGCTCGCGAGCGTCGAGGCCGAGCACGCGAGCCGCAAGCGCGCCATGGTGCAGCGCCTGGCCGCCGAGGAGCTCGCGCGGCGCAAGCGCTTCGGCCGCGTCGCCCTGCACGTAGAGCGGCTCGAGCTCGGCGAGGCCGGCTCGGGCCTCGGGGGCGACCTCGTCTACGAGTCCGGTGTCCCGTTGCCCGAGCTCGTGCACGCGGCGCTCGGCGCCGACGCGGGCCTGCGCTGGCTCGACGCCGAGCTCGAGGCCCTCGACGGCCTGCGCCAGCGGCGCGACGAGCTCATCTCGACCCTCGAGCGCGCGACCCCGCCCTGAGGGTCGACAGTCGTCGGTTCGTCAGTCGTCAGCCGCGGTGTCTCGCCGCGAGCCGTCCGCGGCAGCGCCGGAGCGACGCGCCTGGACACGCGGCCACCCAGAGACCGCAGAGGCCGCAGAGAGGTCGCAGAGGTTGCAGAGGGTTGGAGACGTGGCGACCCGGACGCCGCGCAGGTGCAGATTGGAGACGTGGCGGCCGTGACGCCGCGCAGGTGCAGCGCGCCATCCGCCGGCACGACCCCTGCTGGTCTCCGACTCTGCGGCCTCTCTCGGTCTCTGCGGCCTCTGCGGTCCCGTCCAAGTTACGGCCCGCCGGCCGCTGCCGTCCGCGCGGGCGCCGAAGCGAGGCCCCCTCAGGGGCTCGGCGGGGGCGGAGCGGGGGGCGGCGGCGTGTCGGTCTTCGCGTCGAACTCGAGCGTGAAGTCGAGCGTGTTGTCGCCCGGCTCGAGCTTGAGCTTCTCGTTCTTCACCTTCATCTTGGCCGCGGGCAGGAGCGCGCTCACCTTCACGTCGCCGACCGGAATCCCCCGGATCTCGTAGCGTCCGTCGAGGCGCGTCACGTCGAAGGTCGCGAACTTGAGGACGAACAGATCGGCCGTCATGAACCTCCGGCCCTGCTCGTCGATGAGCGGGTAGCGGGCGGGCTGCTTCGCGTAGAGCTTCACCGGCTCGCGGCGCGGCATGGCGACGAGCTGCGCGGCCTGCCGGCCCCCGATGAGGTACGGGATGTACGTGTTGCGCGGGTCGCGGTTCTCGACCTCGAGGTACTGCCCGAACGTCATGCCCACCGTCCGGGCCGAGAACGCGCAGCCCTCGATCGTCATCTTGCGCGAGGGCCCCTCGGCCGGCACGTAGCCCGGGTAGCCGGTCACGGCCACGAGCACGTCGGCGAGCGCGCCGTCCTGCCCGACCCGGAAGAGCTTGCCGTGGGTCGCGGCGGCGGCCGCACAGTCGGCCGGGATGCGCTCGGGCATGTCGGGCGGCGGGTCGCCCTTCACGCGCACCGTGCCGCGCAGGGTCGCGGTCGGTCCCGCGTAGGGCTTCTCGCCGGTGGGGTTCACGACCTTCGCCGGGTCGCTCGAGTCGACCGTGGCCGAGCTCGTCGTGCTCGCGGTGCCGCCGGTCGTCGCCCCGCTCGTCGACGCGGTCGTCGGCGCTGCGCTGACGCTCGCCGTGCTGGAGGGGGCGCCGGGATCGGCCGCGGGCGACCCGCACGCGCCGACCACGGTCCCGAGCGCGAGCGCGACCCAGTTCTGGATGTTCCTCATGCGTGCTCCCGAGCGATAGCGCGGCGCGGCGCGCGGGGCCACGCTCACCGCGCCGCGAGCGCCGCGTCGATGGCGAGCTCGAGGGAGCGGGTCGGCCACAGGCCGAGCAGCATCACGCCCGCCGCGCAGATGAGGAGGGCGGCGGTGACGTAGCCCGAGCGCATCGGCGCGGCGACCGGAGCGCCCGGAGCCGGCTCGCGCATGTACATGTAGACGAGCACGCGCAGGTAGTAATAGGCCGCCACGACGCTGTTCAACAGCAGCAGGATGGCGAGCGGCAGAAAGCCGCCGCCGATGGCGGCGCGCACCACGTAGAGCTTCGCGAAGAAGCCGGCCGTGGGCGGCACGCCCGTGAGCGACAAGAGGAAGAGCGCGAAAGCCGCGGCCGCGACCGGGTGCCGGTGGCCGATGCCCGCGAGGTCCTCGTAGCTCACGGCCTCCTTGCCTCGGCTGCCGCAGAGGATGAGGGCGCCGAAGGCCCCCGCGGTCGAGACCGTGTAGGCGAGCAGGTAGAACAGGATGCTGCCCTGGGCGATCCCGGGCTGCGTCATGAGCGCGACCACCGCCACGAGCAGGTAGCCGGCGTGGGCGATGCTCGAGTATGCGAGCATGCGCTTGACCGACTCCTGCCGCCCCGCGACGAGGTTCGCGACGGTCATGGTCATGACGGCGAGCAGCGCCACCACCGGCGGCCAGCCGGTGCCCCACGACATCGAGGCCGGGTCGCCGAAGGCGGACACGAGCACGCGCAGCAGCGTGGCGAAGGCCGCGCTCTTGACCGCCACCGCCATGAAGCTCGTCGCCGGCGTGGGCGCGCCCTCGTAGGCGTCCGGCGTCCACATGTGGAACGGTACGGCGCTCACCTTGAAGGCGAGCCCCGCGAGCACCAGCACCATCGCCACGATCGCGAGACCGTAGTCGGCGCCGGTCAGGGTGCCGCCGCGCAGCGCCGCCCCGATGCCCGCGAGGTCCGTGTGCCCGGTGGCGCCGTAGAGCATCGCGCCGCCGTAGAGCAGGAGGGCGGCGGCGAAGGAGCCGAGCAGGAAGTACTTCACCGCTCCCTCGGCGCTCCTGGCCGAGCCGCGCCGGAAGCCGACCAGCGCGTAGACGCCGAGCGACATGGTCTCGAGCCCGATGAACAGGCTCAGGAGATCGCCCGCGCTGGCGAGCACCATGGCACCGAGGGTCGAGAAGATGAGCAGCGGGTAGAACTCGCCGCGGTCGAGCTTGTGCTCGGGCAGGTAGCCGCCTGCGAGCAGCGCCGCCAGGGCGCCGCCGACGCAGAGCACGATGTCGAAGAACAGCGTGAAGCGGTCGATGATGAGAAAGGGCGCGACCCCGGCCGCGCCGCCGAGGTTCTCGGGCCCGACGAGCCAGAGCGAGAAGGCCACGACGGCTCCGGCCGCGAGCGTCACGAAGCTGCCGATGGCGAGATCGGCCGAGGGACCACTGCCGCCCCGCTCGCGGTGGGCGAAGGCTTCGCCGAGCATGAGGAGCAGGCCGCCGAGCCCGACGACGAGCAGCGGAGCGAGGGCCACGAGGAACGAGCTCATCACGGTGCACCTCCGGGGGGCGCCGGGGGTGCCTTGGGCGCCGCCGGGGGTGCCTTGGGAATGGCGGGTGGTGGGGGAGGCTGGCCTGGTGCCTTGCCCGGTCCGCCCGGCGCCACTGCGGCGCTCGCGGTCGGTGGCGCCGCAACGGCGGAGCCGGACGCGCCGGCGGGCGGTGCCGCGGCCGACGCACTCGCAGTCGCTGGCGCCGCGGTCGGTGCCGGCAGGCGCTGCACGTTCGGGGTGGGCGCCGGCGTCGGTGCGGGGGCGGGTGAGGGAGCGGGCGCCGTGTCGACGGCCTGCGCCTTGTCGGCGGCCGCGCGCGCGGCGAGGTCCTTGACGAGCGAGCCCGCGAGGAAGGCCGGCGGGAAGTGCGACTCGTCGAGCAGGGATCCGTCGGCACGCTTGGCGAAGCGCAGCGCTTGGCCACCCGACTCCTTGAACAGCTCGCGGTGCATGTCGACCGCGGGCTTCATCCGGTCGAGGAACAGGCTCGGGAAGAGGCCGATCACGAAGATCATGACGATGAACGGCGACAGGGCGACCGCCTCGCGCGGCGAGATGTCCGACAGGTGCTTGTTCTTCGGGTTGGTGAGGGGACCGAAGAACATCTTCTGGACGGCGCCCAGCATGTACACGGCCGCGAAGATGACTCCGAGCGCGGCGCCGAAGGCCTGCAGGCCGGCGAGCTGGGAGAGCGGCTCCGACACGAAGGTGCCGGCGATGATCATGAACTCGCCGACGAAGCCGTTCGTGCCCGGCACCCCGATCGACGCCATGGTCACGATGATGAACAGCGTGGCGTAGACGGGCATGACCTTGGCGAGCCCGCCGAACTCCGACAGCTCGCGCGTGTGGCGGCGGTCGTAGATGACGCCGACCAGCATGAAGAGCGCGCCCGTCGCAATCCCGTGGTTCACCATCTGCAGGATGGCGCCCTGCATGCCGCCGGTGGTCGCGCCGAACAGGCCCAGCATCACGAAGCCGAGGTGCGCCACCGAGGAGTAGGCGACCAGGCGCTTGATGTCGCCCTGCTTCCACGCGCAGAAGGCGCCGTAGATGATGCCGCCCATGATGGCGACCCCCGCGAGCGTGGCCGCCATCGAGTGCGCCGGTCCCGGGAAGAGCTGCATCGAGAAGCGCATGTACGCGTAGGTACCGAGCTTCAGCATGATCGCGGCCAGCACCACCGAACCGCCCGTCGGTGCCTGCACGTGGGCGTCGGGCAACCACGTGTGGAACGGGAACATCGGCACCTTGATGAAGAAGGCGAGCGACAGCCCGAGGAAGCCGAGCATCTGCGGGTGGAACGAGAGGCTCGAGTCGCCGCGCAGCACGACGCGCACGAGGTCGAGGTAGTCCCAGGACCACACGCCGGTGAGCTCGTGGTGGGTCCACACGAGGTAGAGCAACGCCGCGAGCATCAGCACCGAGCCGGCCATGGTGAAGAGGAAGAACTTCACCGAGGCCTTGATCTTCTCGACGCCTCCCCAGATGCCGATCATGAGGAACATCGGCACCAGCATCAGCTCCCAGAACACGTAGAACTGGAACATGTCGAGCGCCACGAAGGCGCCCAGCATGGCGCCCTGCATGAGCAGGAACGACACGCACAGTTCCTTGACCCGCGTCTTGACCGAGCCGAACGACGCGAAGGCCGCGATGGGCGTCGTGAAGGTCGTGAGCACGACGAGCCACACGCTCATGCCGTCGACCGCGACGTGCCAGCGGATGCCGGCCGACGGGATCCAGTCCTTCGTGTGCACGAAGTGCCAGCCCTCGGTCATCGGCACGCGCAGGAGCCACAGGGAGGCGAGGAAGCTCACGCCGAAGATGCCGTAGGTGAAGGCGCGCAGCGTGCTCAGCATCTGCCGGGGCAGGAACAGCAGCACGACGGCGCCGAAGATCGGCAGGCCGACGAGCACATCGAGCAGGTAGGGCCACTCGCCGGCGGCCTTCTCGGTCGCCTCCTTGGCGCCGTCCGCGTCGGGCCACAGCCACATCACGGTGAGGACGGCGAAGGCCGCGACGCAGGCCAGGCCGAGCCGGTGGCGGACCTTCGCCTGGCGCGGGATGGATGCCCCGACGATGCCCGCGACGACCGCGGGCCAGAACTGGATGAGCGCGGCGAGGTTCATGGCCGACCTCCCGGACCCTGCGAGGGTGGCTGCGGCGCCGGCGGTGCACCGGGGAGCTGCTCGACCTTGATGCCGCGCTGCTCGAGCGACTTCAGCAGGCCCTCGGGCGCGCGCTTGGTCTCCTCGAGGCGCTTCTGGGTCTCGTCGAGCTCCTTCAGCTTGGAGCGCACCCACTCGCGGGCGGTCTCCCGCCCGGCGTCGTCGAGCGAGCAGCACGCGGCTGCCTCCTGGCTCCCGGGCGCGCGCGGCACGTTGGCGTCGCGGCACAGATCGTACTTGCGCTCCGCCGCCTGGTTGAAGGCGTTCTTCACGCCCAGGTAGACCGTGCGCTTCTCGCACAGCTCGAGATCGACGGCGTAGCTCTTGTCGTGGCCGTAGGCGACGCTCTCGTCGTCGTCCGCCGTGCGCCAGCGGTAGCTGTAGCCGTGGCCGCTCGCCGCCGTGAGCGACACGCGGCCGCTCGCGCGCAGGCCGCTCGTGTCGACGAGGGCGTCGGCGTGCGGACGCACGAGGAACCACCCGACGCCCACGACCCCCGCCACCATGCTGGCGGCGTACACCTGGACCCGGCCCGTGTGAGCGGCGCGCAACAGGGCGCCGCCGAGGGCGACCGTTCCGGCCGTGAGTCGCGCGATGATGCCGTCGATGACCCAGCGGTCGAACGCGGCCGCGGTCTCGGCGACGGCGTTCGTCGCGGCGACGATGGTGTGCTGGTAGAGCTCGTCGATGCGCCACTTGTCGCGCACCAGCCGGTAGAACCAGCCGGTGCTCGTCGCGAACGCACGCGCCGGCGCACCGCCGCGCACCTGGTAGACGTAGTAGGCCGCGGCGACGCCGACGACGCCCGCGAGCACGCCCGCGCCCATGAGCGGCCAGACCAGGCCGTGCGCCGCCTCGGGGACGATCACGCTCTGGCTCGCCTTCTGGAACACCGGCTCGAGCACGTGGGCGAGCGGCGCGACGTGGATCGGCTCGGCGTAGAGGAAGCCGCCGACGACCGCGAGAGCGGCGAGGATGACGAGCGGCACCGTCATGACGCCCGGCGACTCGTGCGGCGGCGGCCCGGCGAGCGCGCCCGCGCCGTGGCCGTGGCCGCCGTGCTTCTTCGGGCGGAAGTTCGCCACCACGCGCCAGCCGCGGAACTCGCCCCAGAAGGTGAGGAAGTAGGCGCGGAACATGTAGAACGCGGTGCACACCGCCGCCGTGAGGCCCACGAAGAAGATCATCTTGCCCCACCACACCGGTGGCACCCAGACGGCGGCCGTCGCGGGTGCGATGTGGCTCGCGAACGCGCGGAACAGGATCTCGTCCTTCGACCAGAAGCCGGCCAGGGGTGGGATGCCGGCGATCGCGATGCACGACAAGAGGAAGGTCGCGTGGGTGAGCGGCAGGTAGCGCCGCAGCCCGCCCATGTTGCGCATGTCCTGCGAGGCGACGTCGTCGTGGATGCGGTGGTGCATCGCGTGGATCACGCTGCCGGCGCAGAGGAAGAGGCAGCCCTTGAAGAAGGCGTGCGTGATGACGTGGAACATGCCGGCGCCGAAGGCGCCCGAGCCCACGCCGATGAACATGAAGCCGAGCTGGCTCACCGTGGAGTAGGCGAGCACCTTCTTCAAATCCGTCTGCGCGAAGGCGATGCTGGCCGCGAACAGGGCCGTCAGCGCGCCCGTCGTCTGCACGATGGTGAGCGCCGCCGGCGACAGCACGAACACGAACGACGTGCGCGCCACGAGGTAGACGCCGGCGGTGACCATGGTCGCGGCGTGGATGAGCGCCGAGACGGGGGTCGGGCCCGCCATGGCGTCGGGGAGCCACACGTAGAGGGGGATCTGCGCACTCTTGCCCGCGCAGCCGAGGAACAGGAAGATGCCGATCAGCGTCGCTGCCGACACGCGCCAGGGGCTGGCGGGCGTGAGCGCGCTCGCCAGCCAGTGGGGCATGATCGTCTGGTGGAGATCGGTGACGGGCCACAGCGTCACCTGCGTGAGCAGGCCGCTCGAGCGCTGCTGCATGTCCTCGAAGCGCAGCGAGCCCGAGTACCAGACGAGCAGCACCATCGCCATGATGAGCCCGAAGTCGCCGATGCGGTTGACGATGAAGGCCTTCTTGCCGGCGGCCGCCTTTTTCTCGTCCTCGTACCAGAAGCCGATGAGCAGGTAGCTCGCCAGGCCCACGCCCTCCCAGCCGATGAACATGACCGCCATGTTGTCGCCGAGCACCAGCGTCAACATCGCGAAGATGAACAGGTTCAGGTAGGCGAAGAAGCGGTGGAAGCCCTTGTCCTTCGCCATGTACCCGGTGGAGTACAGGTGGATGAGGAAGCCGACGCCCGTGACGATGAGCAGCATCGTCGCCGACAGGCCGTCGGCGCTGAAGGCGAGGTCGATGCCGACGTCCTGCCGCATGCGGCCCGTCACCGAGAACCAGCGCCACGCCGTCCAGGTGACGCGGCTGCCCGGCTCGCTCGCCACCACGATGAACGTGACGAGGCTCGCGAGGAAGGAGCCGCCGATGCTCGCCAGGGCGGTGAGGCGCACCGCGTCCTTGCCCATGCGCTTGCCGAACAGCCCGTTGATGAGCGCGCCGAGCGCCGGCATGAGCAGGATGAGGGCGAGCAGGGCGAAGTTCGTCGCCGGGAACTGCTGCTTGATGGTTGACAACATCTTGGGCTCGACCCGCGTCGCACCGCCTCAGGCCGGTGCGCTACGCGGCTGGCGTTCAATTCTTCAAAGTGTTGGCTTCGTCGGCGCGCACCGTGTTCCGGAGGCGGAAGAACGAGAGCACGATGGCGAGACCCACCGCCGCCTCGGCCGCGGCCACCGCCACGACGAAGAACGCGAAGATCTGCCCGCCGTGGCTCTGCGGGTGCAGGCGGTTGAAGGCGACCAGGGTCAGGTTGACCGCGTTCAGCATGAGCTCGATGCTCATGAGCAGCACGAGCAGGTTGCGGCGCAGCAGGAAACCACCCGCGCCGATGAGGAACAGGACGGCCGCGAGGACCAGGAAGTAGGGGACGGGTACCGCGCTCATCACGCTCCTCCGTGGGGCTCGGCGGACTTGCCGCCCGGGGCGGGCTCCGTCGCGCCGCGCTCGCTCGCGCCGGGCGGCGCCGCGCCCGCAGCTTCGGCCGCGGGCCGCAGCGTCGGATCGGGCTGCTTGCCGCGCGCCACCGCCATCGCGCCGATGACGGCCACGATGAGCAGGGCGCCCGCCAGCTCGAAGGGCACGACGTAGCGCGTGAACAGCTCGCCGCCCACGCCCTCGACCGAGCCGAACCCGGCGGGCGTCGGCGGCAGCACCTGTTCGACCTTGGTGCCGATGCGCAGGATGAGCAAGAGAGCGGCGAGGCTGCCCGCGAGGAACAGCCCGGCGCCGATGTAGCGCGGGACGGCGCTCTTCGCGTCGCGCGGCGAGGTGGAGGCGGAGCCGAGCAGCATCACCACGAAGATGAAGAGCACGACGACCGCGCCCGCGTAGACGATGAGCTGGATGGCAGCGAGGAACTGCGCCTCGAGCAGGAGGTAACAGCCGGCCACACCGAGGATGGTGGCGAGCAGCCCGAGCGCACTCCGGATCGGTCGGCGTGCGCCGACCGTGACGAGCGCACCGGCGATGCTGATGGCTGCGCACAGCGCGAACAGAGCTATTTCGAATTTGCCCATCGCTTGACCTACCGCGCGACTCCGCGACCTTCCGCGACTACAGCGCCAGGTTGCGCGGTGACGAGGCGCCGTGCGTGCGCACGAAGTCCTCGAACTCGCGCCGGAACTTGCGCAGGAAGCCGAGCGCCGGCATCGCCGTGCCCTCTCCGAAGGCGCAGATCGTGTTGCCCATGATGTTGTTGGCGATCTCGTGCAGCCGATCGAGATCCTCGAGCGTGCCCGCGCCGCCGACGATGCGGTCGAGCGTGCGCTCGAGCCAGCCCGAGCCCTCGCGGCACGGCGTGCACTGGCCGCACGACTCGTGGCGGTAGAAGCGCATCAAGTTGTGCATCGCCATCACGGGGCACGCGCGCTCCGACAGCACGATGGCGCAGCAGGTGCCGAGCATGGTGCCGAGCCCGCGGAAGGTGTCGACCCCCATCGGCACGTCGAGCACGCTCTGGCCGTGCCACGGATGCAGGGGCGCCTTCGGGTCCGGCGCGTCGACGAGCTCGTCGTGGCGCAGGATCGGCGTGGAGCTGCCGCCGGGGATCACGGCGAGGAGCTTGCCACCCGCGACGCCGCCGCCGAGGTCGTACACGAGCTCGCGCAGCGTGAGCCCGACGGCGCACTCGAAGACGCCGGGGGTCTTGACGTGCCCGCTCACGCCGAAGAGGCGGCAACCGCCGTCGCGCATGCCGTGCAGCGCCGAGAGCTTCGAGAAGGCCTCGCCCCCGAGCTTCAGGATGGTCGGCAAGGTCGCGATGCTCTCGAGGTTGTTGACGGTCGTCGGCATGCCGAACGCCCCCGCCTGCGCCGGGAACGGCGGCTTCATGCGCGGCTCGCCGCGCTTGCCCTCGAGCGAGTTCAAGAGGGCCGTCTCCTCGCCGCAGATGTAGGCGCCGGCGCCGGAGTGGACGTAGACCTCGACCGTGTAGTCGATGCCGAAGGGCTTCGGACCGAGGAAACCGCGGGCACGCGCCTCCTCGATGGCGCCCCAGAGGCGCGCCTTCGACAGGTGCAGCTCGTCGCGCACGTACACGTACGCGGCGTGCGCGCCGATGCCGTAGGCGCCGATGATGCAGCCCTCGATGGTGCTGTGCGGGTCGAGCTCCATCAGCGTCCGGTCCTTGAAGGTCCCGGGCTCGCCCTCGTCGGCGTTGACCACGAGGTAGTGCGGCTTGCCCGGCTTCGGCTCGGGGGGCATGAAGCCCCACTTCACGCCCATCGGGAAGCCGGCGCCGCCCCGGCCGCGCAGGTTGGCGGCCTTGACCTCGTCGACCAAGGTCTTGCGCGGCATGCCGAGGGCGCGCTTGGCCTGCTCGTAGCCGCCGTCGCGCAGATACGCCTCGATGCGGTGGCCGTCGGGGACGCCGTAGCGGCTGGAGAGGTAGTTGGTGCGCTGCAGCATGGTGTGCGGTGCGGGGAGTGGGTTAGCGGCTCCGCAGCCCGTCGAGGATCTCGCGGGCGCGCTCGGGCGTGAGGTTCTCGTGGTACGTCCTGTCGACCTGCATGACGGGCGCCGTCCCGCACGAGGCGAGGCACTCCGCCGTGCGCAGCGTGATCGCGCCGTCGGGCGTCGTCTGGCCGGCGTGGATCCCGAGGTGCTTCTCGCACTGGTGGAGCAGCCCCTCGGCACCGCGCAGGGCGCACGAGAGCGTCCGACACACCCAGACCTGGTGCCGCCCCACCGGCTGCTGGTTGAAGATCGAGTAGAACGTGACGACGCCCAGGACCTGGGCCGCGGGCATGCCGAGTGTGTCGGCGACGAACCTCGTGACCTCGTCGCTGATCCAGCCGTGCTGCTCCTGGCAGAGATGGAGCACCGGGATGCACGCGGCTTGCTTGTTCGGGTAGCGGGCGACGATTCGCGCGAGCTCTTGCTCGCGCTCGGGGCTCAGGGCGAAGGTCATCGGTCGCTCGGCATCGTTCGTGGGGGTGGGGCTCGCGCCGCAGCGCGAGGCGACCTGCAGGTGGTGGAGGCTCTCGGCGGCCGAGGCCGGTCCTGAAGAGACGAGCGCTCGCCCCGGCTCCGAGCACGCGGCCGGAGCTGCGGCGGAGCATGAGAGCGCCGCGACGCTAGTAACCGTGCACCGACGCTGTCAAGGCCGGACCACCGCCGCCACGCGTGCGGCGTCGGGTGCGCAAGTCGTGGCGCCACGGAGGTTTTTTTTTGGTCGCGCCGCGTCACGCCCGCGGCTTTCGCTTGAGGTTCGGCGCCACGTTTGACTACGCTGCGGCCCACCTCGCGCTCGGCGGGGTGCGAACGTTCAGCCGCCCGGCGCCCTCGGGGCGCCGGGAGGCCGGCCAGCGGGGAAGGCCACGAGCGAGCGCTGCTGAGCCGGTCCGGCTCAGGGCGCTCCCTTCTCCCCGCGCGTCCCCGCGCGGGGACTGCGTTCACGGGCTCATGAGGAGGTGACTGGTGTTCTGTCCCAACTGTGGCACGCAGAATGTCGACACCGTGGCCGCGTGCGTGAAGTGCGGCTTCAATGTCGCCGGTGCGGCTACGCCGAAGTTCAAGGGCACGATGTTGATGGGGCAGGGCGCGGTGCCTCCGGGCGCACCGCCCGCCCCCGCGGCGCCCTACGGCGCACCGCCCGCGCCCCCGGCGCCCGGCGGCTACGGCGC
>JACRDA010000075.1 GCA_016212965.1 Myxococcales bacterium
GCAAGAAGAAGAAGAAGCGTCGCGCCGAGGAGCCGAGCGCACCCGCGCCGGCCGTGCCCGCAGTGCCGAGCCCCCGGCCGGGACGCCGCGCGTCGCCGCTGCCCTGGCTCGTCGGGTTGGCGCTCGTCGCGGGCGCCGTGGCGTGGGTCGTCGTGGGTCGCGATCGCACGCCCGAGCCCGCGCCCGGTGCGCGTTCGGAGCCACGAAAGACCGAGCCGACACGCGCCTCCGCCCCGGAGGCTCCGCCGACCGCCCCGCCGCCGACGGTATCCTCGCCGCCGCCGAGCGCGAGCACCGACGTCGTGCCGGCTGCCTCCGCGAGCGCCGACCCACCGGTCGCCCCCGCGAGCGCCGACGTCGTGCCCGACGCCTCTGCAAGCGCCGACGTCGTGCCGAGCGAATCCGCGAGCGCGGCCGTGGCGCCGGTGGCTCCCCTCGATCCCCGGCAGAGGGCCGAGCTGCGCGCACGGGTGACCGAGGCCATCGGCAAGGCTCGCTGGGACGACGTCGCGTCCACCATGCTCGAGCTCCTCGACAAGGACGCGGCGGCCCTCGGGGACGCCGCCGGGCGCGAGCTCGCAACCGAGGTCATGACGGCGCTCGTGCGCGAGCTGCACCCGCGCTCGGACGAGGTGTCCCGCGCCATCGGCCTCGCCGACGGCGGCCCGGACGTCCTCTACGCCTTCGTCGAGCGGAGCGGCGTCGCGCCCACCTCGCGGCGGGCCGCCGAGCTGCTCCGCGACCCGGAGGTACGCGCCCGCATGTCACCCGCCGTCGCCATCGCCTTCGACCTCCGGGAGGCACGCTGCGACAAGAAGGTCGACCTCCTGCCGCGCGCCGTGGCCGAGGGCGACCAGCGCGCCATCGCCTCCATCGACATCACCGTGCGCCCGTGGGTGAGCCGCCAGAATCGGGTCGACGAGGCGGTGGGCGCCCTGCGCGAGCGCCTCCACGCCGCGAAGTCGAGCGCCGAGCGCTAGGTCACGCCCCGGCAGTCGCGGAACACGGCCCCGGCGAGGGCGGCCTCCGCAAGCTTCGCAAGGCGGAGGTCACAGCCCTCGAACACGGCGCCGGCGAGCTCGGCCTGCGCGAAGTCGGCGCCGCGGAGATCGCAGCGCACGAAGCGCGCGTGGCCCTGCCGGGCCCGGCCGAAGTAGGTCCCGCGGAAGTCGACCTCGACCGCCTCGGCGCCCTCCCAGCCGGTGCGTGCGAGCGAGGTGTCGGGGAAGGCGCCACGGAGGATCTTCGCCCGCTCGAGGTGGACCCCGACCGCGTGGCAAGCGCGGAACGTGCAGTCGGTCAAGCGCGCGCTGTCGAGCTTGGCGAACTCGAGCTCGCACTTGTCGAAGGTGGAGCGCTCGACCTCGAGGCCCGTCAGCGTCGCCAGCGTGAAGTTGCAGAGCGACAGCGTCGCGTCGAAGAGCCCCGCGAGCCGGAGGTCGTAGCCGACGAGCTGGGCGAGCTTCGTCGCCTCGCGGTCGACGATGAGGCGCTTGCCCCAGGCCGCCGACGCGAGCCAGGCGGCGTGGCGCGTCAGCGCCTCACCCTCGAACAGGGTTCGCCAGTACTTCATGACACCGTCTTGGCTTGGACGCGCGGGCGCGCGCCGGCGGCTCGCACCCCGTGGCCTCCTGCCCGCGCCCCGCTGTTTCCGCGGCGGCCGGGCGCGAGTAGAGTCGCGTCACCGTGCCCACCCATCGCCCCCTCCGCCGCCGCATCTCGAGCCTCTTCCTCGCCAGCGTCGCCGCCCTCGCGCCCGGCGCCGCCGGCGCAGCCGATCCGGTGCTGCGCCACCAGGAGGACCTGCACGGCGACGTCGTCGTCTTCGGCAGCACGCTCGGCTTCGATTGCGGCGCGGGCCTGCCGGCGCCCGCCGGCGCGACGGCCTCGTGCGGCGGACAGCTCAACGTCGCCGACGGCGCGCCCGATCTCTGGTGGCGCGACGACGTCGCCGACGCGTCGATCACCGCCACGCAGGCGCGCACCTCGGCCACGCTGACCCTGCCCCCCGGCTCGACCGTGACCTACGCGCGCCTCTACTGGGCGGCGCTCAAGGTGGGGGCCACGCCCGACACGGACGCGACGCTCGACTGGCTGTTCGGGCCGCAGCAGAGCATCTTCGCCGACGCGACGTGGGTGGTGCCCTACCCGTTCGCGTCCCATCCCGACTGGTACTATTACCAGGCCTCCGGCGACGCGACCGAGTTCGTCGCCCAGTGGGGAGCGGGGGATTTCCGCGTCAGCGACGTGGAGGGCATCGACCTCGTCGGCCAGGACGTCGACCGCGTGTTCTCGGCCTGGACGCTGGTCGTGTTCTACGACAACCCCGCGGACGATCTGCGCAACCTCGCGCTCTTCGACAGCTTCACGCCCCTCGACCCGGGCGTGCCTGGCCAGGGGAGCGCGGAGGTGCTCTTGACGGGCTTCCTCGTGCCGCAGGGGTTCACCGCGCGCATGAGCGCCTTCGCCTACGAGGGCGACCCCATCTACGCGGGCGATCACTTCACGCTCAACGGCACCCAGATCGCCAACGCCGAGAACCCGGCCGACAACTTCTTCAACTCGTCGCGCAGCCGCGACGGAGCGCCCGTCTCGGGCGCCTGGGACGTGCCCCAGCTGACGGGCGAGCCCGCTTCGATGGCGGGCTACGACCTCGACACCGCCGACGTGACGAGCCTGCTGTCCGCCGGCGACACGTCGTGCGTGGTGGGCGCCGACTCGACGCTCGACATCTTCTTCCTCGGCGGCTTCGTCACGTCGGTCGCGTCGCTCGCCCCCGACTTCCACGGCATGACGAAGGACGTGGTCGATCTCGACGGCGGCGCGCTCCTCCAGGGCGACACCCTCGAGTACACCATTGCCGCGGAGAACGCCGGCAACGACGCCGCGACCGACACCGAGCTCACCGACGTGCTCGAGCCGGGGCTCGCCCTCGTGCCGGGCTCCATCGAGATCGTGCAGGGGGGCGCCGTCGGTGCGAAGACGGACGCGGCCGGCGACGACGAGGGCGACTACGCCACCGCCACCCGCACGGTGACCTGGCGCGTGGGCTCCGGCGCCGGCGCGGTCTTCGGCGGCACCGTCCCGGTCGGCGGCACGGTGGTCGTGCGCTTCCGTGCGACCGTGACGGTCGACAGCGGCGTCATCGCCAACCAGGCGATCCTCACCGCCACGGGCGAGGCCGGTGCGCCGGAGAAGAGCTGGTACTCCGACGGCGACCCGCTCACCCCCGGCGATCAGCCGACGACCATCGTGGTCTACGAGTGCGACACCGACGCCGAGTGCAGCGGCAACGCGCCCCATTGCGATCCGGTCACCCACACCTGCGTGGGCTGCGCCTCCGACGCCGACTGCCCCGATCCGGCGGCGCCGGCGTGCCAGCCGAGCGGCGCCTGTGGCGAGTGCTCGGCCACGAACGACACGCGCTGCGACGGCGACACACCGGTGTGCGACACCGGTGCCGGCGTCTGCGCGCTCTGCACGCTCGGCCCGGCGGGCAACGCCGACCGCTGTGCGGCCGATCCGGCCGGACCCGTGTGCGTCGCCGGCAGCGGCCTGACCGTGCACTGCGGTTGCGTCGCCGACAGCGACTGCGGCGGGCCGACGAGCGGCCGCGTGTGCGAGTCGGTCGAGAGCATCTGCATCGACGGCTGCCGCGGCCTGGGCGGCAACGGCTGCCCGACGACCCTCGCGTGCACCTCCCCCGACACGACGATCGGCGACTGCGTGCCCCCCGGCGCAGGCGCGGAGATCACCGAGGATGGCAGCTGCGGGTGCGTGGTGCCCGGCTCCTCCCGCAGAGACACCGGCGTGGCGGCCCTCGCCGCGCTCCTCGGCCTCGGGGCGCTCGGCCGGCGGCTCCGGCGTCCGCGCGCCTGAGGCGACCTGACGCCAGCGACCGCACGCGCAGCGCGGGCGGTCGTGCGGGTCACGACGAGACCGAGGGGCGCGCACGGCCCGCGGGGCGGCCCCCTACGCGACGCGCCGCGTCGATGCTAGAGAACGGGCCCCATGACGAGCGACCACGACCCGACCGCCGCGCGCTCCGACGCCGAGCCGAGCGAGCGACGCGACAGCGAGATCCGCTACGACCACCGCGCGATCGAGGCGAAGTGGCAGGCCTACTGGGAGGAGCACCAGACCTTCCGCACCGAGCGCCGGGCCGGCCGCGAGAAGCGCTACGTGCTCGACATGTTTCCCTACCCGTCCGGCGCGGGCCTGCACGTGGGGCACCCGGAGGGCTACACGGCGACCGACATCATGGCGCGCTTCTGGCGCATGCGCGGGCACGACGTCCTGCACCCCATGGGCTGGGACGCCTTCGGCCTGCCGGCCGAGCAGCACGCGATCGAGACCGGCACGCACCCCTCGGCGACGACGGCGCGCAACATCCAGACCTTCAAGCGCCAGCTGAAGATGCTCGGCTTCTCGTACGACTGGTCGCGCGAGATCGACACGACCGACCCGGGCTACGTGCGCTTCACGCAGTGGATCTTCCTCGAGCTCTACCAGCTCGGGCTCGCCTTCCAGGCCGAGGTCACCGTGAACTGGTGCCCCGCGCTCGGCACGGTGCTCGCGAACGAGGAGGTCATCGACGGCAAGAGCGAGCGCGGCCAACACCCGGTCGAGCGCCGCCCGCTGCGGCAGTGGATGCTCAAGATCACGGCCTACGCCGACCGGCTGGCGCAGGAGCTCGTGGGGCTCGACTGGCCGGCCGGCACGCTCGCGATGCAGAACGACTGGATCGGTCGGAGCGAGGGCGCCGAGGCGTTCTTCCGCATCGAGGGCAAGACGGGCACCGGTGACGACGCGGGCTTCTGGATCTTCACGACGCGCCCCGACACGCTCTTCGGCGCGACCTACTGCGTGCTGGCGCCCGAGCACCCGCTCGTCGCGTCGCTCACGACGGCCGAGCGGCGCGCCGAGGTCGAGCGCTACGTCATCGATGCGAAGAACCGCGCCGAGCGCGAGCGGCTCGCGAAGAAGGACAAGACCGGCGTCTTCACCGGCAGCTACGCCGTCAACCCCGCCACCGGCAAGCCGGTCCCCATCTGGGTCGCGGACTACGTGCTCTGGGGCTACGGCACGGGCGCCATCATGGCGGTGCCGGCCCACGACGAGCGCGACTTCGACTTCGCGAAGAAGTTCGAGCTGCCGATCGTCGAGGTCGTGAAGGGCGGCGACGTGGCGCGCGCGGCGTACACGAGCCACGAGGTCGGCGAGCTCGTGAACTCGGGCACGCTCGACGGGCTCGAGCCGCCTGCGGCCAAGAAGAAGATCACGGATTGGCTCGAAGCAGAGGGGCTCGGCCGCGCGAAGGTGCAGTACAAGCTCCGCGACTGGGTGTTCTCGCGCCAGCGCTACTGGGGCGAGCCCATCCCGATCTACTTCCCGGTCGAGCTCGACGACCCGAAGGGCGATCCGCGGGCGGGCGCGGCGCACCGCATCCGGTACGACCAGCCGGTCCCGCTCGAGGCGGCCGAGCTGCCCTTGCGCCTCCCCGAGCTGTCGGACTTCAAGCCGGGCGACGACCCGGCCGGCCCCCTCGCACGCGCCCGGGACTGGCGCTTCTTCCAGAAGGACGGGCGCTGGTACGCGCGCGAGACCAACACGATGCCGCAGTGGGCGGGGAGCTGCTGGTACTACCTGCGCTTCCTCGACCCCGGCAACACCGCCGTCGGGTGGAGCGCCGAGGCCGAGCGCGCCTGGATGCCGGTCGATCTCTACGTCGGGGGCGCCGAGCACGCCGTCCTGCACCTGCTCTACGCCCGCTTCTGGCACAAGGTGCTCTTCGACCTCGGCCACGTGAAGGACCCCGAGCCGTTCAAGAAGCTCGTCCACCAGGGGATGATCCTCGGGGAGGACGGCGAGAAGATGTCGAAGGCGCGCGGCAACGTCGTCAACCCGGACGACATCGTGCGCCACTACGGCGCCGACGCCCTGCGCATGTACGAGATGTACATGGGGCCGCTCGAGGCGGTGAAGCCCTGGCAGACCTCGCAGATCTCGGGCGTCGTGCGCTTCCGCGAGCGCGTCTACGCGCTCGCCCACCGGCCGCTCGTCGCGGAGTGCGACGAGGAGACGCGCCGGCTCGTCCACAAGACGGCGAAGAAGGTCACGCAGGACGTCGAGCGCATGGCCTTCAACACCGCCATCGCGGCACTCATCGTGCTGACGAACCACCTGATGGGCAAGCCCGAGGTGCCGCGCGAGGCGCTCCACGTCCTGACGCTGTGCCTCTCGCCCTTCGCGCCGCACCTCGGCGAGGAGCTGTGGCAGAAGCTCGGGCACACGGCGTCGCTCGCGCACGAGCCGTGGCCGAGCTGGGACGAGGCGCTCACGGTCGACGACACGCTCGAGATGGGCGTGCAGGTGAACGGCAAGACGCGCGGCACGGTGCGCATCGCGCGCGGGGCGGACGCGGCGGCAGCCGAGGCGGCGGCGCGCGCGGTCGACGGCGTCGCGCAGCAGCTCGCCGGCAAGACGGTGAAGAAGTTCATCTACGTCGCCGGACGCATCATCAACTTCGTGGTGGGCTGAGCCAGCGCACCGCGCGGCACGCTCTCAGGGAGGCGCGCCTGGCTCCTCCGGCCGAATTGCCGTGACCTGGCTGTCCAGGGTCGGGGCGCGCGCGCCGCGCACGACTGCCTCGACGACCGCCGCGACATAGGCCAGCGCGGGCACGACGCCGTACGCGGAGCCGTACACGTAGACGAGCAGGGTCGCGCCGAGCAGATCGCTCCCGGTGTCGCTGCCCTGGGCGAGCAGCAACGGGGCGGGCCAGTGGGTGAGGCCGACGGCGATGAGCGGCGCCAAGGGGGCGCGCGCGGGCGCGAGCGCAAAGAGCAGCCGCCAGACGATCAGATCGACGAGGAGCGTGAAGGTCCCGACGAGCCAGAAGGCGAGCAGGGCGAGCGCCGGCACCTCGTCGCCGGACGCGGCGACGAGCGCTGCGACCGCAGCCACGACGACGAGCACGCCGGCCGCGACGAGCGCGCGCGGTGCGCCGAGCGCCACCTCGGGGCGCGACCGCTGCCACAGCCGCACGAGGGGCACGTGGAGCGCGAGAATGGTCAGGAGCGTCACCGGCGCCGCGATGAGGATCGCGGCGCCGACCTCCGCGGGTGTCGGCCCGCAGCCCGTGCAGAGCAGCGCGAGCGCCGCGAGGCGCGCGGCAGGCGCCCGCAGCGCGATGCGGGGGTGCGTGGGGCGAGCCATCGGGAGCGGGGTCAGCCTACCGCCGCGCGAGCCGCGACGGGGGGATTCTGATATAGAATCTGCGCGCCGTGGCGCTGCGCGCTCGGGGCTCGAGCCCGATCAGCAGCGGGGCCAGGCGCGGTGACGAGTCACTCTCCAGCGAGGAGGGCCAGAGCGATGCGCAACGCGAGCCAGGTGGGAGCTTTCGTGACAAGGGTGACCGGAGTGGTGGCAGTGCTGCTCGGGGCTGCCTGCGCCTCGCCGCCACCACCCCCGCCGCCGACTCCGGCGCCGCCCAAGCCGACCGCGCCGCCGAAGCCGCTGCGCGAGGCGGTCGAGACCGGCAAGGGCTGCGTCAAGGCCGAGAGCGAGTGCGACGGTGGTCTCTGCACCGTGTGGTTCGCGAACGACTGCGACCTGCCCGCCACCTGCGAGATCGCGATGGCCTCGACCTGCAGCGGCGGCACGAGCGCCGGCGAGGCCACCGGTGGGAACCGCGGCACCTTCCCGCCCGGGAGCAAGGACAACAAGCTGCAGGCGGTGGGCGACTGCCAGGGCGGCAGCGTCGTGATGACGTTGCTGAAGTCGGCCAAGTGCCGCTGACGGTGGGCGTGCGGCGCGCCGCGGACACGGGCGCTGCGGACGACTGGGACGCCTCGCTCGGTCCGTGACCGGGGCGACGACGACGGGAGCGAACATGCTTGGTGATGGCTTCATCCGGGGAATGATGGTGTCGCTGGGGCTCGGCCTCGCGGCCTGCGCGCAAGGCGTGAGCGACGACGACTTCGGCGCGGGCGGGGAGGGCGGCAGTGCCGCGAGCTGCGCGGCGCTCGGCCTCGAGGACTGCGGCGGGGCGTGCGTCGACACCGACATCGACGCGGCCCACTGCGGCAGCTGCGACCACGCCTGCCCGCCGGGCCTCGTATGCCAGGCAGGCCAGTGCCAGAGCTGCCCGAGCGGCGAGACCAGCTGCGGCGGCGTCTGCGTGGACCTCGCGAGCGATCCCGACAACTGCAACACCTGCGGCCACGTCTGTGCCCCGGGCCAGACGTGCTCGCTCTACGTCTGCACCTGCGGCAGCGGCCTCACGAGCTGCCCGGACGGCTGCTTCGACACCCTCAGCGACGAGGCGCACTGCGGCAACTGCGACATCGCGTGTGCGCCGGGGCAGATCTGCAGCGGAGGCTTCTGCAACCTCGACTGCGCGCCGCTCGCGAACTGCTTCGGGGCGTGCGTGGATCTGACGAACGACCCGGACAACTGCCAGACCTGCGGCCACGCGTGCGGGCCGGACCAGACCTGCACCGCCTCGACCTGCACCTGCACGGGCGGGCTCGATGCGTGCCCCGACGGCTGCTTCGACACCCTCACCGACGCGACACACTGCGGCAGCTGCGTCGACGCCTGCCCGCCCGGTCAGCAGTGCAGCAACGGCTCCTGCGGGTGCGTCGGCGGAATGTGCGGCGCCTGCGGCCTCACCGACCTCGGAAGCGCCGTCCCCCAGACGGCGAGCGGCTCGAACGTGGGCGCCGCGGACTCGCTGACGCCCGGCTGCGGGCTCTCGGGCGGGAGCGACGTCTCGTACACCTTCACCGCGCCCGCGACCGCGACCTACGTCTTCGACACGGTCGGCTCGAGCTTCGACACCGTCCTGCACGTGCACGCCTCGAGCTGCGCGGAGCTCGCCTGCAACGACGACTACGTGGGCGTGCAGTCGCAGCTGAGCGTGCCGCTCGCGCAGGGCGAGCAGGTGCTCGTCGTGGTGGACGGCTACGGCAGCGCGAGCGGCAGCTACACGCTCCACGTGAGCGAGCTCCCGCCGTGCCCGGAGACCGATCTCGGGAGCACCGTCCCCCAGACGACGAGCGGGACCAACGCCGGCGGCGCGGGCAACGCGAGCGGGAGCTGCGGCGGATACGGCGCCGAGCAGACGTACGCCTTCACCGCCCCCTCGGCCGGGACCTACCTCTTCGACACGGTCGGCTCGGCCTTCGACACCGTGCTCTACCTCTTGGACGGCGTGTGCGGCGGAGTCGAGCTCGCCTGCGACGACGAGGGCGGGGGCGGGGGCACCTCGTTCCTCGCGGCCGAGCTCGCCGCGGGCCAGACGGTCGTCGTGGTCGTCGACGCCCAGAGCTCGGCGGACGCGGGCGCCTTCGAGCTCCACGTGAGCCCGGCGCCCGCGTGCCCCGACGCGGACCTCGGCAGCACGGTGCCCCAGTCCGTCGCCGACACGACCCAGGGCGCGCTGCCGGTGCGCAGCGGCAGCTGCGGCGGCGCCGGACCGGAGCGGAGCTTCACCTTCACGGCGCCGGCGACCGGCGACTACGTGCTCGACACCGTCGGCACGGCCTTCGACACCGTGCTCCACGTGCGCGACGGCGGCTGCGGGGGCGCGGAGCTCGCCTGCGACGATCAGAGCGGGGGCGCCAACACCTCGATGGCCGTGCTGTCTCTCACCGCGGGGCAGACGGTGGTGGTGCTCGTCGACGGCGCGCAGCCCGCCGACGCGGGCCCCTTCACACTCCACGTGAGCCCCGCTCCGCCGTGTCCGGCGCGTGACCTCGGCAGCGCGGTGCCCCAGACCGCGACCGACACCACGGCCGGCCTCGCTCCGGCCCGAGCCGGCTCGTGCGGCGGCACCGGCTCGCCCGAGGCGAGCTTCCTCTTCACCGCGCCGGCCGCGGGTGCGTACGCCTTCGACACCGCGGGCTCGGCATTCGACACCGTGCTCTACGCCCGCGGCGCGAGCTGCTCGGGCGCCGAGCTCGCCTGCAACGACGAGGGGCCGGGCATCGGCCCGGCGTCCCAGCTCGTCCTCTTGCTCGCCGCCGGGGAGCAGGTCGTCCTGTTCGTCGACGGCAAGGGCGCGAGCGGCGACGTGACGCTGAACGTGAAGGACGGCTGCCCCGAGTCGGATCTCGGTACGAGCTACCCGGCGACCGTGAGCGGCTCGACCGTGAGCGAGCCGAACCTCTGGGGTGGTGGGTGCGGCGGCTCGGGCGCGCCCGAGCACACCTTCGCCTTCGAGGCGACCGCCGCGGGCACCTACACCTTCGACACGGTGGGCTCGAGCTTCGACACCCTGCTCTACGTGCGCGACACCGACTGCAACGGCGCCGAGCTCGGCTGCAACGACGACACGTACGGGCTCCAGTCCGAGGTCGTGGTGACGCTCGCGGCCGGTCAGCGGGTGGTCGTGTTCGTCGACGGCTTCAGCTCGGGCTCGGGCGACTACGTGCTCAACGTGGTGGGACCGTGACCGAGGACGGCTCGCAGATCACGCAGGTCCTCGCCGCGACGCGCTGCATCGCCGTGCTCGGCGCCCACCCGGAGCCGAGCCGCGCGGCCTTCTACGTGCCCGAGCACATGCACGCGCACGGCTATCGGGTGCTCCCGGTCAACCCGGCCTACGCGGGACGGGAGCTCTTCGGCGAGCGGGTGCGGGGCTCGCTCGCCGAGCTCGGCGAGCCCGTCGATCTCGTGAACGTGTTCCGCCGCAGCGAGGCCCTCGCGGGGCACCTGCCGGAGATCCTGGCGCTCGCGCCGCGGCCCCGCGCGGTGTGGCTGCAGCTCGGCATCCGCGACGACGCCTTCGCGGCAGCGCTCCGGGCGGCCGGGATCGCGGTCGTCGAGGGGCACTGCCTGATGGTCGAGCACCGGCGCTACGCGGCCCGGCCGCGCTGAGCGTCAACAGCCGACGGCCCACGGCCATGCCGCCCGGAGCACTCTTCCGCCATCGGGAGCGCGCCGCCGTAAGGGCGCGCACGAAGGCGCCGTTCTCGGCGAGACCACGTGCTACGCCTCGTTCGTCTCAAAGACCAGGCGCCTCCGAGGCTCGCCTTGTCGTCGTCCCGGCGGCGACGTAAAGGGTGCGCGCGCCGCTCGACCCCCGCGACGAAGAAACCCACCATGAAACAGCTGCGACGAACTGCGACGGCGCTCCTCGCCACGGTCCTCTGCCTGTCCGCCTGCAAGGACGATGCGCCGTCGTCGAGCACGAGCCGGAGCACCCGCTCGGCGCCGGGCGCCACGAGCGCGACGAGCGGGCCGAGCGCCTCCGCCGCGGCGAGTGGGGCCGGGACGAGCGCCGGGACGAGCGCCTCCGCCTCGGTCGACGGCCCGCCGACCGCGAGCGCGTCGGCGAGCCCCGCGCCCGCGACGAGCTCGGGCCAGACGCCGAGCCCGCCGCCGAAGGGCCTGCCGTCGGGCGATCCGCCCAACCCACCGCCCTCCGCCCCGCCGCCCGCGTCGGCCGCGTCGAGCGCGCCCCCCGTCGCCTCGAGCGCACCCGCCGGCGCGACCGGTCCGGACATCGTCCCGGAGCCGCCCGTGCCGGGCTCGGCGGACGAGGTGGCGCAGCAGGTCGACGACATCTACGCCCCGCTCAAGCGCTTCCGGGCGACCTTCAAGCAGCAGTACAAGGCCAAGATCGCCGGCATCACGAAGGACTCGACGGGGGTCGTCGTCGTGGTGCGCCCGAACAAGCTGTCCTTCCGCTACGACCCGCCGAACAACAACCGCGTGGTCTCGGACGGCAGCCTCATCCGGGTCTACGAGGCCGAGAACGCGCAGATGTTCCAGCAGCCGCTCGCGGCGACCGAGTACCCGGGCGCCTTCGCCTTCATCATGGGCAAGGGGCTGCGGCCGTCCTTCACCTTCACGTTCAACGACAAGGCCAAGTGGGACGGCGGGCCGGTCATCGTGGGCAAGCCGCGCGAGCCCAACCCGGCCTACGACAGCGTCCTCTTCTACATCGACAAGGCGCTGCTCCTGCAGAAGCAGCCGGCCGCGATCCGGCGCGTGCTCGTCACCGACGCGCAGGGCAACCGGAACCGCTTCGACTTCGTCGAGATGAGCGAGCCCGGCGAGGTCTCGGACGACGAGTTCAAGTTCGAGCCGCCGCCCGGCACCGAGATCATCAAGCCCTGAGCCGTCCGCAGGCTCCGTCCTGCCCCATGCCCCAAGCGCCCGCGCCGCCCGGAGCCTCGCGCTCCGTCCCGATCGCCGTCGGCTGGAGCCTGCTCGCCGCGCTCTGCGGGCTCGGGGCCGTGAGCGCGTGGCCGTTCGGCGTTGTGCTCGGTTGGCCGGCGGCCTCGCTCGCGCTCGTGGCGCTCGCGTACCTGCGCGGGGACCCGCACCTGTTCGGCAAGCGCCCCGACGGCGCGCTCGGCTGGCGCTCGCGCCCGCACCACTGGCCGTACCTCGGCCTCACGCTCGGCATCCTGCGCCTCGTGCGGCGCTTCTCACGCGAGCCCGTCTACCACGCGATCCTGCCCGACCTCTTGCTCGGCCGGCGCCCGGGGGCGCACGAGCTGCCCCCCGGCACGACCCTGCTCGTCGACCTCACGGCGGAGCTCTCGGCCCCGCTCGCGCGGCGCGTCGCGGCCTACGCGTCGGTGCCCGCGCTCGCTGGCACGGCCCCGCCCCTCGACGCCTTCACGGCGCTCGTCGAGCGCGTCGCGACCCACGAGGGCACGGCCTACGTGCACTGTGCCTTCGGCCACGGGCGCTCGGCCTGCGTGGTGGCAGCCGTGCTCGTCCTGCGCGGTCGGGCGCGGGACGCAGCCGAGGCGTTCGGGCTCGTGAAGCGCGAGCGACCGTTCGCGCGCATGTCGCCGACCCAGTGGCAGCTGCTGCGCGCCTGGGAGGCGCGGCGCGCTTGTGCTTCGGGCGCGTGACGGTCGCGACGAGAACGACGAACGGCTTGAGTCCGTCGCGAAATCCACGAGGTTTCGTGAGGTTCGGGTCGCACGGACGGGAGGACGACGGAGGCGTACTCGCCGTACGTCGAGGAGTCCGGAGGGAGTACGGCGCGAAGATCCCGGAAGATCGGGGATTGCAGCAGGACTCAACCCGTTTGTCGTTCTAGGCTCGGGCGATGGCACGCGCTCCGCGGCGGACGGCAGGGGATCTACTCGCGGCGGCGGCCGCGCGGCGGCGGGAGCTGCGCCAGCGGTACGAGGCGGTGCGGCTCGCGAATGGCGCGGCCGACGGCGTCCCGGGGGTGACGCTCGACGCCTACGGGGAGTTCCTCGTGCTCGGGGTGCCGGCGGAGCTCGCCGCGCCGGAGCCCTGGGTCGACGCCGCACACGCACTCGGCGCGCGGGGCGTGTACCTGAAGCGCCGACCGCGCCATGCGGCGCGCCTCTCGGAGGCGGACCGGCTCGCGCTCGCGCCGCCGCGAGCCGTGCGCGGTGAGGATGCGCCCGAGACCCTGCTCGTGCGCGAGGCGGGGCTCGTCTTCGAGGTGCGGCTCGGCGCCGGGCTGCAGACCGGGCTCTTCCTCGATCAGCGCGACAACCGCGCGCGGGTCCGGGCCCGCGCGCGCGACGGACGGGCGGCGCGCGTGGCGAACCTCTTCGGCTACACGGGCGCCTTCACGGTGGCGGCGGCGGTGGGCGGCGCGCAGCGCACCGTGACGGTCGACGTGTCGGCGCCGGCGCTCGCCTGGGCCGGCCGGAACCTCGCGCACAACGAGCTCGCGGGCGAGACCCACGCTCTGTTGCGCGAGGACGCGCTGCGCTGGCTCGCCCGGGCGACGAGGCGCGCGGCGCGCGACCCGGAGGCCGCCTTCGACCTCGTCGTGCTCGATCCGCCGAGCTTTGCGCAGACGAAGGGCGGCCGCTTCGCCGCCGAGCGCGACTACCGCGCGGCCGCCGCGTACGCCCTCGGCTGCCTCGCGCCGGGCGGCGCCCTGCTCGCGTGCCTCAACCATCACGGCATCGACGGGACGCGCTTCCTCGCCATCCTGCGCGGGGCGCTCGCCGACGCCGCGGGCGGGGCGCCCGGCTCCCCCGCCGCGTCCGGCCCGAGCGCAGAGCTCGAAGCGCTGCCGCCGCCCGTGGACTTCCCGGCGTCGGCCGAGGAGCCGGGCGGCATGCAGAGCGTGCTCTTCACGCTCCCGGCCGACCGCCGGCAGCCGTGGTAAAGCCCGTGGCCATGGCGCAGAAGCTGCTCTTCCACATCGAAGCCTACGCCGACCTCGCCGCGGAGCTCCGCACGGCGGGCGGCTACGAAGCGGCGACGGTCGAGCACCGCACCTTCCCGGACGGCGAGTGCTACCGGCGGGTGGTCGACGATCCGCGCGCCCGGGACGTGGTCTTGCTCGGCGGCACGCCGCACGAGACCGACTGGCTGGAGCTCTACGACATCGCGTGCGCCATCTCGAGCGCCGGTGCGCGCTCGCTGTCGATCGTGATGCCGTACTTCGGCTACTCGACGATGGAGCGCGCCGTCCGCGCCGGCGAGGTCGTGACCGCCAAGACGCGCGCCCGGCTCATCTCGGCCGTGCCGCCGTGCGAGGGCGGCACGCGCGTCTTTCTCTTCGATCTGCACACGGACGGCATCCAGTTCTACTTCTCGGACTGGCACGTGACCCACCACATCTACGGCGCGCCGCTCGTCGGTCCGCTCGTCGAGCGCGCCGCCGCGGGGCGCCCCTACGTGCTCGGCGCGACGGACGCCGGGCGCGCCAAGTGGGTGGAGGGCCTCGCGGGGCGCCTGGCGGCCGAGCCGGCCTTCGTCTACAAGCGGCGCGACGCTCGGACCGGCAAGCTCGGCGTCACCGGCATCAACGCCGACGTCTCGGGCAAGGTCGTCGTCATCTACGACGACATGATTCGGACGGGCTCCTCGCTGGTGCAGGCCGCGCGCGCCTACCTCGGCGCCGGCGCGCTCGAGGTGCACGCGGTCGCGAGCCACCTGGTCCTGCCCGGGGATGCGCTCGACCGGCTCCTCGCGGGCGGTCTCATCGCGTCGGTGTCCGGGACGAACTCGCACCCCGGCAGCCGCAGGCTCGCCGCCGCGGGCGGCACGGTGGTGTCCGTGGCGCCGCTGCTCGCCGACGCCGTCGCGCGCTCGTGAGCCCGGAGCCGGCGCACGGGCGGCCGGCGCGCCCGCAACTGCGACTCGGGCTCGGCCGACTCATGGAGCATGTGCTCAGCCCCAAGCTCCATTCGGCCCTCCCTCGACCCGCGACCCCTGCCGCCGGGCCACCTCGGCCCCCGCACTCCGCCGGAGCCTCCGGCGCCCCGGCGCGCGCGCACGCCGCTTGACGTCCCGCCCGTCCCCGGCGACACGCCCGCCATGGTGGAGCGCGCGCACGAGCACGCCGGCGGCGAGCCCGGCGACGACGTGCTCGACGCCGCGCTCGCCCGCCTCGGCTACGAGCGCTTCCGCCCCGGTCAGCGCGAGGCGGTCGCGACCCTGCTCGAGCGCGGCCGCCTGCTGCTCGTCGCGCCCACCGGCGGCGGCAAGAGCCTCACCTACCAGCTGCCCGCCGTCGTGCTCCGCGGAACGACGCTCGTCGTCTCGCCGCTCATCGCCCTCATGCACGATCAGGTGACCGCGCTCGCGGCGCGCGGCGTGCGGGCCACCTACCTCGCCTCGACCCTCGAGCCGGGCGAGCTCGGTCGCCGCACGGCCGCACTCGCCGCCGGGCAGTACGACCTCGTCTACGTCGCGCCCGAGCGCCTCGGCCACGGGGGCCTGCAGGCGACGCTCGCCACGCTCGAGGTGCCCCTCATCGCCATCGACGAGGCGCACTGCATCGCCGAGTGGGGGCACGACTTCCGCCCCGACTACCTCGCGATCGGCCGCCTGCTCGCGCGCAAGCCGCGCGCGCGCGTGCTCGCCTGCACCGCCACCGCGACGCCGGTCGTGCGTGACGAGATCCTCGAGCGGCTGGGCCTGCCGCCCGACACCCCCCAGATCGTGCACGGCTTCGCGCGGCCGAACCTCGTGCTCCGCGCGCTCGAGGCCGAGAGCGCGCGCGAGCGGCGCCACGCGGTCGACGCCGTGCTCGCGGAGGCGCTCGGACCAGCGCCGGCGGGCGCCGACAGCGCCATCGTCTACGCGCCCACGCGCGCCGCCGCCGAGGCGGAGGCCGAGCGCCTGCGCACCCGCGGGCACCGCGCCGTCGCCTACCACGCCGGCCTCGACGGCGCCGTGCGCGAGCGCGTCCAGGGCGACTTCATGAGCGGCCGCGCGCGCGTCGTGGTCGCGACGAACGCCTTCGGCATGGGCATCGACCGCTCCGACGTGCGCGCGGTCGTGCACCTGGCGCCCCCCGGCTCGGTCGAGGCCTACTACCAGGAGGTGGGGCGCGCGGGCCGCGACGGTGCGCGCGCCATCGGCTTGCTCTTGCACGGCTCGGGCGATCTCGCGCTGCGGCGGCGCCTGCTCGAGCTCCCGATCGACGGACGGCCGCCCGAGCCCGAGGTCGTCGAGCACAAGTGGGGCCTCTACCTCGAGCTCTTGCGCTGGATCGAGGGCGGCAGCTGCCGCCACGACGCCATCCTGCGCTACTTCGGCGCGGCCGCGGAGGTGCTCGGCGGCTGCGGGCGCTGCGACGAGTGCGAGCGCGCGGACGAGCCCGAGCCCGGCGCCAGCCCCGAGGAGGTCGCGCTCGTCGTGCGCAAGGCGCTGTCGGCCGTGGCCCGCGTCCACCGGCGGCTCGGGCTCGGGGCCGCGGTGAAGCTCCTGGCGGGCGCGTCCGACCCACGCCTCGAGCGCTACGGCCTCGAGAGCGTGAGCACCTTCGGCGCCCTCCGCGACCGGCCGGAGCCGTGGCTCCTGCGCTTGCTGCGCCGCACCGTGACCGCCGGCTGGGTCGCCGTGAGCGGCGAGGAGCGTCCGCTCGCCGTCCTCACGCCCGAAGGGCGCGCCGTGATGCTGGGGCAGAAGCCGGCGCGCCTGCTCCTGCCCCCGACGTGCGCCCCGCGACCCCAGGCGGGCGCGCTCGCAGCCGCGGGCGGCCGCGGGCGGCGCGGCGCGGCGACCGAGGTCGCCGCCGCGGCGGGCGGCGGCGCCGCCCGCCCCCGCGTCGGGGCCCGGCGCGCCCC
>JACRDA010000067.1 GCA_016212965.1 Myxococcales bacterium
CGAGCTCCTCGTGGTCGAGACCGGCGACCATTCGCTCCTCGCGACGCGGGCCTGGCTCGCCGCCCACGGCGCGACCCAGGCCGACGTGGACGCACGCGTGGCGGCGGTCGTCGCGGCGTTCCTCGCGGCCCACGCCTGACACTCGTGGCTTCAGGCTACTGGCATCGGGCTACAGTGGGGCGCGGCATGAGCCGGGAGACCAGAAGCTGAAGTGAAGGTGCTTGCGATGGCCGATGGGCTTGCGGCGTGTGCGTGCGCTCGAGGGACCGATGCGCTCCCTCGAGTCTCGTGCCTGAAGTCTGAAGCCTGATCCCTGTAGCCGCGGGACTTTCGCCCGAAAGGGCGGAAGTCGAGTCTGAAGCGCGCGCGCTCGGGTGACCCGGCGCACCCCAAGGTTGTACCCCTCTTCGCCACCCTCACCTATACTGCCGCCATGTTGACCCCCCGCCGCGACGTGCCCCTCCGGGTGATCGCCGCCGGGGAGACCCACCCCGGTGGTCGTCCCCACAACGAGGACGTGGTCTTGGTCCGGCGTGACCTCGACCTCTACGCGGTCGCGGACGGCGCCGGCGAGCAGCAAGCGGGCAGCGTGGCGAGCGCGGTCGCGACGACGGCCGTGTGCCACCACTTCGAGAAGAGCAAGACGGGCTTCGCCATGCTCCCCGAGATCGACGGGCTCGGGCTGCCGAGCGCCGCGCGCCGGCTGGCGACCGCGATCCAGCGCGCCAACCGCGAGGTCCTCGAGGTCGCCAAGAGCTCCACCCGACACAAGGGCATGGGCACCACGATCGCGGCCGTCGTGCCCTCGGCCGACCGGCGCGCGATCCACGTGGCGCACGTCGGCGACAGCCGCTGCTACCGCTACCGCGCCGGGCGGCTCGACATGCTCACGCGCGACCACGTGCTCCTCAACGACGTGCTCGAGACGCGCCCCTACCTCAGCGACCAGGAGGCCGCGCGGCTCCCGCGCAACGCCGTCACCAACGCCCTCGGCATGAGCGAGCGGCTGCGCGTGTCGGTCGGCTCCTACGAGGTCGCCCCGGGCGATCGCTACATCCTCTGCACCGACGGCCTCACGGACACGCTCGACGACGGGCTCATCGCCGAGATCATGGAGCGCGCCAAGGCGCCGGCCGATCAGGTGCGCCTGCTCGTCGACACGGCCTGCGAGAACCACGCGCGCGACAACGTGGCCGTGGTGGTGCTCGCCTTCGCCACGGGCTCGACCGGCCCCGGCGCCGCGCCCGAGAAGCCCCGGAGCGACCGCCCGCGCAAGAGCGACGTCCCGCGCGCGCCGAACGAGCGCAAGAGCGACCGCGGGCGCACCAGTCGCTCGCCGCGACCCGACCCCGAGCCCCTCCGCCGGACCCTCACGCCGGCCGCGAGCTCTTCCTCCGAGGGCCCCGAGGCCGAGATCGTGTTCGTGCGCGCCGAGGCCCGCTCGCCCCGCGACTCGACGCCGATGATCCACGTGCTGCCCGCCGACGCGGGCAACGCGGACGTGGTGACCGCCGTCCAGGACTTCGTCGACACCGCCGTGCCGCCGCCGCGCGGCCCGCTCGACACCCTCGATTTCACGACCGACGACCAGGTGCGCTGCGCCTCCTGCTTCAGCCCGCTCGACCCCGCCGCCACCTTCTGTCCGCACTGCGGCGCATCGCGGCAGCCCTGACATGCGCGCGCGCACGTCGCTCCGCCTCCAGGCCGCGGCGCTCGGCCTCGCCGCCTCCGCGGGCCTCCCGGGCTGCGCGCCGCTCGGTGCGGAGTCGCCCGAGCCCGAGGGCGAGCGCCTGGGACAGTCCGCTGCCGCCCTCACGGTCGCCGAGGCCGCGGCCGCCGGGTGCACCACCGCGACCGTGGCCGGCCTGAGCCTGCAGATCATCGCCCAGGGCGACTGCTCGAGCCCGGGCGCCTACGTCGCCGTGCCCGCTCTTCCGAACGTCAGCTTCGGCGGGGCGGTGCTGCCCTACCTCGAGGCGCCCGCCCGGGACGCCTTCGTCGCGGCGGCCGCGGCGGAGCCGCAGCTCTCGATGCAGGTCAACTCCATGCTGCGCACCGTGGCGCAGCAGTACCTTCTCTACAGCTGGTACCTCGCCGGGAGCTGCGGCATCGGCCTCGCCGCGACACCCGGCAGCTCGAACCACGAGACCGGGCTCGCGCTCGATCTGTCGCCGTACGACCTGTGGCGCCCGACGCTGGAGGCGCACGGTTTCGCGTGGCTCGGGGCGAGCGACCCGGTGCACTTCGACTACGTGGGCGCCGGTGCCGTCGACTATCGCGGCGTGGACGTCCGCGCCTTCCAGGAGCTCTGGAACGGCAACCACCCCGACGATCCCATCGCGGCCGACGGCGACTACGGCCCGCAGACCGAGGCGCGGCTCGAGCTTGCGCCTGCGGACGGTTTCGCCCACGGCGCCGACTGCAGTTTCCACCCCGGCATCTCGGTCGGTGAAGGCACGGGCGGCGCGCCCGGCCTGTTGCCCGGGGGCGCCGCCTCCGGCACCGACCCCGAGGGCGACGCGAGCGCGAGCGCGGGCTGCGCTTTCGGCGCGGGAGCGCCCGGCACCGGACCTTCGCTCGGCACGCTCCTCGCGCTCGTCGCGTGGGGCTGGCGGCGCACGGCGGCTCGGCCGGCTAGCCGGCGCCGAGCGCCGCGGCGATCGCGCGCTTGAGGTCCTCTTCCGTCGCCGGCTTCTGCAGCACGCACGCGACCTGCACGTCCGGGGGCGCCATGCCGTCCGCGCTGAGGAGCACGACGGGCGGCGTGTCCGCTCCGAAGGCCGCCTTCAACAGCACCGTCAGCTGCGCGCCCCCGATGCCGGGCATCTCCGCGTCGGCCACGACGAGGTCGGGGCGGCGCCGCAGGCACACCGCGATGGCGACGTTGCCAGACGAGGCGGTGACGACGCCGTAGCCTTGGCCGCGCAGCTGCTGCGTGAGCTCCGCGCGCGCGCTCGCCTCGTCGTCGACCACGAGCACGGTCCGGCCCTCCTCGGGCACGGCGGCTGCCGCCGCAGGCGCCGGGTTCGCCGCGCTGGCGCGCGCGGCTACGGAGTTCTCGAAGTCGCACGCGCGCTTGATGAGCGGTGTCAGGATCTTGAGCAGATCGGTCGCCGCCTCGGCGCCGAAGCTGCGCTCGACCGCGGCGCGCAGCGGTCCGAAGGCGAACTCCGCGATGCGGTCGATGTCGTCCGGCAGCTCGGGCATGCCGGCCTTTTCGAGCGCGCTTTTCAGTGCCTCGGCCCGGGCGTCCGCCTCCCCGACGCCCGCGAGCGCCTGCTCGAGCGCCTGCAGGACCAGGCGCTTGAGCTGCGGGCCCATGATGTTCGCCGGCGGGATGAACCCGCGCATCGTCGAGACGACGCGGCCGCGCTCAGCCACGTGACCCTCGCGAGCCCGTGTCACGGCCGCCGACCCTGCCCGCTCGCAAGAGCTCGAGGCCCCCACCCAGCTTCGTGCGTGTGCTCACCATTCGCCCTGCCGTACTCGCGATCGCACCATGCGCCAACCGGCTCGTCGGTGCTCGTGAAAGCATAACAAATTTCACGGCCCGTCGCCGCCAGGTGCGAGGCGCCCGGGCGCTGCTACGGCGGCAGGCGCACGACGAGCGGCTGGCCGAGCGCCCGGGCGGCGTCGAGCGCCATGGTGCGGAAGGCTGCGTAGCGGTCGGACCCGACGCGCATGGCCGGCAGCACCACGTGGCGGTCGACGAGGAGCGCGCGGCCCTCGCGACGGTCGGCGACGGTCACCTGCGCCCGCTCGAAGGCGAGCTCGGCGTGCGCGGGCTCACCGTCGAGCTCCGCGCCGGGCGGCAGCTCGAGTCGCAGGCGCACCGCGACGTCGGCCTCCTGTCGCTCCGGAAGGTAGAGCGGGGTCTGGCGCGTCGCGAGGCTCGCGTAGGCGCCGAGGTCGGGCAGGAACGGCACGCCGAACTCGAGCGTCCCTCCGGATCGACGCCCGAGGCTCGGCACGCCGACCGTGAGCGCGAGCTCGAGCGGCGCGTCGACGTCGTCGAGCGCGCGCACCTCGAGGTCGCGGATGCGCGCGCCCGGCAGGGCCAGCCCGAGCAGGTTCGCCTCGAGGACGTCCTTGTGGCGTGCGGCCGGTTCCTTGTGCAAGAGGTGGCGCAGGAACACGGCGTCGCCCCCGCGGAAGCGGCTCGTGAGCTCGATCTCGGCCGCGCCGCTCGCCTCGAGGCGCACGACGCCCTCGTGCACGGTGCCGTCCGCCCCGCTCAGGTCGCTCGTGGTCTCGCGCGGCAGGGCGGGTGGCCCCAATGTCGTCGTCCAGGCACCGTCCGGGGCCTGCCACGGCGGCCCGAGCACGAGCGCCGGCTGGCCACGCAGCGAGCTCGGCAGGTATCCGAACGGGACGAAGGGATCACCGACGAGCAGCCAAGCCGGTCCCTCTTCGGTCACGACCCGGACGGCGGGCGCGCCGAAGGCCTCGGCGGCCGCGATGGGACCCTCGGGCGGTGGGGCGAGGCGGTCCGCGACGAGGCCGAGCTCGGCATCGATGCCCACGAGGCGGCACAGGTGCACGAACGCGAGGGCACGGTCCCCGCTGCGGCCGGTGATGATGCGCTGGGGCTGTCGCTCCTGCCCGTCGCTCACGTTCTTCAGCACCCAGCGGTAGAGCTCGCGCACGCGCGTGGACGCGGGGGACGGCGCCTCGGAGGGGGCCGGCGCCTCGGCGTCGCCGGTGCTCGGCTCGGCCGTCACCTCGAGCTTGCCGCGCGCGTGGTTCGCCGCCGCGCGCACGAGGCGCGGGTCGTGGGGGGGCTCGTCGGCCACCGCCTCGGCGAGCCGGCGCCCATAGCGCTCGAGGTCGAGGCCCCAGCCGACCCGCACGCTCGGCAGGAACTCGCGCGCCGGCGCGGCGAACGGCTCCTCGGGCGCGGCCAGGCTCGCCGTCACGCGCCAGCGCCGCACCTCGAGCGCGCCCGCGGTCGTCTGCGCGGGGGGAGGCACGTCGCCGGTGGTCTCGACCTCGAGCGGCCGGCTCGCCGGCGATACGACGACGAACTCGCTCAGGTGGTAGGAGACGTTCTCTTCTCGGAAGAACCAGCGCGGCCCGACGAAGCTCTGGCCGCCGTCGCCCATCGAGCGCAGCGGCCAGACGGTCTCGGTCTCGATGTAGTCGCCCACGTCGAGGTGCGGCATCGTCACCGTGGGCTTGCCGCCGACGACCTCGGGCTCGAAGACGGTGCCGTCCTTCTTGATCGTGCGGGCGTGGAGCACGAGGCCCGCCGGGAGCTTCTGCTCGGCGTGCGCGGTGACGGCGTCGCGCGACTGCACGCGCACGATCTCGTGCTCCAGCATGCGCGCGCTGCCGTCGGGCCGGACCCACACGACCGCGTAGTCGAGCACGCGCGCGGCCGTGCCGGGAAGCTCGAGCCCGCTCGCCTCGAGCTCGCGCACGAGCGCGAGCCCGTCGCGCCGGTAGGGCTCGAACTCCGTCACGCCCTCGACGAGCTCGAGCGCGCGCTCGAGCGGCGCGACGTCGCCGCCGGCGCGCAGGGCGTCGACGAGCGCCTCGCGGAGCGCACCCTGGTCGCCGCGCGACAGGCGGGCGTCGGCGAGGCCGAGGCGGCTCGCCGCGTCGGTGGGGTCGGCCGCGAGCGCGAGCTCGAGCCGCGCGACGTCGTCGGAGCGGCCGTGCGCGGCGCGGGCGAGCACGTCCGCGAGCCGCAACGCGAGGTCGCTGCGCTCCGGCGAGAGCGAGCCGAGGCGGCGCAGCTCCGCCGCGGCGCCGCGGTAGTCGGCGCGCGCGAGGGCGCGGCGCAGATCGACCTCGGCGCTCGGGTCGAGGGTGCGGATGCGGCCCGCGAGCTCGTCGGCCCGGGCATGGTCACCGCGCCGCTCGGCGGCGTCGAGCGCGGCGGCAGCGAGCTCGAGATCGTCGGGAAAGGCGCCGAGCGCCTGCTGGATCGCGGCGTCGTACTCGGCCTGCCAGCCGAGCTTGGCGTAGGTCGCGGCCAGGCGCTTGACCACGGCCGGCACTTTCGGGAAGCGCTCGGCGAGGGCCTCGAGCGCCCGCACGGTGTCGACCGGGGAGCGGTCCTCGCGCCCGAGCGCGGTGTAGAGCGCGGGCTCCCACATCTCCTCGTCGCGGCCGAGCGCCCGCTCGCGCAGATCGCGCGCCAGATCGCGCGCCGTCTGGGGGGCGAGGATCGGGTCCCCCTCGGCCACGGCGGCGGCGAGCGCGAGCACCGGCCCCGGGGCGTCGTCGACGCGGCGCGAGAGCGGCTCGAGCACCACGGCCGCGAGATCGTCCTGGCCCTCGAGGTGCGAAAGGAACGCGGCCAGGAAGCGGAGCGCGGGGTCGCCGAGGTCGAGCGTGCCCGCGTCCGCGGGCGGCGCTTCCCCCCGCGCGGCGTGGAGCGCGGGCACGAGCACGTTCGGGTCCGGGCGCACGCTCGGGCCGCCGAGCGCGTACCCGGGCGCGTCGTCGCTCGACGCCCCGACCGGCAGCGGACGACCGGCCGCGTCGAGCACGCGGATCGAGGTCTCGGGCTCGCTCAGGCGGGCGAGGATGCGGTGGCGGCCGGCCCCGAGGCCGAGGCGCACGCCGAAGCGCACCCAGCTGCCCCACTCGTGGGGCTCGCGGCTGGTCACCTCGACGTCGTCGACGAGCACCGTCACCGCACCGCGGACGGCCAGCAGCACCTCGCGCGGGGCGTGGAGCTCGAGGAAGGTCTGCACGTAGTGGATGCCGCGCGTCGCACCGCCCGCCGGCCGGAGCACGCAGCCGCCGGCGATGGCCGGGTGCACCTCGGCCGCGCTCGGCATCAGCGGATCTTTCCGGAAGCGCGCCGGCCACGGTCCGGGCGCCTCCGCCTCGTAGCGGCGCCCGAGGGCGGCGCGGCTCGAGCGCGCGAACGGCCCCGCGAAGCTCGCCGTGCGCACGCAGCCCTGGCGCGCCGAGAGCCGCTCGAGCAGAGCGCTGCCCCGCAGGCCCTGGCGGCGGTAGAGCTCCTCCCGCGCCCACCACTCGATGAGCGCGTCGCGCGCCCGCCAGCCGAGCTGGCCCGGCTCGTCGAGCGCCCGGACCACGGCGGATTCCACGCGCGCCCAGGCGCTCGGGGCCGCCTCGCGCAGGGCGTTCATGCGACTGGCCGCGTACCAGCCGTAGAGCGGCGCCTCGGCCGCGGACGAGCTCTTGCGCGCCCGCTCGAGCAGGGCGACGTAGCCGTCGAGCGCGGCGGCGAGCCGGCCGTGCGCCTCGTCGTCGAGCGCGCGCGCGAGGCAGGCCCGGTCGCCGCCGGCCGCGGGCCCGAGCTCGTCGAGGCGCAGGCGCGCGAGGCGTGCGCGCTTCGCGTCGCCGCCGGGCGCCACGAGCTCGGCCACGAGCCAGCTGCCGACGACCTCGGCGTCCTCCGAGCCCTGCGCGGCGAGGCGCGCCCGGCCGAGGAAGTCGGGGGGCGGCTCGCGCTCCGCGGCGGAGCGCGCCACGGCACCGAGGATGGCGCCGAGTCCGCAGCCGGCCGCGGCGAGACACAGCGCCGCGAGGAGCGCCACGCGCCCGAGCGCACGGGCGAGGCGGGCGGCGGCGGTGCGGGCGGGCGCGGCCATCAGTCGCTGCGCAGCTTCACGGGGCGGCCGGCGACCGGCTCCTCGCCGACGAGCACCAGGCGCTCGATCTGCTTCTTCTCGTCCGCCTTCAAGATGCTGCCGCCGATGTTGAAGGCGAACTCCCAGGCGTACTTGGCGTTGGCCGAGAAGAAGGCGGTCTTCGAGCTGCACTGCGGGATGGCCTTCACGAGCGTCTCGTGCGTGTGCGAGAGATCCGGCCCCGCGAGGCCCTTTCGGTGGCGCTTGGCGGTGCCGCCCTCGAAGGCCCACACCGCCGTCGCCCCGTCCTCGATGACCGTCGCGACGATGCTGCACTTGTCGGGCTTGTCGATGCGCTGCTCGGGCACGACCACGAGCTCCTTCGGCAGGTCGTCGCGCCCGTCGGTCTTGAGGGTCACCGTGGCAGCCCCGGCCAGGCCGAGCTCGCGCACGAGCGCCGCGACGTCGGGCGTCTTGGCGTTGCGCGCCACGAGCACGATCGAGGGCAGCTTGCCGGCGGGCAGATCCTTGACGAGGTCGTGGAGCAGCTTCGGGCCGTTCGGCTTGGCGAGATCCACCCGGTCGATGCCGACCGACGGACCCTTTTCGTCGACCTCGAGGTTCGGCATGGTCGCGCGCGGCGCGCTCGACGCCGAGGTCGAGGCCGTGGGCGCGCCGGCGGTCGTCGACGCGCTGGCGGTCGTGGGGGTGGCACCGGGCTTGTCGTCGCAGCCGAGGACCGCGAGCACGCCGAGCGCGAGCGCCACGGTGGCCGCGGCGGAGGGGCGCAGGCTCATGGCGGCGGAGCATAGCCTCCGACCCGGTTTTTTCCACCCCTTCGTGGGTCGTGGAGCCGATCAGTCCTCTCCGGCCACGCGGCGGCGGAGGTACTCGGCCACGGCCGCGCCGAGCGCGGTGGCGTCGTCGTTCAGGCGGCTGTCGGGGCCCGGCGCCACGGCCACGGCCGGGCTGCCGTGGCTGAGCGCGACCTCTTCGAGCGCGCCCGAGGGGCCGACGACGAGCACGGCGAGCGCGACCCGGCTCGCGCGTGCCGCATCGAAGTCGTAGCTGCCCGGATCGAGCTCGGTGACGCGCGGGACCACGATCGGGCGCTCCGCGCGCGGGTCGAGGAGCACGTGGATCCCGTAGCCGGCCGCTGCGGCGCGGAGCGCAGCCCCGAAGCGTGCGTCGAAGCGCTGCTCGGACGCCGCGAGCCGCTCGGCCGCCTCTTCGTCGTGCGCGGCGAGCCACTCGCTCGCGGGCACCCCCTCGACGCTCGCCCCCTCGAACGAGACCGGCGCGACGCCGAGGCTGCGCCGGCCGAGCAGCAGCTCGCCCGGGGCCCGGCGCACGATCTCCCATGGCGGCCCGCACGCGGCGCCGAGCACGCCGAGCATGGCGACGAACGCAGCGGCGAGCAGGCGGCGTGGCATGGTGGAGCTCGTGGCGGCGCGGCTCGTCACTCGCCCGGCGCGGGCACCGCGACCGCGTGCCACTCGTAGGCCGCCACGACCTCGTCCGTGGCGAACGGCACGTCGTGGACCTGGTTCCGGCGCCACAGCTCCACCTCGTCGTCGTGGTGGGGGCTCGCCGGGTCCCACACGTTGCCGCCGGCAATGGCGTTCCGGGCGTGCGGGCCGGCCGGATCGAGCTCGACGACGAAGCGCTGCACCGGTCCCGAGCGGTAGCGGAACGAGGGCGCGCTCCCGAGGCTCTGCCGCAAGGAGAAGTTCGAGGCGTCGATGCCGAACACGTCGCCGTGGCGCGGGAACCCGCCGCCGAAGGTCGCGTCCGAGGGAGGCGGCACGGCCATGTCGCTCTGGAGCGGGATGTCGGGCACGAGCTTCACCGTGTGGAGCCGGCCCCAGCGGTAGGTCGTCACGTCGTCCGTGTCGAAGGCCGCGGCGAGATCTGCGAGCGCGTCCGCGAGCGCGCGCAGCATCCGCTCCTGCCGCGTCTCCCGCTCCGCGGTGTCGAGATCGTCGAAGAGCGCGCTGTCGTGCGCGGCCGGGTCGTAGGTCGCGAGCGTGGCCGGATCAGCCGTGAACAGGTGCAGGAGCGCGCGGATGTCCTCCGGCGTGCCGCTCGGAAAGCCGAGCCGCGCCGCCTCGTCGTGAAAGACGCGCCCGAGCATGCGCACGAGCCACGCGTTGAAGAACGCCGTCGCCTGGGCCGCCCGCGCCTCGGGCAGCTCGAGCGGCAGGCTCTCGTTCGTCGCGGCGTCGACGCCGCTCTCGGCGGCAAAATCGAGCCCATCGCGCCACGCGACGAAGGCGTCGCGCACGAGTGCGACGCGCGCCGGGTCGAGGGCCGGGTCGGCCACCACGGCGGCGAGCTCCGGATGGGTGCCGGGTTGTTCGAGCTCGGCGAGCCCGTCGTCGATGGCGGCGAGGAGCGGCGGGACGAGGCGCGCGCCGAGCGGCGAGCGCGCGTCGCCCTGGAGCGCGCTCATCATCTCGAGCGTGAACGGCTCCGCGGTCGCGGCGATGCGCGCCTGGATGCGCCCCTCGCGAAAGCCCGGATCGAAGCGGCACGCGAGGAACGCGCTCGAGCCGTCGGCGAGCGTCTCGTCGCTGGGGTCGTTGTCGAGGGTGCCGCCCGTGGGGTCGTTGTTGGCCGTCGCGAGAAAGCCCACGAGCGGGCTCGCGGCACCGGGGATCTCGCCCGGCGCGCGAAAGCCGGTCCACTCCGCCGCGCCCTCGCCGGGCAGAACGAAGCACGGCAGCGTGCCCGTCTGGGTCGCCGCGTCCCAAGCGAGCGCTCCGGGCGCGCGCTTCGGCACGAGCGCCTGGCTCGTCCACGCGATGGCCCCGGCGTCGTCGGCGAGCATCCAGTTCTGCGCCCCGGTGCCGTAGGTCGCGAAGGCAGCCTGCGCCTCGTCGACGTCGCGCGCGCGCCACAGCCGCTCGATGGCCTCGAGCTCGCCCGTCGGCGCGTGCCCCGTCCAGCGCACGCTGAGCGCCCCCTCGGCCGAGCTCGGCGCTTGCACGACGTGGTTCACGATGGTCGGAACGATCGGCCCGTGGTGCGGGACGAACGCCACCGGGTACACGATCGGCTCCGCGTCCTTCACGAGGATCACCTCCTCGAGCGTCTCGAGCGGCACGTCGGCGCCCTCGAAGCGGACGGCGCTGCCGTCGGCGCTCACCGTCTCGGCATAGACGTCGGTGACGTCGTAGCCGGCCACGGTCGCGCCCCACGCCACGTGCCGGTTGTGCCCGAGAATGATGCCGGGCACGCCCGGGAACGCGAGCCCGCCGAGATCCACGTCGCCCGTGCTCGGCCCCGCGACGTCCGGGTGCACGTGCAGCGACACCGGCCACAGGATGGCCGGCGAGCCGAGCCCGAGGTGCGGATCGCTCGCGAGCAGGGCGTGTCCGGTCGCGCTGCGGCTCGCGGCGATGGCCCAGTTGTTCGACCCGAAGTCCCCCGCCGGCGCGAAGAGAGAGCGCGCGCGCCGGAGCGCCTGGACGAAGCCGTCCGTGGCGGCGAGCGCAGCGGGTGCCGCGTGGAACCCGGGCGGCTCGGCCGGCGGGCTACCGGCGCCAGGCGGCGGCGGGACGGCGGCGCTCGCTCCACCGGGCGGCAGCGTGGTCGCGGGGTCGGGCGGCGCGAAGCGCAGCCAGTCGCGCTCGAGGTGCGCCCGGAGCGCGATCGCCGGCTCGGGATCGAGCGGGCCGAAGGTCGCCACCATGGCGTCGCGCAGGCGCGCCGTCTCGAGCTCGTCGTCGCCGCTGTAGGAGAGGAGCCAGGTCTGCAGCCGGCCGACGGCGAGCGCGTCGGTCGGCGTGAACGCCACGAACTGCGCGGCGTCGACGAGGCCGAGCGACGCCTCGAGGCCGTCGGGGAGCCGGCGCGTGCCGGCGCGGATCTCACCGAAGGCCTGGCTCACCCCCGCGGCGAAGGCGTCGACGGGCGCGCGGAGCTCAGGCCCGAGCGCCGCGTACTGCTCGGCCGCCACCCGGGCGAGCCCGAGCTGCCGGAACGCGATGTCGGTGTCGATGAGCGAGCTGTCGACGTGACCGAGGATCTCGGCCATGCGCCCGGTGGCCACGCGCCGCAGCAGATCGAGCTGCTGGGTGCGGTCGGCGGCCACCATGTAGCCCTGGGCGCGAAGGGCGTCCTCGAGGCTCCGCGCGTAGACGTGCACGCGGCCGAAGCGATCGCGCACGACGTCGACCGGCGCCCCGAGCCCGTCGAGCGCGAGCACGCCGTCGACCGGCAGGAGCTCGCCGAGGGGGCCGCGCGGCTCGGCTGTCGGCTCGCTGCAGGCGGGCAGGCCCGCGAGCGCGACGACCGCGAGGAGCGCGAGGAGGCCCGGGCCGAGGTGCGTGCGCATCCCGGTCTTGTAGCGCAGCGCCCGCCGGTCGGGAACGCGGCGTGAAGTCGTCAGTTGTCAGCCGGGGGCGCGGCTGGCACGCCGGCCTCCGCAGGCACCCAGAGACCACAGAGGCCGCGGAGGCAGAGAGAGGCCGCAGAGGCGCAGAGCGAGAGGGCGCAGAGCGAGAGGGCGCAGAAGGAGACCTTGGGCTCGGGAGGTCCCGGGACGCCGTGCCTCGGGTGGACCGCGTCATCCGCTGGCACGAGACCCAATCTTCTCCGACTCTGCGGCCTCTCTTCCCCTCTGCGGCCTCTGTGGTCCTCTCCCTTCTTCGCTTCGCGCGCCAGAGTCACCGCGTTGCGCGAGCCAGAGGGCCGGTGGCGTTTTCGGGCGCCGTCGGTGCAGGACCGACGGGCGCGGCGAGGCCGCTTTCCGCCGTGCGTGCCGCCTCGACGGGCGTGATGAGGCAGCCTTCCGTCGTGTGTGCCGGACTGACGGGCGTGGTGATGCGGCGATGCGCCGTGTGTGCGGCGCCGGCGGGCGTAGGGAGGCCGGATTCCGCCGTGCGTGCGGCTCCGACGGGCGTGGCGAGGCGGGTTTCCGTCGTGTGGTGGCCGTCTTTCCGGCTACTTGGCCGGGGGGCTCAGGTCGGGGCGGCGGGTGCTCCGGGCTCGGCCACCACGTCGTCGGCGGTGTCGCTCGGGCGAGCGCGCAGGTGGTGGTACTTGTAGGCGCTGACCTTCGCGCGCTGACCCCGGCTCCGGAAGGCCTTGCGCCCCGCGTCGTTGAGGGCGCCGATGCGCTCTACGACCCGGCCGTCGGCGTAGTCGATCTCCTCGGTGTCCTCGACGGGCGCGCTCTTCGCGGTGGCCTTCGAAGGAAGCGCCTCGCGCAGCGCCGTCAAGGCGGCCGTGCCGTCGGCGACGAGCGCGTCGGGGCCGCTGTCGGGATCGAGCGCGGCCTTGTGCGCCTGGCAGAGCGCGAGCGCCGCCTCGAGCTCCGCGTCGAGCCCGTCGATGCGCCGGCCGCGCGAGGCCGCGAGCGCGTGCCCGAGCGAGCCGTCTTGCCCCTCGCGCGCCAGGGCGTCGAGGTTCGTGTAGGCGCGCGCGAGCCACGCCTCGCTCGCGTCGAGGGCTCCGCGTGCCCGCGTCACCGCCTCGGTCTTGCGCGCGATGGCCTCGGGCCGGGCCTTGCGAAGCGCCGTGTGCTCGGCGACGAGCGCGCCGAAGGCGGTCAGGGCCTTCTGCCCGTGGCCGTAGAGCGCGAGAACGCCGACGTCGTCCTCCCAGCGCTTCAGCGCGTCCGCCGCCTCCTCCGCCACTCGTCCCGACCCAAAGCGCTTTCCGAGCGCCACGTACTCTGCCCGCGTCATTGCCATGTCTCGTTCTCCTCGTTCTCCTCACGAGCGGCCGCGGCGCCTATTGGAGGGCGAAGCGGCCGAGCCAATCCATCGGGGTGACGTTGGGGGTGCCCGCCATGGCCCACGCGAAGCCCGGCGTGACGCCCATGGTTTGAAAGAGGGTCCGCCCTATCGGAAATGCAAAGTCGCGCCGTTCGTCGGTCGCGAGGTTGAACGTGGCGAGCTTCGCCCAGGCGAGCTCCGCGGCGCCCGTGACGAGCCACCCGTAGCCGCCCTTCGTGTCGGTCGGGATGTGGCCCACGGGCCAGTCGACGACCTTGTGCGGCACGAGCGCTGCGGCGTCGGCGCTGTACGGCGACGACCAGAGCTCGACCGTCTGGAACTGGTTCACGTCGGTCTGGCCCGTGCCGTGAAACCACGCGAGGTGGGTGTGCGCGTACTCGGGCCGGCCGTAGTAGCTCCCGTCGCCGGCCGCGAGGAAGGTCTCGGCAGGCGCCACGCCGTCCGAGCGCCCGAGCACGCCTTGCACGGTCGACGGGTTGACGAGGTTGACCTGCTCGAACAGGAAGTGGTCGCCCGTCCACACCGGGCCGTTGATGCCGAGGATGGGCCCGGCGGCCTGGTACTGCCCCAGCATGACAAAGGCGCTCCCGTCCAGAGTCGAAACGCTGACGAGTTTGTCGGGGTTGTAGTACCAGATCCAACGATCGGGCCCGAAGGCGTTCCAGATCTGCGGGCCGGTGCCTGCTGGCGTGGGAACCACGTTGAAGGTCGTGGGCGGCGCGCTCTCGTCGAGCGGCGCGAGGACGCCGCCGGTCTTCAGGGCGTTGAGGGGCCCCGACCGCACGACGAAGCCGTACCGTTCGCCGTTCGTGTTGGGGATGAGCGGCTTGCAGTAGTACCCGGTCCCTGGACCAAATAGGACGCGGTAGCCGTCGAGCACCCAGCCTTCCGGGGTGGTGAACAAGACGACGAGCCAGCTCCCGACCCACTCGACGAGCGAGACGACCGTTGCCGCGGGCGTGCTCGCGACCACGCCGTACTCGACCATGTTGTCGGCCGACAGGTTCCATCCCTCACGTAACACCGCCGACTCGCAGCCCGGGCCGCAGTTCTCCCACTGGAACGCACGCACCTGCTTTCGGTTTTCGATGCGCTCGAGGGCGCAGTCGACGACCGTCTCGAAGGCCACCCACACGGGCGCCTCGCCCCAGTCCTGCGAGCCCGCGCCGGCGCCACCGTTGCCGCCTGTCGCTGCGCCGCCCCCTGCCGTGCCCGAGGTCGAGGTGCTCGAGGTCGAGGCGAGGCCACCGGTCCCGCCGCTGCCGCCGGGCGGCGCCGTCTCGGCCGGTCCCGAGCAGGCGCCCCAGAGCGTGGCCGCCGCGAGCGCGAGGCCCGGCGCGGCGCCAAGCCAAACGCGGAGACGGCGCGCGGGCCTCACAGGCAGTCGCCCCAGTCGTGCGGCCCATCGCCGAGCTCCGCGGCAGGCCGGAAGGCCTGGGTGAGCTCGCCGTCGACCTCGAGCGCGAGGCTCACGCCGCGCGTCGTCAGCACCGGCGCCAGGAGCAGCTTGCCGTGGCCCTTGAAGCTCCGCTCGAGCTCGAGCTCCGGCTCGTCGTCTTCGTCCTCCACCCGCAGCCGCGCGCCGAAGTAGCGGCCGCTCGTGTCGCTGGCGGAGAGCAGGAGCTCGCCGTGGGGTGCGTTGCTCAGGAACACGCGGTCGAGCTTGGGCTTGCGCTTCTTCGTACCGAGCACCGTCGAGTGCTGGGTTGCGAGATCGATGCGGAGGAGGCGCGCCTTGATGTGCTTCTTCACGTTGATCTCGTCGACGACGAAGAGCGCCCGATCTTCCGGGCGGTAGGTGGCAGCGAGGACCTTGGCGGGCGCGTCGCCCGTGAGCGCGAGCTCGACCGCGCGTGCGGTCGGGATGTCGAAGCGTACCACCTTGCGCGTGAAGTCACCCTGGCCGTCGCGACCGCCCACGATGAAGACGGCGTTCTCGCGCGCGCTCAAGACGACGCCGAAATCGCTCAGCGCGCCGGCGGGCTCAGCCATGCTGCTCGGCTCGACGCTGCCCGGCGGATCGGTGCTGCTCGGCGGATCGGTCTCACCCGAGCCCTCGCGGCCGCCCATGCCGACGACGGAGAGGAGCGCGGGCCCACGCGCCGCGAGCGCGAAGCGCACCGCGCCGGTCGCCGCGGAGACGCCCGCGAGCCGCACGGCGCTCGCGTCGAGCCAGCTCCGGGGCTCCGCCACGGCCACGAAGCGATTGCCCGCGCCACTCGTGAGCTCGCCGACGAGCGCCGGGGGAAGTCGGCTCGTCAGATCGATCTGTCGGTCCGCGCCTGCCGCGACGACGGTGCCCTCGCTCGGCTGCGCCATCAGGATCGGCACGTCGCGCAGATTGATGCACTCCGGACACACGTCCCACGGCAGGAACGGCATCCAGTCGATGAGCTCGAACGCGTAGAGGCTCGGCGGTGTGATGCCGTAGCCGAACGCGCCGCCGACGTGGTGGTTCGAGCGTTGCGTGTAGACCGCGGGCTGCACCAGGAGGGTCGTCACGTCGAGCGTGTGCGTCCAGAGGATCCGCTCCTGCGGCAACAGGGCCGTGCCGACGTCCCAGTCCGCCCACGCGGTCTGCGTCCCGTCCGCGGCGAACCCGGGCAGCAGCGGGTGGCTCGGCACCGGGTCGACGACGCCGAGGCCGGAAAGCTCTGCGCCCGGCTCGAAATCGGCTGGATCGGGCGGGCCTGCCGCCGGCTTGCTCGTCGCGGTCGGTGCCTGGATGATGTTGGCGGTGTTCGGCTGCGTCCATACCTGATCGGCGTAGTAGATCGTGCCGATGGGACAGGATTCTGCGCACAGAAGGACCGCCATCGGGTCGTCGAGCGTCATGGTCGTGAGGTGGCACTGGCACGCCCGCGTCCCCACGGACGCCTTCGGCGGCTGTCCCGAGGCGGGCAGGCCACCCAGCACGTTCCACGGCAAGAGGTTCGGCTCGTACGCGAGCTTCACCCACGAGTGCGCGGCGGGTGGCGGATCGGGCGGCGGCTCGCAACCGGGGCAGTCGGGCGCCGGCTGCGGAAGCACTTCCCAGGCATCGAGCGCCGCGCACGGCGTCGGGTCGCACGCATCGCCCACGTACGGGTACGGCTCGAGGTCGACGATCTCCTGGTAGACGTTGCAGTTCGGCTGCGTGAGGCCCTCGAACGGGTTCCGCCGCTCTGGGCAGTTGTCGCAGGCATCGCCCACGCCGTCGTGGTCCGCGTCCGCGCCGAGTGTGCAGCGCGCGACCGACAGCCCCCACCCGCCCATCCAGTGGCTGAGGACGCAGCGGCCGCCGGTCACGGCGGCGCAGAACGCGTCGCCGCCGAACGAGCAGTCCGGATTCACGTCGGCGGGCTCGGTGCCGAAGAGTGAGCCTGGGCAGTTGTCGCAGAGGTCGCCGACCCCGTCGTGGTCGCGGTCGGCCTGGTCGGCGTTCGGGAGGCCCGGGCAGTTGTCGCAGGTGTCGCCGACGCTGTCGTCGTCCGCGTCGACGGGGTACGCGCACCGGCCGTAGGTGCACGCGCTTTCGGCGGATCCACCCATCGGGCCGGGCCCGAAGATGCACGCGTTGCCCGGGCCGCAGTCGGCGTCCGCCGTGCAGCACGTGTTCTCGTCGGTGCCGGCGAGGTTGCTGAAGTCGCACCTGCGCTCGCAGGCGTCGCCGACGCCGTCGAGGTCGGCGTCCGGCTGGTAGTTTCCGCCGAGACTCGACACCATCGGGTTCGGCGTGAGCGGGCAGTTGTCGCAAGCGTCCGGCACGCCGTCGCCGTCGAGGTCGTTGGGACCACCGGAGAGGTCGTAGTTGTTCACGCCGCTCATGGTCCAGCTCTTCCAGGCCCCGCCGCTCCCCACGTGGATGGGGAACCCGTCGCGCACCGGCCAGTTCGGGCACACGTCGCACGAGTCCGGGATGAGATCGTCGTCGCTGTCGACGTCGCGCCCCGCGACGGGGCCCTCGTCGCAAACGCCCTTCAGGCGCAGGCCGGTGGCGTCGACGAGCGCGCTCGAGATGAACGCGGCGTTGTTTGGCGAGTCGACCCCGGCGTGGTCATTCACGAGCCCGGCGGGGAGCCAGAAGCCCGGGAAGAAGGTGGGCGGCAGGTAGTCGTAGCGACTCATGACGCCACAGAGCACGCCGTCGACGACGAACGGCCCCCCCGAATCACCCGGAATCGTGCCGAAATACCAGATCGAGCTCGGCGGGAGGATCTGGAACGGATCGGGCGCGTGCCAGTCACGCCAGCTGTTCGTCAGGGCGTAGCCGTCATCCGTGATGGTCACGCCCCAGCCGCTCGACGTGACAAAGGCGCGAACGCCTGGGTCCTGCTCCCAGAAGTCCCAAAAAGAACTCGGTGCCGGCGTAGCCGACGAGCGTGCCAGTGTCCACCAGGAGCTCGCTGTCCACGACGCACCTCGGCGCGCCGAGGAGCCCGGCGACGGGCATCGGAGTCGCGATGGAGCTCGGTACACGATGGTCGAGCTGCACGAGCGCGACATCCTTGCTCGCGCCCTCCGCGAGGCACGTGCTCGGTGGTAGCGTGCGCGGCAGCATGGGACCGCTTCGATCGGGCTCGTGGCCGAACACGTAGCTGTCGCGCGGATCCGCGGCATAGGGTCTCCACGCCCGGCCCGTCAGCCCTGGTGCCGGACTCTGCCCAAACGCGACGGCGGATCGGTGGGCGGTCAGGTCTGGCTTCTGCGGGTTCTTCAAGCAGTCCGATTCGGCGATCGCTGCGGTGACGCAGTGCGCGGCGAGTAGGACGTGTGTGGGACTAACGAGGGTCGCGGTGCACAGCGCCACTTTGGTGGGGTCCTCGTGGGGACCCTCGTAGAATACGACGTTCGGGAAGCTGTCGTCGTCGTCGAGCGTGCCGCCGCTCACGGCCGCCGTCGCGGAGCCGACTCGCTCCTGCTCTCCGTCACCGTCGGCGGTCATGCAGCCCATCGGCAGGACGAGCAGTACGCTGAAGACGCGGAGACGGTCGGGGCGGTCGGACCACTTCGTCGGTCGTGACTTGGACATGGTTACTCCAGTACTTCAGGGGAACGCGATGATCGCGGTCTTCACGTCGCACTCGTCGTACCAAGCGATGGGCGCGCTCTTGGTCCACACGGGGGAGACCGAGTGCGGCAGGCCGACCCCGGAGTGGGTTGCGGTCACGGAGCAGATCTCGTCGACCTCGCCGACGATGTCGGCGACCCAGAGGACGCTCACGCCCGGGCCGCGGTTGGTGTACCTGGCGTTGGCGCATGCCCCTTCCGCGACCACGGTGGCGGGGGACCAGGGATCGGTGAGCACGACTTGCACCTCCTCCTCGGGGCAATTTCGCGCCGCGATCATCGGGGTGCATGCCCCCACGCAACTTGCGAGCGCGATCGCCGCGAGCGCGTAGCGCGCGCGCTCCACGGCGGTGCTCTTGGTCCGAGTGCTACCGTTCGTCCGATGGCGGCCGCGGCACAACACGGCGGGAAGAAGGCCGAGCGCGCCCTGCAACGTGACATGGTCGCGCGCGGCGTACCCAGGCGCGCCATCTGGCCGCGCGGTCGGCCGATGCGCATCGGGGATCGGGTCACGCCGCGTTCGTTTCTGCATCACGGTAGGTCCATGGAACGCCGACGCCCGGAGCATGTCCATTACAGCGCATTACAGCGCGACCCGGGGGCTCGGGTGCGGAAGGTGCCGTAAGGTGAGGAAGGAACCGCGGGGCATGGATCGCCTGGCGGCTGCCATGGTCGCGTGCATGCGGCAGGCTGCGGTGTGTCTCATGGAAACTCCAGGTGGGTCATGGGCACCGTGATGTCGCATCCGCGGCTGTACTTCAGCTGCACGCTCTTCGTGAGCGCCGTGCCGTCGGGCATGGTCACCGTCGCCACACACACGCCGCCGGGCTCGTCCGCGACGTAGACGAAGAAAAGCGCGCGTTCCGCGGTCGCGGCGCCCGCGTCGGCCGGGTGGTACCAGGGGCCGTCCATCTCGGGCCCGCAGGCTCCGGTGACCGCCAGCGTTCCGAGCGTGTAGGGCGCGTAGACGTCCACCGACAGCCGGACCTCGTCTTGGTCTTTGCACTCGTTCCCGCAGGCCACCGCTGCGGTCGCCAGTGACGCGGCGGCGAGAAGACCGAGCGCGCCCGCTACCGTGGCACGACCGCGCGCGGCGTCCCCACGCCCGCCATCTGGCCGCGCGGCCGGCCGATGCGCATCGGGGATCGCGTCACTCCGCGTTCGTTCCTGCATCACGGCAGGTCCATGGAACGCCGGTGCCTCGATCGAGTCCATTACAGCGCATTACAGCGCGGCGCTCACGGCCGCCGTCGTGGCGCCCAGTGACCCGGTGGCGTGCTCGGGCCCGCTGGCACGCCGGCCTCCGCAGGCACCCAGAGACCCCCCCCTCCGCCAAAAACTCGGCCCAGCGCGGCGCTTTCTGCCAGGTTCCGGCGCATGAGCACCGAAGCCCAGCTTTCGAGCGCCGACGCGCGCCCCGAGCGGCACGAGAGCGCGAGCCCCGCCCTGCGCGTCGGGCCGGCCTCTTCCCACTCTCCGGCCGCATCGCGGGAGCACGACGCCGAGCTCGCGCGCCTGCTCGCGACGCTCACGCTCGACAGCGATCTCGCCGCGACGCTCGAGCCGGTGCTCGCCTCGGCGACCGCCAGTCCGTCGCGCGAGCGCTCGCCCGAGCGCGCGCTCGGGCGCCCGGCCGCTCCCGCAGCGCCGCTGCCCGCGCGCGGCGTCGCGCTCGTGCCGGCGACCGACCGGGCCGAGCAGCTCGCGGCGCTCGCGACGGCCGGCTGGGTCGTGGCGCGCGCCGACGAGCGC
>JACRDA010000001.1 GCA_016212965.1 Myxococcales bacterium
CGCGGCTGCCCGGGCCCCCGAGGCGGCGCTGCCCGCCTCGCGCGTGCCGGCGCCGGGCTCGCCTGCCGCGCCGAGCTCCACGGTGCCGGTCTCCGGCCGCGTGGGGCGCGGTGCCGACCTCGGGCGCGGCGACGCCGGCGTGCCCGAGCCCACGCCGTCGCGGGCCGCCCTGTCGCTGCGCAGCATCCGCCTGCCGAAGTGGGCACCGGCGGCCGCGGGGGCCGCGGCGCTCGTGCTCGGCACGACCGCGTTTGCCCTCGGGCGCTGCAGCGCGCCCGACGAGACCCCGGTCGCCTACGCGCACAGCGGGCTCTCGAGCCTGCTCCTGCTCGCGCGCGGCGCGCCCGCCGCAGCCGCGTCCGCCGCCGCTCGCCCGTGCCTGATGAGTCGAGCGCCGGCGCGCTGGGCCCCGAGCGCGACCACCCGCGTGCCCACCGAGATCACGGCCTCGAGCTCGGGCCTGTTCGCGGTCGGCTTCGCGCGCGGTGAAAAGCAGGCGGGCGGGCTCACGGTCTCGCCCGCGACCGGCGTGGTCGAGGACGTCTTCAAGCCCGCCGCGAGCGAGGACGCCGTCGCCCGCGTGGTCCCCTACGAGGACGGGGGCAAGCTCGTGTTCGGCGTGTCGCTCGCGAAGCAGGGCGGGCTGACGAACGGCGTGCAGGTCGCCGCCTCGCCGCCGCTCCTGCTCGGGTTCACCGAGGCCGCGGTCGCCTCGGTGCCGGTCATCGAGGGGGAGCCCCACGGCGACCCCGCGAGCCTGTGGCTCCTCGACCGCAGCAGCGGCACCCCCAACGCCCTGCGCGCCGCCGTGGCGCCGGCGCGCGGCATCGCCGTCGCGTACCGCACCGGCGTCGGGAAGGACCCATCGCCCTGGCAGATCTGGTACGGCTGGGTCGGCGCCGACGGCACGGTGGGCGTCGAGGCAAAACCGGTGGGCTCCGCGCTCAACGTCGGCATGCCCGTCGTCGCGCACAACGGCGTCGACGTCTCGCTCGTCTACGCCGACAAGCAGGAGGAGCAAGGTCGGAGCCGCGTGCTCTGGGCGCATGGCCCGATCGGCCAGCCGCTCGGTGCGCCGGAGCCGTTCACGCCGCCGCCCGGGGGGCCGGGCGGCGACGCCATCGCGCCGTCGATCGCGGGCCTCGGGGACGGCCGCTGGGCGCTCTTGTGGACCGAGGGTAGCGAGGGCGCGCGCGTCCTGCGCGCTCAGACCTTCGACCGGAACTACCAGCCGCTCGGCGACGCGCTGCGCGTCTCTCCCGGTACTGGCAATTTCGGACAAGGAAGCGTAGGCGTGGTGAACGAGGCCGCCGCCGTCGCGTTCTTGCTCAAGGCGGGCGACGCGTACGAGCTCTGGGGAACGATGCTGCAATGTCGATGACCCCTGCCCCCCGCCGCTCGGTGCCCGCGTGGCTCCGTCTCGCGTGCGCGTGCGCGCTCGCCGCCCCGCTCGCGGCCTGCGCCGCCAAGCACAGCAAGCTCGAGGACGGGCAGAGCGTCACCACCGGCAAGAAGAGCTACGACGGCTACTTCGCCAAGGTCGCGGCGCTGCGCGACAAGGTCAAGTCCCTCGAGAGCGACAGCGTGCGCGAGGCGCTCCTGGCGGCCGTCGACGTGAAGAAGGAGGCGAGCCTCGCCGAGCTCATGGCGACGACGAGCCAGCGCGCCGTCCACGCGCGCGACTACGGCCTCCTGATGGGCCTGCGCCTGTCGCAGAAGCCGAAGGTCGTGACGGTGCGCGGCGAGATGGCCATCGACCCGAAGGACCAGCGTCTGCTCGCGGCCGTCGAGGAGTCGGCCACCCGCACCCTCGAGCGCTACCGCGAGTACAGCGAGCTACTGACCGAGGCGAGCGAGCTCTCGGCCGAGGTGCAGGAGCTCACCGACGGCGTGGGCAAGCTGCCGAACGAGGACCCGGACCGCGATCTCTTGCGCGCCGAGCTCGCCGGCGCGGAGCGACTGCTCGACGACAGCCAGCGCAAGCTGCAGAAGGAGGCGCGCTCGCTCGCGCGCTTCGCGCTCGAGCTCGCCATCGCGGTGGACACGGGCGCCGACGCCGCCCAGAGCGAGCGCTGCGACGCGCTGCTCAAGGACGACGGCAAGCCCGGCAAGAAGCCCCCCAAGAAGCCGCCCGTGGGGCCGGTCGGGCCGGTGCCGCCGCCACCGCCGAAGAAGCCCGGCGGCGACTTCGAGATGTAGGAAGCTACAGCCCGCCGATCATGCCGCGGCACGCCTCGCCGCAGCGGCCCGTGGCGCACCTCGAGAACGCCTCCCACACGAGGCCCGGCTCGCCGCACTCCTCGCGCCCCTGGGCGATGCAGGTGCAGGTGTCCTCGCTGCCGCAGGCGCGCAGCTCGCCGCAACAGCTCTGCTTGAGGCAGCTGAGGCAGACGTTGTCCTGACGCGTCGGCTGACAGATGGGGCCGCTGTCGCCGCAGAGCCCGGCGAAGGCGCCGACCGGCTGGCCGCGCAGCATGTCGACGGGGCAACCGCCCGGGCGGCTCATCATCTCGAGCACGCCGTCGACGATCGAGTCGGCCGACCACGTGCGGCGCCCGTCGATGCGCACCCGGATGACGCCCGCGGTGTCGATGAGCCAGGTCTCGGGGAAGAGCGTCGTGCCGTAGAGGCCCTTCACCACCGCCATCTCGGGATCGAGCAGCACCGGAAAGGGCGCCGCCTGGCCCTGGAGCGAGACTTTGAGCGCGTCGACGATGTCCTGCGGGTCCTCGTCGACGCTCACGGTGATGACGTGGACGCCCTTCGCCTGGCGCGTGAAGGCTGCGAGCTCGGGCATTTCGATCATGCACTCCTGGCAGTCCTTCTGCCAGAAGTTGAGGACGACGGGCTTGTCGAGCATGCTCGACAAGCGCACGAGCTGGCCCGACAGCTCGGGGAGCTCGAAGTCCGGGGCGCGCAAGGAGCGGCCCGCGTACGCCGGGTGCATCTCGCAGAGCGCCGAGCAGCTCGAGGCGCGCTGGTCGCTCTGCGCCGCGCGCACGAACGAGAACACGCCCGCGGCACACACCGCGATGAACAGGATCTGCGCCGCGAACGCCGCTGCCTTCTTCATCGCGCTCCGTATAGCACGCGCCTGCCCGGAGCGTGCCAGCGCCGCGCCGTCGCTGCCGCTGGCGGGCGGCGGGCTTCCGCGCGTAGACTCGACCGGTGCTGAAACGCGCGCGCTGGCTGTCGCTCGCGTGGGCGGGCGCCGTCGTGGCGACCGCCTGCGCGCTCCCCACCTCCGGTCTGGGTCCCGAGGGCGGCGGCGGCTCGGGCGCGGGCACGACGTCGACGACGTCCGGCACGACGGGCACCACCACGTCCACCACGTCGACGACGTCGACCACCTCGACGACGTCGACGACCTCGACGACGTCGACCACCTCGACGACGTCGACGACCTCGTCGACGTCGACCAACTCGACGACGACGTGCTCCTCCACGACC
>JACRDA010000068.1 GCA_016212965.1 Myxococcales bacterium
CCGACCACTTCAGCAGAACGGACCGCGTGAAGACGGCCAAACGCCTCCTCCGCAAGCTCGACGAGCTAGGCTTCGACGTTCCAGAACTGCGTGACCGCAACCCTGCCGCGTAGCCGCCGCAGTGGTCAGTTTCTTCCTAGAAGAGATCACGCACGCCAGGAGCGGTGCTCCCCGCGCCGCTCGCGCCCGGCAGATCCCGCGCGCACCGAAACCCTACGTTGTCATATCGCGCGCCGAAAGTGCCACAGTCGCGGCTGTGTGCGCGCACGTCGGCCGCGTCATCGCTCATCCAGCTCCCGCCTCGTATGACGCGGCAAGAGAGGTCTCGCGGCTGCGAATAGTCCGCGGAGTACCCCGACCCAGTCCACTCCCAGACGTTGCCCGCCATATCGTGAGCACCGAACAGGCTATCGCCGGCGGGATGCGTCCCAACGATGCAGGTCCCGAGCTCGCCCGGAAGCCGCTTCCAGCAGAGCTGCTGTTCCGGGTGCGCGTCGCCCCACGGGTATCGCCGCCCATCGACCCCGCGCGCCGCGTACTCCCACTCTTCTTCGGACGGCAGCCGCTCGTTCACGTGCCGGCAGTATTGATCGGCCTCGTCCCAAGCCACGCAGTTGACCGGGTGGTCGTCGCGATCGGGGCGAGCCCAGTTGCAGAATTGTCCGTTCGTCGGCGGTCGACAGGCACCGCTGTCGACGCAAGCGCGGTAGGCTGCCACCGTCACCTCGATGTCATCGATGCAGAACGCGGCGACTTGCCCGCTCGGCGCGCCCAGTTCGTCGGGCCGGCCATCGGTCGCGCCGACTTGAAACAGCGCCTGTGGAATCGGCACGCAACGCGACAAGACCGGCGTTGCTGTGGTTCGTGCGGGTGGAGCGGCTTCGCGGAACTGCGGAGGCGCGCGCGACCCAGCGGCGCCCGTGGCCCTCGAGTTGGTGCTACCGATCCTTGGGGTTGCGGGGGTTGCGGGCGCTGGCTCGTTCACGGGAGCCCTCTTGAGAGCAATGATCAGCACCAGGCCAAGAACTGCGCCCCCTGCAAGGCCGCCGATGACGGCGACTCTTTGCGCTCGTGTGCCCAACATGCGCAGCCGCTTCGCGGTGCTGGCGGCCAAGGCGGTAAACGCAGGTGCCAACGCTACCGGAGCCGGCGCTGGCGGCGCTTGCCCGAGAGCACGCAGGCCCCGCGGTCTGATCACCTTCGAGTCGGCCCGCGCCGGCGCGCCTCAACGGCACGACGGGACGACGCGGGTCGCCGCGTTCCACTCGGCGTCGGTCGCCGTCCCCGTTTAGGTTCGGCCCGTGAGGCTGTCGAAGATGGAGGCGAGTCATCCTCACCCCTGGGAGTCATCCTGAACCCCAGAAGGCGGCGTGGGCGGGGTGCATGACCGCGGCGAACTTGGCCCGCGGGCGCGGCGCGCGGTAGCCCTCGGGAGATCATGCACGCCGCAACCACCGACGCCCCGACTGCCGCCGCCGCGACGAGCTGCCGCGCGAGCGCGCGGGCCCTGCTCTACCAGAGTCGCGCCTACCGCCGCCTGCACCGGATCCGCAGCGAGCGCCCGGAGCTCGCGCCCGAGCTCGACGCGCTCGCCGCCGATCTGCTCGAGGTGGTGCACGCGGTAGCGTCTATGCGGGCGGACTGAGCGGGCCGCTGCCCGCCTCGCTCACGCGGCCTCGCGGCCCGGCGATGGCGCGCGTGAGCTCGTTCAAGCTCACGCACCACGCGCCCGCGGCGCCGAGGCCCTTCAGCTCGACGACGCGCCGCTCGGCGTCCAGATGGACCCTGGCGCACGCGCGGGTCAGCGTCGTCTCGCACATGAAGAGCTCGCCGTCGGCGGCGACGCCCTGAAGGCGTGAGGCGCGGTTCACGGGCTCGCCGATGGCGCTGAACTCGCCGAGGTCGTCGGTCCCGAACGTCCCCGCAACGACCGTACCGGTCGCGACTCCGAAGCCGATGCCGACCGTTCCGAGATCCGGGATCCGCGTGGCCCACCGCCGGCGCAAATTCACGAAGAGCTCGTGGATGTCGGCCGCCGCCCGCAGCGCCGCGAGCTCGCTGCCATGGGGCTCCACGTCGAACAAGCCCATCACGCAGTCGCCGAGGAACCGGATCGGCGCCCCGCCGTGCCGGCTGATGCACTTGCCCACGATCTCGGCGAACTCCTTGATGAACAGCGCCATGACGTCGGGCTGGATCACCGCCGATGCCGCCGTGAAGCCGCGGATGTCGGCGAAGAACGTCGTGAGCTCGATGCGCACGAAGCCTTCGAGCTGGCAGCGCGCGCGCAGGTGCGGCAGGCCCGCGCTCGGATCGACCGGCGGGACACCGAGGTCGGAGATCTGAGCCTCGGCGACGCGCCGGAGGTCCTCGGCCTCGCAGTCGATGGCGCAACGCCGGGCTTCTTGCAGTCGCTTCCGGGCCTCCGGCACGTCTCGCATGTGGAGGAGGATCTCGGCCTCCACGAGCAGCGCCCGTACGTAGTGGTAGTCGCGATGGGGGCGCAGATCGTCCCTCGCCTGCGTGGCGAAGGCGTGCGCGCTCGAGCCGTCCCCGTCGCGGCGGAGGATGAGCTGGGCGCGGAGCGTGCGCGCGATGGCGCGCTCCTTGTCCCGACCCCCTGCCGTCGCGACCAGCGTCTCGAGCTGAGCGAGGCACGCCTGCGCGCCCGCGCAGTCGCCGGCGTCGAGCCGAGCGCCGCACTCCAGGGTCCGGCTGAAGAAGACGTTGATCGGGTCGCCGACCCGCGCAAAGAGCTCGCAGCTCGTGCGCAGGTGCTTCACGCCTTCGTCCGTGGTGGAGCGCTGGGTGAGCAAGGCGCGCCCCAGGCTGCGATGGGCATAGGCGGCAGCGCGCGGGAGGATCTCGGCAGCCTCGGCAGGATTGCCCGTCAGCACGTCGAGGACCTGCAGGTCGCGGCGGTACATCGCGATGGCCTCGGTGAGCTCGCCGGCCGCGAACTTGAAGTCCCCGAGCCGCGAGAAGAGGTCCGCGCGCTCGGCGGGCATCTGCCGGCCACGCGGGCGCTGGGCGCCCGGAGGATCGGTCTCGTCCACGATCTGGCGCGCGCGCTCGAGGTACATCCACGTCTGCTGTCGATCCGTGCGCGCTGTCGTGCGCGCGAGACTGAGCGCCGCCTGAACCTCGCCCTGTCGGTAGCCGACCTCGCGGAACGTGCCGATCGCGTCCTCGAGGTCAGCGCGCGCGGCGGCCGTCTGGCTCGCCGTGGCCAGGAGGATCCCGCGCAAGCGGAGCACGGTGCCCCGCGGGATCGCAGCCAGCGTACCGAAGTCCTGTCGCGCGATGACGGCGTCGAGCACTGCGAGACCGGCGTCGCGGTCGCCACTGCGGAGGTGCACCCGCGCCAAGGTGGTCGCTGCGAACGCGTGCAGCAAGAGGTCGAGCGTGGTCGCGTTCGACGCACGAGGCGGCCCGGCGGTGGGCCGCGCCGTCTGGCTGATCCAATCGTGGTCGGGCGCACGCCCCCAGTCCGACAGGTTCTTCGTGCGAAAGAGCCGCGCCACGTAGTGGAGCGTGGGGTCGCCCGCGCGCTCGGCCTGGGCGACGGCATGCCCGAGGACGTGGTCTGCACGCGGAAACTTGCGCAGCTCGCCGAGCGCCCGGCTCTGGCCCAGGCGCCAGAGCACGCGCATCGTCACGCTGATCTCGTCCATCACACTCAAGGCCTGGAACGTCACCATCGCCTGTTCGTGGCGAGCGTCGTAGATCTCGGCACACCCGAGCTCGAACCGGAGGAAGCCTGGCATCCTGCCCACGCCGGTCTTCGCGAAGACGGTTGCGACCTCCTCGGCCTGGACCTGCTCGAGCCACTGCTCGACCGTGAGCTGCCCGAGCGGGTCGCCAAGAAGGTAGGGCACGAGCAGCGGAGCGTGAGTGGACGACGTGGACGGCATCTCGGTCGCGTAGGGTACCACGGGTACCACCAACGGGTCGGTCGCGACCGCACCTGGGCGCGCTGACGTTCCTCCTCTCCTCCCACCTGATCGCGCTTGCTCCCGCCCGTCGGGTCCGGTTATTTTCCTCGCCGCAGCATAAGCCCGGCGCCGCATCGTGCGGCCATCTCGGAGGTCTACAGAGGCTGGCACTCAGCGACGACGGATACGCCACCATCGGCAGGCGCTTCGGCTCGGCGGACGTGGCGCAGGAGGCCTCGGAGGCGAGCACGCGGTGGTCTCGCGACCGCGCGGCACTCGGCCCCTATGGCCACGGCGCGAGCGGCCTCGAGGAGCTCGAGAAGCTGCGCACGGCCCATCAGGCCCTCCGCACGACCCGGCCCGAGCTCGTGGCGGCCAAGAGCGTCGCCGTGGGCGGCCGCGATGCGGACGTCGCGGCCGGTTGGGCCTGGGTCGACATGGTGGACTCGGGGCTCGCCGTCTTGGCGCGGAGCGACGCCGCCCTCGCGACCGCCCTCAACGCGGCCCTGCCCACGAACGACGCCGGCCTCGACGCCGGCATCGGGGCGCTCGCGGCGCTCGTCGACAAGCACAAGACCGCCCTGCCCGCCGACATGGGTGCGCAGGCGCGCATCGACGAGGCGCCGGCGCTCCGGGCCAAGCTCGCCGCGGCACCAGGCGCGGTGGCGGTCGCGAAGGCAGCGCCGGTCGCCGACACCGCGGCGCTCGATCTGCTCGACGGCAAGCTCTACGTCACCATCTGCGACCTCAACGTCGCGGCGCGTCGCGCGATCCGCAACGGCCGGCTCGCCGCCAAGGCGGACGACTACCGCCTCCACCACCTGAATCGCTCGGGCCGTCCGGCACCCGTCGTGAAGCCCGCCGAGCCGCCGGCGCCGTAGCGAACACGCGCGCCTAACCCCGCGAAAACGCATGGACGACTTGGCGCGGGCCCTGCCCCGCCGGGGGAGACGCTTGCCCCGCTTCGGGAGGCGGCTGCCCCGCTTCGGGAGGCGGCTGCCCCGCTTCGCGACGCGGCTGCCCCGGACCCGGCAGCGGTTGCCCGGCCGGGGCGGACGCGTGCCCCACTCGGGCCGGCGATCGCCCCGCGCCAAGGGGCGCTTACCCCGCGGCGCGCGAGAGGGGTACCGGCTGCGTCGGCTCGTGCCCCGCGCATCAGCGGCGACGCCTGCCCGGCGGAGACGCTTGCCCCGCTTGCGGGGGCGGGCGCCCCGCTCCAGGCCGGTCGCCGACGCCGACTCGTCCGCCGCCCGCTAAGAGCCCGCTTGCAGCTGACGGGCCCGCACATGTCCGCCGCGGCGACGCGGGTCCCACTCGACGGGCCCGCAGCTGAAGCGGGGGCTTAACGGGGCGGCTTGGTGCGAGGGGTCTGCGGCGGGCGTGCTCGCCGGGAATGCGCTCACCGCCCGCCACATCGTTGCCCCAGGGGCAGTGGCGGCTTGGTCGTCGGCGCCCACACGCAGTACACTCCAGAGCGATGCAACCGCTGGAGGCACACGACACGACCCGTCGGCGCAAGACCGTCGAGGAGCTCGCCGCCGAGCAAGGCGTCGCTGCGCTCGAGGATCTCGACGAGGTCGCCGCCCTCTGGCCCGCGGACGACGATCCCGACGAGCTCGACGCGTTCATCGTCGCCGAACGCGCCGCTCGCCGCGAGGTGGCGCGCAGGCCGGCTCCGTGACCGCGATCCTGCTCGACACCTCGGTCGCGAGTCTCTTGCACCCGAAGCGCCGCAGCTCACCGCAACGAGCGCGGTACGAGCCCTTCCTGCGTGGGCACATCGCGGCGCTCAGCTTCCAGACAGTCGCCGAGCTGTGGGCGTGGGCCGAGCAGCGCGCGTGGGCGCAGCCGCAGCGCACCGCGCTCGGCGCGTTCCTCGCGCGCTTCGTCCTGCTTCCGCACACCGACGAGCTCAACCGAGCCTGGGCGCTCGTCATGACCCAGGCGCGGAGAGCCGGCAGACGGCTCGAGGCCGGCGACGGATGGATCGCCGCCACGGCCGTCCACTACTCCGTCCCACTGCTGACGCAGGACGCCGACTTCGTCGGGCTTGGGGTGACCGGGCTCGAGCTCGTCGCCGTTGCCGCGCCGTGAACGGGCGCGAACTCGCTCTCGACCTCGAGTCCGTCCGTCCCCCCAACGCCCTCGCTTCAGCTGCGGGAGCGCGGCGGAAGGGGCGTGCGGGATGCGAGGCGTGAGTGCGCCGCGGGACCGTCAGCTGCAAGCGGCCGGTTGGGGGACGATTCGGAACAATGCACCTATTGCTCCAGCGGTGGGGATACCCGTTCCCGCGCCGCCGAGAGAAGCTGCTGGTATTCGGGCTTCAGCGGTGGCACCAAGCGTCGCCGTCCCAGCGCCTGCGCGCAATGATCGGGTACACGTGTTCACCGACATGACGTATAGTGCTTGTTCGAGACACCACGCGATGAGGTTCGAACCAGGAGTCGTCGTGACCTCGGGGCTCCGCCTTGAGCGCTCTCTCGGCCAGGGCGGGATGGGCTTGGTGTGGGTAGCGCGCCACCTTTCGCTCGACACCGAGGTGGCGGTGAAGTTCATCTCTGCCGAGGCGCTGAACGCAGACCCTGCCCTCGCGGAGCGCTTCACGCGCGAGGCTCGCATCGCCGCCAAGATCAAGGACCCGCACGTCGTTCAGATCCTTGACCACGGCATGACGGCTGACGGGACGCCGTTCATCGCGATGGAGCTACTCGATGGCGTGAGCCTGGCGCAGCTCATCGAGCGCTCGGGGCCGCTCACGTCCGAGGCTGCCGCGTCGATCGTGGCGCAGACAGCGGGCGCGCTGGCGAAGGCCCCACAAGCTCGGCATCGTTCACCGAGACATCAAGCCTGACAACCTGTTCCTGACGACAACGGGCGGCGCGGCGTTCGTGAAGGTCCTCGACTTCGGCATCGCGAAGCAGCAGCAGGGCGCCGTCAGCTCCAACACCGCGACGGGCTCGGTGTTCGGGACGCCCGCCTACATGAGCCCCGAGCAACTCCTGAGCGCGAAGGGTGTCGACGCGCTCGCCGACCTCTGGGCGCTCGCGGCCGTTGCCTACGAGGCGCTCACCGGTCGCCCCCCGTTCACGGGCGAGACGATGACGGCGCTCGCCATGGCGATCTGCGCGGGGCAGTTCGCACCCGCGACCAGCACGGACCGCGAGCTCCCCACCACCGTGGACGCGTGGTTCGGTCGGGCGTTCGCCCGAGCCCCCGGCGACCGGTTCCAGACGGCGACCGAGCTGGCCGAGACGTTCTCGGAAGCGCTCGGCATCCCGGCGAGCCGGGTACCGGGCGCGCGGACGTCAACGCCATCGTTCGAGTCGCTGCCCGGCGCGACCGCTGCGCCCGTCAGGACCGTGCTGGCTGCGCCGTCGCCGCTCGGGGGCCGTTTCCTTCGGGCTTCCGTGCCGGTCGCGACCATGTCGGGGGCCACGTCCACCCTCAAGCCCAAGCGCGTCGGCTCCAGGGCCGGGCTCCTGCTAAGCGCAGGTGTGTTGGCCGCTGCGGGCATGGCGGTCGGCTTGTGGCGCATCTCCGCTGCCGTGCCAGGTGGCGCGCCGGCGGACTCGACGCCCGATGGGAGGACCGTGGCGGTTGCGCCTCCGGCATCGCAGCGGGGCGTCGTGACGACGGAACCCGCGCCCGCAACGCCAGCCACATCCGGGAACCATCCTGGGTCGAACCCAGCGGCCGCGGCAGCGTCGTCGCTCGCTTCAACAGGCTCAGCCCCGGCGGCGCCATCTGGCGCGACTGCACAGACGTCTGCTGGCGCCACTCCGGCAGCAACCGGTCCTCTACGAGCCGCCACGCCGGCGACGGCAGCGGGGACATCGCAGGGCCCGGCCAGTGGTTGCGCCAGCCCCTTCTACATGGACGCAAAGGGCATCAAGCGGGTTCGGGTGGAGTGCCTATGACATCGCGAATTCCTCTGATCTGAGTCTTCTGGCCCTCGTCGCGACTACTACGCTCGCGTCGCGGGCTGCCGCCCAGCCGATCGACAAGAAGTCCTGCGCGGTGATGTTCGAAGAGGCTCAGACCGAGCGGCAGGCCGGGAAGTTGAACGCTGCGCGCGCAGCAGCCGCGGGGTGCGCCCAGGAGGAGTGCCCGACGGTCGTGCGCAAGCAATGCGCGGCGTGGCTTGACGAGCTCAAGGCGGCGATCCCATCGATCCTGGTAACCGCCGAGGACGCGGCCGGCCGAAGCGTATCAGACGCGTTGCTGATCATCGACGGCACGACCATGGCGACGCGGCTCGAAGGAGACGCCATCGCCCTGGACCCAGGCGAACACGAGGTGCGGATCGTGCCAAACGGCGCGCCCCCCCAAACCAAGCAGGTGGCGCTCGTCCAAGGCCAGCAACGCGCAGTGACGTTTACGGTGGCCGCACCCCCGTCCCCCCGCCGCAGCACTGAAAGTGTGCCCTCTGCCGCGAGCGCGACAGCGACAGTCGAAGACGACGACTGGGCCGGCAGCTACGCGGTGGGCAGCTCTGGCCTTCTGAGCGGAGCTAGCCTTCTGGACGTGCCGTCGCTAAGCGGCGTGTTCGCGCGGGATGGCGGCGCGGACGGGTTCCTCGGGCTCAGCGCGAGCACGCGCTTCACCTACGAGCATTTCCTCCTCCAGACGGAGGTCAGCGTTCGCGTGGGGTCCGGGCAATTTGACAAGGAGCTCGCCTGGTCGCCCACCTTGGGACTCGGTGGTGCGGTTGCCGTCGCAAAGAACGTGGCCTTCAGCCCCATGGCACGCCTGAGCATGTTCTTCTTCAGCGGTGTGACTGCCAACCTCTTCGCACCGGTGGCCGAGTTTCCGGTTACCGTCTTTGTCGGCAAGAACGGATACGTCGAGCCCTTCATCGACATCGGCGCGGTGATCGCCGCAGCTGGCGGCAGGGCAGTCGGGGGCTTCCTGTTTGACGTCGGCTACAGGCTCGGCGTCGTGTTCTGATCTGGTCAGCGACGGCCAGCCTGGCCCGCGCCGGCGACAAGCACAAGGCCGCCCTGGCGCCCCGCTTGTGTCGGCGCGCGCCCCGCTCGTGTCGACAGAGACTCGCGTTGGCAGCAGTCGTCCCGAGCTGCCCCGGCACATTGCGCCCGCGATGTCCATTACACGGCCATTACAGTCGCGAGGGCCACGCCGGGGATGACCGAGCCGCCTTCGCTCTCGCGATGCTTGCGGTGCCCTCCGCGGAGCGATAGGCTCGGATAGGCTCGGATAGGCTCGGATAGGCTCGGATAGGCTCGGCAAGCGCGATGCGGCCGGGAGGCGCGGCGCGGGGAATCGCCAGGCGCGTGCGAATGGCTCGCGCCGCAAGATCAGAGCACCCCCGGAGAATATGGCGTATAGCTTGTGTGCTATGACGCAGGATAACCGGTTGGAGATCGACTGCGCAAATGCCCCGACGCGTGCACACGCGGAGGGCGCGAGACAGGGAGAGAACCGGAGAGAACCATGGCATGCTCCGTTTGCTTTGAAGTGGGCCACAACGCTGCCACATGCCCTGTGGCGCGGCGCTGTTCGAATTGCGGCGGCGTCGGGCACTACGCGACGACTTGCCCGAGAATGCGACGATGCGGCAACTGTGGAAAGCGCGGCCATTACGCGACGACTTGCCCACATGGCGAGGCTGACCGAGTGTGCTCGCTTTGCGGCACTGCGGGCCACAACAGGGCCACCTGCTCGTTGAGTGACGGTTACGTGGACCCAATTGAATCGGTCGTTGACCGCATCGAGGATGTGCCGATACCTCGAGGCCGCAGAGTGGTGAACCTCGAGGCCGACGGATGGCTCGGCGCCCACCTGCCCGTGTCCTTGTGGAAGGAGCGCACCGACGAATACCTTCGGGCGCTGCGCACATATGAACGACTCCGCCCTGCCTTCAAGGCTCTCGTTACGGAGGTTCACAGGGCCTGTAACCACGTACTCTATGTGGGCCGCGCAGGCGCGAATCCGAATCTACTGCGCAGCCGCTTTGACGCGCATCGCGCGGAGCGCGGAGCGCAATTCATCAAGCCGGTATTTCGTGTCGCCACACAGCTTGCGCGCGATGCGCGTTGGGAGGTCGTCGCCATCCGGTGGATGATGCGCCGGCATGACGATGGCACCCTCTGCTGCAATAACACGGCAGCCGACGATCGCGGCCAATGGCCGGCAACCGAGGACACGGTGGTCTATGTTGTTACGTGTTGAGCGCGCCGCGAAGTCGACCGCGCGCGAGGTTCGCCCACCCGATGGCTGGTGCTCCGCGCCTGGGAACGCACCCGAACGCACCGCGGCTCGTCCCGGCTCTTCCTCCCCCGGATCCTCGCTGCGCTCGTCGCCTGGGTCGGGCACCGTCGGGCACCCTCTGCTGAGCTCTGCTGAGCTGAGTGGCTACCACGTTCTGCAGGCTGACCGTGGCTGAGAATCGCATATCAGTGATCGATGCGGCGTCGTGCCTTGGCAGGCAGAAGCAGCATGTATTTAAGGTGCTGAAGCGCCTCGGCATTGTGCCAGAGATGGCTCCTGCGTCTCGTTCGCGCGGGCAGCGCGTGGCGTACCTGTCCGAGGAGCAGTTTCGTTCCCTCGAGGCGGCGCTTGGATCTGTTGATGGACCTTCTGGCGAGCCTGGCGAGCAGGCGACGCGGCACGGCGCCTTCTACCTCATCCAACTCGAGCCGGTTCTTGAGCCCGGGCGATTCAAGCTCGGATTCGCCAGCAATCTCGAGGAGCGGCTCAGAGCCCACAAGGTGGCCGCTCCGCTGTGTCGAGTGGTTAAGACCTGGCCGTGTAGGTTGCTTTGGGAGAAGACAGCGATTGAGAGTGTTGCGCGAGGTTGCGAGCGCGTGCACACGGAGGTGTTTCGCGCTCCCGGACCCGACGGACTCGATGCGATCACGCGTCGTGCGGATGCCTTCTTCGCGTTGATGCCTGAGGTCCCGCGTCGGCCGCCCTGAAGTCAGCGATAGAGCCGCTCGGCATCGAGCCCCTCGGCTGCCGCGAACCGCGAACCCCATCACGGACTTTCCCGATCGCTCGAGCGCCCTCAACGCCTCTGCTTCGCCCCAACGCCCCAACGCCTGCTCGTCCCGTGCGTCGTGCCCCGTGCCCGACACCGATTCGACACGCGGCCCTCCGGCCCTCACGCGTGTCAGCTCGTTGTAGCCGCTCGGCACTCAGCGCTCGCGCGGACGGCCGTGACGCCGCTGCCGCCCTCCCGCCCCGTCACCGCCCGTCGCCGCCCACCCCGAACCCACCCCCCCTGAGCCCCCCCTGAGCCCTGGGGCAGGGGCGTGCGGTTCGGCGCGGCATGGGAGGGTCCCGATGCGAGCGCGAGGACGCAGGCGGACGAGCTCGCAACCGCAACGCACCGGCTGCCTGCGCCCGAGCGCGAGCCAGGGGAGGGGCCCATGCCGCGCCGAACCGCACGCCCCTGCCCCAGGGCGATGCCGCACGCCCCTGCCCCAGGGCGACTAGCCTCGAAGGCTCTCCGGCATGTGCGCCAGCACCGCCACCGCAACCGCGAACCCGGCGAGCGCGTGATCGAGATCTTCGCGCGACACGTTCTCGAGGACGTCGTTGGCCGAATGGTGGAAGTCGAAGTAGCGCGTCGCGTCCTGGCGGAGGTCGAAGAACGGCACGCCGAGGCCGCGGAGCGGCTGGATGTCGACGCCGCCGCGGGCGCCGCCGGGGTCGAGGGCGATGCCGAGGGGGCCCAGCGCGGTGTGCAGGTGGCGGGCGGCCGCCGATTGGGCCTGGCCCTCGGGCATGCGCAGGGCCCAGGGCTTGCCGTCGCCCTGATCGGCCTCGAGCGCGACGAAATGCTGGCCGGCCTCGTCCTTGTGCGCCGCCGCGTAGGCGTGGCCGCCGCCGCTGCCGAGCTCCTCGTTGGCGAAGAGCGCGATGCGGACGGTGCGGCGCGGCCGGACCGGGAGCTCCGCGACGAGGCGCGCGGTCTCGAGCGCGAGCACGCAGCCGGCGCCGTCGTCGAGCGCGCCGCGCCCGAGGTCCCAGGTGTCGAGGTGCGCGCCGAAGAGCACGATCTCGTGGGCGAGGTCGGTGCCCGGCACCTCCGCCAGGACGTTGTGCCCGGTGCCGCTCGGCAAGGAGCGGCAGCCGAGCTCGAGCCGCAGGCGCACGCGCCGGCCCGAGGCCGCGAGGCGCGCGAGCAAGTCGCCGTCCGGCACGCACACCGCGGCCGCGGGGATCTGCGGGGCGTCGGACTCGTAGAAGAGCATCCCGACGTGGGGCGCGCGCGTCGCGCTCGTGGCGATGGAGCGCACGAGGCAGCCGACCGCGCCGAGGCGCGCGGCGTGCGAGGTCGCGTGCGCCCGGAGGTAGCCGCCGTGGTTGTAGCCCGTGCCGTCGCGCAGGCGCGGCATCAGGTGGTGGATGTAGACGATGCGGCCCTCCACGCCCGCGCGCCCGAGCTCTTGCAGGGCGTCGAGCGACGGTACGACCACGAGCTCCGCCTCGAGCCCGCCCGCCGGGGTCGGGACGCTGCCGCCGAGGGCGGCGACCACGATCGACTGGCACGTGGGCTCGAGGATCTCGGCGCGCGCCGAGCCGCGCTCCCAGCGGGTGCATTCGGCGGGCTCGGTGCGCACGTTCGCGAGCCCGGCCCGGCCCGCGGCCGCGAGGGCCCACGCGACGCCCGCGGCCTCGCCGGGGGTGCCGGTGAAGCGCGGACCCACGTCGTCGTTGAGCGACACGAGCAGATCCCAGGCGCGCGAGGCGTCGCGCGCCCCTTGCCGCAGCTGACGGAGCCAGGGCGCCTCGTGGGAATGGCGGTGGGGCATCAGCCGGCGAACTGCTTGTAGAAGTCGTTGCCCTTGTCGTCGACCAGGATGAACGCGGGAAAATCGACGACCTCGATCTTCCACACGGCCTCCATCCCGAGCTCGGCGAAGTCGAGGCACTCGACCTTCTTGATGTTCTCCTCGGCGAGCACGGCCGCCGGGCCGCCGATCGAGCCGAGGTAGAAGCCGCCGTGCTTCCGGCAGGCGTCGGTCACCTGCTGGCTGCGGTTGCCCTTGGCGATCATGACGAGCGAGGCGCCGTGCGATTGCAGCATGTCGACGTACGAATCCATGCGGCCCGCCGTCGTCGGCCCGAAGGAGCCCGAGGCCTTGCCGGGCGGCGTCTTGGCGGGGCCCGCGTAGTACACCGGGTGACGCGTGAGGTACTCGGGCACGCCCTTGCCGGCGTCGACGAGCTCCTTGAACTTCGCGTGCGCGATGTCGCGCGCCACGACGAGGGTGCCGCTCAGCAGGAGCGGGGTCGAGACCGGGTGCTTCGACAGCTCGGCGACGACCTCCTTCATCGGCCGATCGAGGTCGATGCGCACGCCGTGGTCGTGCTTCTTCCGGTACTCGGGCGGGATGAGCCGGCCCGGATCGCGATCGAGCTCCTCGACCCAGAGCCCCTCCTTGTCGATGCGCACCTTGACGTTGCGGTCCGCCGAGCACGACACGCCCATGCCGACCGGGCACGAGGCGCCGTGGCGCGGCAGGCGTACGACGCGCACGTCGTGGGCGAAGTACTTCCCGCCGAACTGCGCGCCGATGCCGAGCTTGTTGGCCGCAAGGAGCAGCTTCGCCTCGAGCTCGAGGTCGCGAAATGCGACGCCGTGCGCATTGCCCTCGGTCGGCAGGGCGTCGTAGTACTTCGTCGAGGCGAGCTTGACGGTCTTCAAGCAGGCCTCGGCCGAGGTGCCGCCGACGACGATGGCGATGTGATAGGGCGGGCACGCCGCCGTGCCGAGCGCGCGCATCTTGTCGACCAGGAACTTCTCGAGCTTGTCCGGGGCGAGGAGAGCCTTCGTCTCCTGCCACAGCATCGTCTTGTTGGCCGAGCCGCCGCCCTTGGCGATGAACAGGAGCTCGTACTTCGCGCCCTCGCCGGCATAGAGGTCGATCTGCGCCGGCAGGTTCGTGCCGGTGTTCTTCTCGTCGTACATCTTGAGCGCCGTGGTCTGCGAGTAGCGCAGGTTCTCCCCGGTGTAGGCCTCGTAGATGCCGCGCGCGAGGTGCTCGGCGTCGCGCGCGCCGGTCCACACTTGCTGGCCCTTCTTGCCGACCACCGTCGCCGTGCCGGTGTCCTGGCAGGTGGGCAGCTCGAAGCGCGCCGCGATCTCGGCATTGCGCAGGAACGCAATGGCCACACCCTTGTCGTTCGGCGAGGCCTCCGGATCCTTCAGGATCTTGGCGACCTGCTCGTTGTGCTCCGGGCGTAAGAGGAACGACACGTCGCGCATGGCCTCGCGCGCCACGCGCGTGAGGGCGGCCGGCTCGATCTTCAGGATCTCCTGGCCCTCGAAGGTCGCGACCGAGATCCCCTCCTTGCCGAGGAGCCGATAGCGGGTCGCGTCCTTCCCGAGCGGGAACGGGTCATGATACTGGAATTCGGGGGTTGCCATGACGACCATTCTCCTTCTGGCCGGCCGGGCTTCGTGGCCGCCGGCAATGAGGCGGGGCGCCGCTAGCGCTCGCCCGCGAGCAGCGCGAGCAGGGACAGCATCGGCACGCAGGTGGGCAGGCCGGCCTGCCAGTCGGCCGGCGCGAGCGCCGAGCCGCCGATGTCGATGTGGACGAAGGGCAGCGGGCCGCCCCGGAGGCCGGCCGTGATGTCGAGGAACGCGAACGGGAACTGGTGACCGCGCGCCGTGGCGGACGAGGCGGCGTTGTTGCACGACAGGACGTCCTCGGCGCCGCTCTTGGCGGCGACGAAGGCGTAGTCCTCGCGCCGGGGGCGGGTGCGCTCGGCGGGCTCGCCCCACGCGTCGCCGAGCTCATCGAGCGCCTCGACGAGCCCGGCGTCGCGCGCTGGGCGGTTGCCGATGAGGCCGGTGTAGGGGCCGAAGGCCCGGTAGACGTGCCCGGTCAGGGTGGCGACGGAGGCGAGGATCGGGCCGCGCGCGCCCGCCGCGAGCTCCTTGCAGCGGGCGAGCAGGTCCGCGAGCACGAGCCGCCCCTCGGCGTCGGTGTTGCCGATGCGGACGCGTACGCCGCCGCGGCTCGTGACGATCTCGTCGGTGACGTAGCTCTCCTCGCCGATCGAGTTGCGCCCGAGCCCGAGCAGGCCGACCACCTCGACACCCGGCAAGCGCAAGGCCGCGACCGCGCGGACGAGGCCCGCGACCGCCGCCGCGCCGCCCTTGTCGCGCGACATGCCAGCCATGTGGCCGTCGGTCTTGAGATCGGCGCCGCCCGTGTCGTAGGTGACGCCCTTGCCGGCGAGCAAGAGCGTGCGCTTCACCTCGCCCTCGGGGCGGTAGCGGAGCTCGACCACGCAGGGCCGGTGCCGCTCGACCTGCTGCGAGGCGCGCGCCACGGCCGCGATGAGCGGGTACGCCGACACGTCTTCCTCGACGGCGACCGTGACGCCGGTGCCCAGGAAGGTCTCGCGGCACAGGGCGGCCACGCGGCGCGGGGCCATGCGCTCGGGCTCGGTCGCGATGATGTCGCGGCAGAGATCGCGCGCGCGGTCGATCGCGGCGAGCTCCGCGGCGCGCTCGGGCCCGAGGCCGACCACCGTGATCGACTCGGCCGCGAGCTTCGCCGTCCCGGCCTCGCGCGCCTCGAGCGGCGCCCACTGGCTGCCGCGCGCCGCGAGCGCCGCGAGCTCCGCGGCGTGCACGAACTTCGGCCCGGCCGGCACCGACACCGCGAGGAGCGGGCGCCGCGCACCGGCCGCGACGGCGCGCACGACCGCGGCGGCGGCGGCCTCGCTCACGGCGCGGACGTCGTCCGTGTCCTCGTCGAGCGCGCCGAGCGCGGCCACGACGACCCGCCCGCCCGGCGCGGTCGGCCAGGGCAGCAGGCTCGCGGTCGCCTTGCCTTTGGCGAAGCTCGCGTCCGCCCGGCCGAGCGCCGCGACGGCGGCGCTCGCCACGGGCCCGAGGGTGGCGGCGTGCGCGGCGTGCGGCGCGTGCACGACGACGACGAGGGCATCGTGGGCCGAGGTGGCGAGGTCGGCGGCCTGGAGCAGCGCCGGCAGCGCGGAGCGGAGCTCGGTCATGGGTGCGCGGATACTACCCGCTCGCGCAGGGCGCCAGGGTTTCCGTACGCTCTGCTAGGCTGCGGGCTCCGATGACCGCCGACCTTTCCCGCTTCGAGCTCGACGTGCGCTTCGCCGAGACCGATCTCATGGGCATCGTGCACCACGCGACCTACCTCGTGTACTTCGAGGCCGCGCGCGTCGACTGGCTCAAGAAGCGAGGGGCGTTCTACCAGGACTGGGCAGCGCTCGGCGCGCACCTGCCCGTCGCCGAGGTGAAGCTCCGCTACAAGAAGCCGGCGCGCTTCGACGAGCGGCTCGTGGTCGAGACGCGGCTCGTGGAGGCCAAGCGCTTCTCGCTCCGCTTCGCCCAAGAGGCGCTGCGTTCGGGCGAGCTCCTCTGCGCGGCCGAGGTGCTGCTCGCCTGCGTCGGCGACGATCTCGCGCTCCGGCGCATCCCGGACGAGCTCGCCGCCGTGCTCGGGCGGGGCGAGCTCGCGCGGGAGTGAGAGCGTGCGGCGCTACGCCGCGCAGAAATCGCGCACGACCTCGTAGAGCACGCGCTGACCCCACAGGTAGCCGTCGACGGGGATGCGCTCGTCGTGCCCGTGGTACATCGCCGTGAAGTTGAGCTCCGGTCCGAGGCGCACGGGCGAGAAGCCGTAGCAGACGGCGCCGAGCCGTGCGTACGCGAAGGCGTCCGTGAAGCCCGGGATCATGTAGGGCACGGCGACCCCACCCGGATCGTGGCGCGCGAGCGCGGCGCGAATGGCCTCGAAGAGCGGCGTGTCGGACGGGAACACCGTGCCGTCGTGCTGGTGCAGCACCGTGAGCGCGAGGTCGCTACCGACCACGGCCTGCACCTCGGCGAGGAACGACGCGACGGACTGGCCCGGCACGACGCGCCCGTCCACCTGCACCGAGGCCGACGAGGGGATGACGTTGATCTTGCTGCCCGCGCGCAGCATCGTCGGCGAGGTCGTGTTGCGCAGCATGGCGTCGATGCCGCGCGCCTGATCGAGGTTCTGCTTGGCGATGCGGTCGAGCAGAAAGCCGGCGAGGCTCGGCGACAGCACGAGCGGCAGGAGCTTGTTCTGCGGGAAGGGCGCGCGCGCCGCGAGCGCGCGCAGGAACTCGGCCACGACCGGCGTGACGTGCTGCGGCAGGCGCGTCCCGCCGAGCGCCGCGATGGCGCGCGCCAGGCGCACGACGGCGTTCTTCGGGTGGGGCATCGAGCCGTGGCCCGGCTCGCCCTCGGCCGTGAGCTCGAACCAGCAGATGCCCTTCTCGGCGACCTGGATCGGGTAGAAGCGCGCGGCGCCCATGTGCAGGGTGTGCCCGCCCACCTCGTTCAGCACGTAGTCGGCCCGCACGAGCTCGGGGTGCTCGCTCACGAGGAACTCGGAGCCGAGGCGCGAGCCCGCCTCCTCGTCCGCGACCGCCGCGAAGATGACGTCGCGATCGAGCGCGATCCCCTGCCGCTTCAGGAGCACGAGCGTCATGAGGCTCATCGTCACCATGTTCTTCATGTCGACGGCGCCGCGGCCCCAGACGCAGCCCTCCGCCTCGTCGGCCAGGAAGGGGTCGTGGCGCCACCTGTCGCGATCGACCGGCACGACGTCGAGGTGCCCGTTGAGGAGCAGCGGGCCCTTCCGGCCTGAGCCGCGCAGGCGCGCGACGAGGTTCGTGCGACCCGGCTCCTTCTCGCGCGTCTCGAACGCGATGCCCTCGGCCGCGAGCACGCGCCCGACGACGTCGGCGGCGAGGCGCTCGTTGCCGGGCGGGTTCGTGGTGTCGACGCGCAGCAGCTCCTTGAAGAGGGCGAGGCTCTCGCGGCCGAAGGCATTCCAGTCGAGGTCGGCAGCCATGCCGTCGGCATACCACCGCGCGCGTGCGGCGGGCGGCGGGGCCGCCGGGGTCGTCAGTGCCTGAGCTCGCTCGCCGGGACGTCGGCCGGCGGGGGGCGCAGCTCGTGGTGCTCGAGCGCGACCGCGCGCACGACCGGCGGCAGATCGAGCGCGCGGCTCACCATGGCGAGCTCCATGCGGCCGAGCAGGCCGAGCAGCGGCACGGCCACGGCCGACGGCGAGCCCGGGTTGAGGACGATCGCCATGCGCACGCGCGCGCGCATCGACCAGCTGCGCGCAATCTCCACCTGCACCTCGGCCACGGCCGGCCGGCGCGCCGCCATGAAGACGACATCCTGCTCGGTGACGCGCGGGTTGCCGAGCAGGATGCGCGCCACCATCGGATGCGGATCGCGCAGCAGCTTGCTCACCGTGGCGCGCGAGGGTTGCCGGGCGAGCGCGCGCCGCTCGCCGAGGCTGAGCTCGCGCCCGTTGCGCGTCGGCACGCCGCCCGCGCGCCGGGGCCCCTCCTCGACCTCGAGCGGGGAGCGGTGGTGCTCGGCCGAGCTGCAGCGCAGGAGCCGTCCGAGCGCGGGCAGGGCCGCCGCCTGCGCCTGCTCGCGCAGGGCGCCGAGCCGCTCGAGCTCGGACGGCTCGACGACCACCGGCACGAAGGCCCCGAGCGTCTCGGTCGCGACGGGCTCGGCCGCCTCGGCGCGCAGGCACAGGCTGTTGAGCTCGACGGCGACCCGCTCGGGGCGCTCGGCGTGGAGCTCGGCGCGCGCGAACGACACGCGCAGCTCGTGCGGCAGGAGCGCCGGCACGGTGCGGATCCAGCGCTCGCACGGGCGGTCGCGCGCTCCCCGCTCCGCGGCCACGCTCAGCGCGCCTCCGGTGCGTCCGCCGCCGCGCGGCGCGCGCGCGTCCCGAGCGTCACGAGCCCGGTGCCGTGCGGAGCCTCGGGCTGGATGGTCGTGTGGGCGATGCCGTGCGCCGCGCGCAGGGCGCGCCCGGCCGCACCGGCCACCACGGTGCCGTGGTGACCCGCGGCGATGACGACGTGGACCGTGAGCACGTTGAAGCCTTCCGAGATCGACCACACGTGCAGGTCGTGAAAGTCGGCGACGCCGGGCACCTGCCGCAGGGTCGCCTCGACCTCGTGCACGTCGATCTCGACCGGGGTGCCCTCCATCAGCACGTGGGCCGTGTCGCGCAAGAGGCGCCAGCCCCCGTAGAGCACGAGCAGCCCGATGGCAGCGCTCGCCACCGCGTCGGCGCGCGTCGAGCCGCCCGCGAGCATCACCGCGCCGGCCGCGATGGCGCCCACGCTCCCGAGCCCGTCCGACAGGACGTGCAGGAAGGCGGCGCGCGTGTTCGGGTTGTGGCTGCCGCGCGACAGGATGAACGCCGAGGCCGCGTTGACGACGAGGCCGGCGACGGCCGTGGCGAGCATGGGCGCGGCGGCGATCTCGGGCGGCTCGGCCCAGCGCACCACGGCCTCCTTGCAGACCCAGATGGCGACGAGCGCGAGCGCGATGCCGTTGACGAACGCCGCCAGCACCTCGGCGCGCCGGAAGCCGTAGGTGCGACGCCGCGTGCGATCGCGGACGGCGATGCGCTGGGCGGCAATCGCGAGGCCGAGCGCGGCCGAGTCGCTCAGCATGTGCCCGGCGTCGGCCACGAGCGCGCGGCTACCGGTGAAGAAGCCGACGGCCGCCTCGACCAGCATGAAGCTCGCCGTGAGCCCGAACGCCCAGGCGAGCCGGCGGAGCGGCGTCGCACGGTGATCGTGCCCATGCCCGTGGGCGTGTTCGTGCTCGTGCTCGTGCTCGTGCTCGGGCCCGTGCTCGTGCTCGGGCCCGTGCTCGTGCTCGTGCGGGCGGTCGGGCACTAGACGCGCTCGAGGATGGTCGCGATGCCCATGCCGCCGCCGATGCACAGCGTCACGAGCGCCGTCGCCTTGCCGGTCCGCTCGAGCTCGTCGAGCGCCGTGCCGAGCAAGACGGCGCCGGTCGCCCCGAGCGGGTGCCCGAGCGCGATGGCGCCGCCGTTCACGTTGACCCGCCCGGGATCGAGCTCGAGCTGCCGCATCGTGAGCAACGGCACGACCGCGAAGGCCTCGTTGATCTCCCAGAGATCGATGTCGCTCGGCTTCATGCCGGCCATGCGCAGCGCCTTCAGCGAGGCGGGGCCGGGCGCGGTCAGCATGATGACGGGCTCCGCCCCGGCCGTGGCCGTGCCCCGGAGCCGCGCGCGCGGCCGGAGCCCGTGGGCCGTCGCGTAGTCCTTCGAGGCGAGCAGCACGACGGCCGCGCCGTCGACGATGCCGCTCGAGTTGCCGGCCGAGTGGACGTGCTCGATGGCCGGGACCTGCGGGTAGAGCTTGCGCGCGATTTCGTCGAGCGTCTCGCCGTTCGGCCCGAGCTTGGCGGCGCCCAGGTCGACGAAGGACGCCTTCAGCTGGCCGAGCCCCTCGAGCGTCGTGTCGGCGCGCGGCAGCTCGTCCTCTGCGAGCAGCACCTTGCCGTTCTCGTCCGTGACGGGGAACAGGCTGCGCTGGAAGCGCTTCTCCGCGACGGCGACGGCGCAGCGCCTCTGGCTCTCGAGCGCGAAGCGGTCGACGTCGGCGCGGCCGAAGCCCTCGAGCGTGGCGATGAGATCGGCGCTGATGCCCTGCGGCACCATGGTGAGCTTCTTGCGCAGCGTGAGGTTGTTGCCGTCGAGCATCGCGCCGTCGCTGCCCATCGGCACGCGCGACATGCTCTCGACGCCGCCGCCGATGGTGAGCTCCTGGTGACCCGCCGCGATGCCGAAGCCGGCGAAGTTCACCGCCTGCAGACCCGAGCCGCAGAAGCGGTTCACGGTGACGCCGGTGACCTCGTAGGGCCAGCCGGCCGCGAGCACGGCGTTGCGCGCCACGCAGGCACCCTGCTCGCCGGCCTGGGTCACGCACCCGACCACCACGTCCTCGACGTCCTTCTTGTCGATGCCGGTCCGGGCCGCGACCTGGTTCAGGGTCTGGGCCAGGAGCTCCTGGGGGTGCAGCCCCGAGAGCGCGCCCTTGCCTGCCTTGCCGCGCCCGCGCGGCGATCGCACCGCATCGATGATGAACACGTCCCGCATGTCGACCTCTTCGCTCTTCGCCGCCACTTCGGCCGGGGACGACCCCCGGACGGCGCGCGCCACGAGCACGGCGGCTCTCGTCGAGTTTCTAGCACGGTTCGAGCGCCAGGCGGGGCGTGCGGGCCGCGCCGGCCGGGCCGTGTTAAGCGAGGCCGCGCGTCGTGCTGCCTCGCCTCGCCATCCTCGCGGCCGCCCTCCTGTTCTCGACGGGCGGCGCGGCCATCAAGGCCTCGACCTTCGGCGGCTGGCAGGTCGCCGGCCTGCGCTCGGCCATCGCCGCCGTGGCCGTCCTCGCGCTCGTGCCCGCGGCGCGCCGCCACGTGGCGAGCTGGCGGGCCCTGCTCATCGGCGTCGCGTACGCGGCGACGCTCGTCCTGTTCGTGCAGGCCAACAAGCACACGACCGCGGCCAACAGCATCTTCCTCCAGTCGACGGCGCCGCTCTACCTGCTCGTGCTCGCACCCACCGTGCTGAAGGAGCGCGTCCACCGGCGCGACCTCGGCCTCATGCTGGTGCTCGCCGCGGGGCTCGCGCTCTTCTTCGTCGGCGCCGAGCCCGGGCAACCTTCGGCGCCCGACCCCTTCGTCGGCAACCTGCTCGGCGTCTGCTCGGGCCTCACCTGGGCGTTCACGCTGCTCGGCCTGCGCTGGCTCGAGCGCCGCGGCGCCGAGCCGGGCGCCGGGCTCGGCGGCGTCGTGGTCGGCAACCTCGTCGCGGCGATCGTGTGCCTGCCCTTCGCCTGGCCGCTCTCGTACGGCCTCTTCGGCGACTGGCTGCTCGTGCTCTACCTCGGCGTCTTCCAGATCGGCGCCGCCTACGCCTTGCTCACGCGCGGCTTCCGCGAGGTGCCCGCCCTCGAGGTCTCGCTCCTCATCCTGGTCGAGCCCGCCCTGAGCCCGGTCTGGGCCTGGCTCTTCCAGGGCGAGCGCCCGGGCGCCTACGCCGCCGTCGGCGGCGCGCTCATCCTCGCGGCCTCGATCGGCAAGGCCGCCCTCGACCGGCGGCGCCCCCGCGCGCCCGACGCGGAGGTAGGCTGAGCCATGTCGATCCCGACCGGCCTCGCGCTCGCAGAGCTCGTGGAGCGTCACCAGGCCGAGGCACTCCGCGACCTGCCGTTCGAGCGCCTGCGCGTCGCCGACGGCTGGGCCGTGTGCAGCGGCGCGGGCTCGCACGTGAACAAGGCCGCCGGCCTCGGCTTCGCGGGACCGGTCGGCGCCGCCGACCTCGACGCGCTCGTCGCGTTCTTCGAGACGCGCGGCGTCGAGCCCAAGGTCGAGCTGTCGAGCTTCGCCGAGCCGGCCCTGCTCCGCGCGCTCGCAGACCGCGGGCTCGTGCTCGAGGGGCTCGAGACCGTGCTGGTGCGCGCGGTGGAGCCGGTGCCCGCGCCGCCCACGCCGCGCGACGTCACCCTCGTGCACGTGAGCCCCACCGACGAGGCCGCGCTCCGCGAGGCCGTGACCACGTCGGCGCAGGGGTTCGTGCCCGAGGGCGGCGAGGTGGCGGCGGAGCTCCTCGACTTCGCCCTCGCCGTCGCGCGCTTGCCCGTCGCCGACACCTTCGTCGCCCGGGCGGACGGCCGCGCGGTCGGGGCCGGCAGCGCCGTCACCTCCGGGGGCGTCACCGGCCTCTTCGGCACCTCGGTCGCACCCGGCTACCGACGCCGCGGCATCCAGCAGGCCCTCATCGCCGCGCGGCTCGCCTGCGCGCGGGCGCGCGGCAGCCGGCTCGCGTACATCGTGTCCTTGCCGGGCATCGCGACCGAGCGCAACGCGGCTCGGCTCGGCTTCGCCCTCGCCTATGCGCGCGTCGTGCTCGTCAAGCGCGGGCCCGGGCTCGCGCCGTCGCCCTAGCCTCCCAGGCGCGCCTTCACCCACGAGGAGACCCCCCATGCAAACCACGAGCCCCGACCCCCGCACCGCCCACCGCCCGCCCGCCAGCGCCGCCCCGCGTCTGTCGCTCGAGGACCTGGCGCGGCTCGACTGCCGCGCGCTCGCCGATCTCTACGCCGTGGGCTCGGTCCCGGCCTCGCTCGCGGCGCTCGACGGCTCACCCGCGGGTCGCATGCTCGCCGTGCGGGCGCTCGACCGCGGCCCGGTCGCGCGCCTGTTGCGAAGCATCGCCGGCTCGCGGCACTTCGTCTGGGCGGGCAAGAGCTTCGAGGCCGCGAGCCCCACGAGCGGACACGGCGTGAACCGGGTTCGCGCCCCGGGCATCCTCGGGCTCCAGAAGCTCTTCCCCTTCGAGACCCGCTTCGGGGCCTCTGCGCTCGACGGCGCGCCGACCGTCGTGCTCGACTACGACCTCGCCGACAACCCGCCCTACATCCGGCGCGTCCACGACGAGGTCCGCGAGGTGTCCCCGGGGCTCTTCCTCGGCCCCGCGATGTGGAAGGCGCAGGGCAGCCCCCGGCACACGGTGCTCTGGTTCGCGCTCGACACGGCGCGGCCGTGACGGCGCGCCTCGGGGACGCCCCGCACGTGCTCGTCACGGGCGCGGCCGGGGCCATCGGCGGCGCGACGGCCCGCGCGCTGCGCCAGCGCCGCCCGCGCGCCC
>JACRDA010000069.1 GCA_016212965.1 Myxococcales bacterium
CACCTCCCTGTGCTCCGCCCGCTACATGGCTAGCTTAGCGAACCCCCCACTCGAAGAGCCGGATGCGGTAGTTCCGCACGTCCGGATCCGTGGGGGCCCCGGGCGGGCAACCGCCCGGGGCTACCCGACTTGCCTCCTTCTTGCGGCGGCTAGCGGCTCAGCGAACGCACCACCGTGCTCTTCACCTTCCGCGTACTTGGAGGCGAGTTACAGAGGAGGCGATAGGGTTCAGAGGTTCCGCCGTGTCCCGCTCGGTGGCTCGGTGACCGCGTGGTTCGCCTCGCTGGGCCTCGGCCCACGCGTGACTGCCCAGCCCGCAGCGCCGAGCAGAAGCCTGGCTCAGCCGGGGGTGGAGCGGTAGGCCGGTAGCTCGACGCGCACCGGCGAGACGCCCCAGATCTCGCGCGCGTAGTCCTGGATGGTGCGGTCGCTCGAGAAGCCTCCGATGCGCGCGATGTTGAGCGCGCTCATGCGCGACCAGCGCTCCGGGTCGGCGTAGGCCTCGGCCACGCGCGCCTGGCAGGCGGCGTAGGCCTCGAACTCGGCGAGCACCATGTACTCGTCGTTCTCGAGCAGGCCCTGGATGAACGGGCGGAACAGCGCGGGCTCGTCCGGCGAGAAAAAGCCGTCGGAGATGAGGTCCACGACGGCGCGCACGTTCTCGGACGCGAGGTAGGCACTCCGGCCGGCGGGCTGGCTGCGGCGGCGCTCGACCACCTCGTCCACGGTCATGCCGAAGTGGAAGAAGTTCTCCTCGCCCACGGCCGCGCGGATCTCGACGTTCGCCCCGTCGAGGGTCCCCACGGTGAGCGCGCCGTTCATAGACAGCTTCATGTTGCCGGTGCCGCTCGCCTCCTTGCCGGCGGTCGAGATCTGCTCCGACACGTCCGCGGCCGGGATGATGCGCTCGGCCAGGGTCACGCGGTAGTTCGGCAGGAACGCGAGGCGTACCTCGGGCACGCGCGGGTCCTTGTTGACCACGTCCGCCACGGCGTGGATGAGCCGGATGATGATCTTCGCGAGGCGGTAGCCCGGCGCGGCCTTGGCGCCGAACAGGAACAGGCGCGGCGTCACCGTCTCGCCGCGCTTGGCGCGCAAGTAGAGGTGCACGATGTGGAACAGGTTGAGCAGCTGGCGCTTGTACTCGTGCAGCCGCTTGACCTGCACGTCGAAGATGTGGTCCGAGGTCGCCTCGACGCCGAGCTCGCGCCGCACGAGCTCGCCCAGGCGCTCCTGGTGGTGGCGCTTGACCTCGCGCAGCGAGGCGCGGAACACCGTGTCCTCGGCGTGCGGCTCGAGCTCGCGCAGCCGCTCGAGGTTCGTGACGAAGCCGTCGCCGATGCGCGAGCGCACGAGCGAGGTGAGCTCGGGGTTGCACGCCAGGAGCCAGCGCCGAGGCGTGACGCCGTTGGTCTTGTTGCAGAAGCGCGTCGGGTAGAGCTCGTGGAAGTCCTTCATCAGGCGGCTCTTCAGCAGATCGGTGTGGAGCTGCGCCACGCCGTTGACCGCGTGCGAGCCGACGACCGCGAGGTGCGCCATGTGGATCTGCGGCGGGGACGCCTCGTCGAGCACGGCCATGCGCGCCGCGCGCTCGCGATCGTGCGGGTACGCGGTGATCACCTCGCGCAGGAAGCGCCGGTTCACCTCGCGGATGATCTCGAGGTGGCGGGGCAAGAGGCGCGCCATGAGCTCCACCGGCCACTTCTCGAGCGCCTCGGGCATGAGCGTGTGGTTCGTGTAGCCGAACGAGGTCACGCAGTGCTTCCAGGCCGCCTCCCACGTCATGGCGTGCTGGTCGACGAGCAGGCGCATGAGCTCGGGAATGGCGACGGCCGGGTGGGTGTCGTTGAGCTGGATGGCGACCTTGTCGCTCAGGTTCGCGAGCGTGCCGTAGGTCCCGAGGTGGCTGCGGACGATGTCCTGGATGCTGCAGGAGGCGAAGAAGTACTCCTGGCGCAGGCGCAGCTCGCGGCCCGCCTCGAAGTTGTCGTTCGGGTAGAGGACCTTCGAGATGACCTCGCTCGCGTTCTTCTCCTCGACCGCGCGCACGTAGTCGCCGGCGTTGAAGAGGTCGAAGTCGAACTCGCGACCCGCTCGCGCGCGCCACAGGCGCAGGGCGTTGACGTGGCTCGTGCGGTAGCCCGCGATGGGGATGTCATGCGGTACGGCGTAGACGCGGTCGGCGCCGCGCCACACCACGTGGTAGCCGCCGTGCTGGTCGGGCAGGTGCAGGCTCTGTCCGCCGAACTGCACCTCGACGTCGTACTCGGGGCGCGCGAGCTCCCACGGGCAGCCGAAGCGCAGCCACTCGTCGGCGCGCTCGACCTGCTGCCCGTTGCGGATCACCTGCTCGAAGATGCCGAACTCGTAACGGATGCCGTAGCCGGAGCCCGGCAGGCCGAGCGTCGCCAGCGACTCGAGGAAGCAGGCCGCGAGCCGGCCGAGGCCGCCGTTGCCGAGCCCGGGCTCGGGCTCGTGGTCGATGATCTCGTCGAGGTCGATGCCGAGGTCCGCGAGCACGCTGCGGTAGGCGTGCTCGATGCCGAGGGCCTGCAGGTTGGCGAGCAAGAGTCGCCCGAGCAGGAACTCCGCCGACAGGTAGTAGACGCGCTTGCAGCGGCTCTCGGCGTAGGCGCGCTCGGTCGCGTTCCAGCGCTCGACCAGGCGGTCGCGCACGGACAGGGCGAGAGCGGTGTAACAGTCGAAGGCCGTCGCCTCGTCGATGCGGCGCCCGCGCGAGAAGCGCAGGTGATCGTGGAAGGCGCGCCGCAGCGCGGCCGGGTGCATGCTGGTGCGGTCGTCCTCGACCCAGACCTGCCGTCCGCTCGGGGCGTCGATGGGGGGCTCGCTCGACATGGGCGCCTCCGTGCCATGCCGCGCCGCGCGCGTCATCTGCGAAGCCTCCCCGCGCGGCTTCGCCGTCTACGCCGGCGGTCGTCCCCGCGGCCACGGGATGCCGCGTGCCGCGCGCTGGGGTAGAACCGAGGCGCTTGCCGACCCCGCTCCCTGCCCAGCCGCCCGCGCAGCCGGGGCGCCTCGCGCCCGAGGCGACGTTCTGGCGCCAGGCGCTCTACGCCGGCGTGCGCTACGGGCCCGAGGCGTGGGTCCGCTACAGCCCGCCCTTCTTCGGCTGGGCCTTTGCGGCGGCTTTGCCCGAGGTGCGCGCCACGGTGCTCCGCGGTTTGCGCCGCATCCACGGCCGGCGCTCCTTCGCGCGCGAGGCCCGCGATGTCGCCGACGTGTTCGCGACCTTCGCGAGCTCGCTCACCGATTCCTTCGCCGCGGGCGTGCGCGCGGGGGCCGTGGTGCGGCGCCGCAACGAGGGCGAGGAACAATACCTGCGCGCCGCCGGGGGCGGTCGCGGGCGCGTCATGGTCACGGCGCACACGGCGGGCTGGGACCTCGCCGGCCGGCTGCTCGCCCGCACGAAGCAGCTCGACGTGCTGCTCGTGATGCAGCCCGAGGCGAACGCAGAGGCGCGCGCGCTCTCCGACGCGGCACGCGCGCAGGCCGGGGTGCGCGTGGTCCACGCCGGGGGCGATCCGCTCGCCTCGCTCGAGCTGCTCCGCCACCTGCGGCGCGGCGGCGTCGTCGCGCTGCAGCTCGACCGGCTCGTGCCCGGGATGCGCGCGCGGCGCGTGAGCTTTCTCGGGGCACCGTGGCGCGTGCCCGAGGGGGCGCTGTCGCTCGCGGCGCTCACCGGCGCGCCCATCCTGCCGGTGTTCTCGCGGCGTCTCGGCTTCCTCGACTACGAGCTCGTGGTCGAGCCCGCCGAGCGGCTGCCGCGCCGCCCCACCGAGGCCGAGCTCGACGCCGTGGCCCAGGCGCTCGCCGCCGCGCTCGAGCGCTTCGTGCGCGCGCACCCGACCCAGTGGTTCCGCTTCCGCGAGGAGCCCTAGAGGGCAACTCGGCTCCAGTGTGCCGGTGGCTTCAGGCTGCAGGCTTCAGGCTTCGGGCCCAGCAGCCGGGGCGCGGAGTCTCGTGCCTGAAGGCCGAAGTCTGACCCCTGTAGCCGCGAGACTTTCGCCCGATGGGGCGACAGTCGAGTCTGATCTCTCCGCGTGCGCGAGCGCGCGCACGTCACTCGACCGCGAGCTTGCGCTCGATGGCCTCGAGGTGGGCGCGCAGCTGCGGATCGTTCTCGCGCTGCGCCTCGATCTTGCGGACGGCGCTCATCACCGTCGTGTGATCGCGCCCGCCGAAGGCGCGCCCGAGCTCGGGGAAGCTGCACTTCAGGCGCGACTTGCAGAGGTACATGGCCACGTGGCGCGCGAAGGCGACGGTCTTGTGGCGGTCCTTGCTCGTGAGGTCGCTCGTGCGCAGGTGGAAGTGGTGGCAGACGGCGCGCTGGATGTCCTCCACGCTCATCGTCTGCGTGCGCTGCGTCACCGTGGCCGAGAGCTCCGCGCGCACGAACTCGAGGTCGACGCGGCGCCCGGTGAGCGAGCTCTTCGCGGCCAGGCGGATGAGCGTGCCCTCGAGCTCGCGCACGTTCGAGCGGATCGCCTGCGCCAGGTAGACGGCGACCTCGTCCGGCAGCTCGATGCCCTCGAGCGCCGCCTTGTTGCGCACGATGGCGACGCGCGTCTCGAGCTCGGGCGTCTGGATGTCGGCGACGAGGCCCGAGGCGAAGCGGCTGACCAGGCGCTCCTCCATGCGCTCGAGCGCCTGTGGGTATTTGTCGCTCGTCATCACGATCTGCCGGTCGGCGCCGTGCAGGGCGTTGAAGGTGTGGAAGAACTCCTCCTGGGTCTGCACCCGACCGGCGAGGAACTGGATGTCGTCGACGAGCAGGAGATCGCACTGGTCGCGGTAGCGACTCCGGAACTCGTCCATGCGGTGGTGCTGCAGCGCCGTGATGAACTGGTTCGTGAAGTGCTCGGCCGACACGTAGCGGATGCGCGTCGTCGGCCGCTCGGCGTAGACGCGCAGGGCGATGGCGTTGACGAGGTGCGTCTTGCCGAGACCGGTCCCGCCGCACAGGAACAGCGGGTTGTAGCGCCGCCCGCCGCCGCCGGCCGCCGCGACCGCCGCGGCGTGCGCGAGCTGATTCGAGGGGCCGACCACGAAGTTCGAGAAGGTGTAGCGGGGGTTGATGTCCTCGGGGGGCGGCAACGGCGGCCGCGGCTCCTCGCTCGGGCGCGACGACGGCGGACCGCCGTCGCGGCCCGCGCTCGCGCTCGCTGACGGGCGCAGGCTGAGCGGCTTGCTGCGCACGGGCTGGGCGACCGGCGCGCGCGCGATGGGCCGGTCGATCTGCGGGTCGATGAGCCACGCCGGCTGCACGCTCCAGCCCGTCGCCGCACGGATGTTGGCGACGATGTCGGGCAGGAAGTTCTGCTTCACCCACTCGAGCACGAACTCGTTCTGGGCGCGCAGGCTGAGCACGCCGTCGGTGAGATCGTCGAACTGCACGCCGCCGAACCACTTGTCGAAGGTGGCGGGCGAGCGCTCGCGCGTCTGGCCGCACGCCCGTTCGAAGACCTGTCTCAGCTCGTCCTTCGGCATCCCCATGATCAACGCTTCGCGTACGGGAGCGGCGAGCCGTGCTCGCTCCGTCCCGCCTCGATCCGGTCCACGCGGGCGTGGGCACCGCGTCGAGCCATGGTCTTGCACAGGTTCTCCACAGCCCGACGTCCGCTCACTGCGCCCACAAAAAACCAACAACCAGCCACAGATAGAAGTCCCGCTCCCCCCGTGGGCGGATCAGCAATCCACAGCCTCGTCACCGGGCGGCTCGCCCGCCCGCCGTGCCCACGTCGTCACGGCCCTCGCCGCGCCCCTACCCACTCGCTCCTGGCCCCGTCTCCGGCACGCACCCTCGGCACCCGGGCCGTCCCGCCTGGCCGCCTGCTGCGACCGAGGAGGACGCAACTAACACCGAGCGCTCGGCGGAGTCCATGGCGAACTCGCGACATTTGCGTAAAATGCCGCAACTCTTCGTGTTTCACGCCTCGGGCGGTCTTGCGGTGGGGGTCGGCGCGGCGTCCGGCCGCGCCGGACGATCGGGGGGCGTCGGTAACTCGGCGTCCCGGCAAGCAAATCGACGCCAGCCGGCGGGTGGCGACGAGGAAACCCGTGAGCGGCCCGCAGAAGGCGCTGTCAAGAACCAAAAATGTCACGGATTCCGAGCTGATGAGCTCTCTGCCCGGCATCGGTTGACACCCCATGTGGAGTGTGAGCCGCCCCCGCTCGCCGGGAAACATCGGGCGCCCCGGTCCGGCGCGGCGAATACTTGGCCGGCCCGGCGGATTGGATCTAACGCAACCCCGATGCTGCGCCGACCGCCCCTCTCGCCGCCCCCCAGCGATCGCGGGTCGAGCGCCGCCGGTTTCCGTGCCGCCGTCGCTGCCCGAGCGCCGTACCGGACGGCGCGCCCCCTGCCGCGCGGGCTCGCCTGGCTCGCCGGTGCCGTCGCGCTCCTCGGCGGGGCCGGCACCGCCTGGGCCGACCCCAGCGACCTGCCTCCGTCCTTCAACTACAACTACGGCGAGGCCGAGAACGCCCGCGTCATCGCAATGGGCAGCGCGCTCAGCGCCTTCGGCAACGGCACCGCGGCGCCGTTCGTGAACCCGGCGAACCTCACGCTCACGCGCGTCTACCACTTCGAGGCCATCGCGCAGTTCACGCCCGAGGGGCGGCGCCAGGTGTACGGCGGCTCGGTCGTGGACTCGACGCGGCGCTTCGCGGGCGGCGTCGGGGTGATGGGCGGCTTCATCGATCCCGACGGTGTCAACCGCTCCTACCTCGACGTGCGCATCGCCCTCGCATTCCAGGTGGCGGACGAGCTGTCGGTGGGGCTCGGGGGCCGCTTCCTCAACATGGAGCAGCAGGGGCTCGGACCGCTCGGCGACAGCCTCGCCTCCGGCGGGCGCAAGGACGCCGAGGACCCACCCGTCGGGCGCATGCCCATCCTCAGCGTGCCGACGCTCGACGCGGGCGTTTCGCTGCGCCCGACCGAGGGACTCAACATCGGGCTCGTCGGCAAGAACCTCACGTACTCGAACAACGCCTTTCTGCCGACCATCGTGGGCGGCGGCATCGGCTACGGCGACGAGGACCTGACCCTCGAGGCCGACGCGCTCGCCGATCTCAACTCGTACCTGAAGCCGACCGCGCGCGTCGGCGCTGGCGGCGAGTACCTCATCGCGGACGCGGTGCCCGTGCGCCTCGGCTATCGCTTCGACCAGGGCGCGGGCTCGCACGCGCTCACGGCGGGCGTCGGCTACGTGCACACCGCGTTCTCGGCGGAGCTCGGCCTGCGGCGCACGCTCGTCGGACCGAGCGCCACGTCGATCGTCCTCAACATCGCCTACCATCTCGAGTCGAGCGGTCTCACGGAGATCGAAGAGTTCTGAGTCGTGCCGGTCGACTACCAGCGCCTCGACGACGGCGTGCGCGTGGCAGCTCGGGCGCTAGGCGCCGCGCGCGCCGCCCTCGCGGCCGCGCCCGCGGGTGAGCTCGCGGCCGAGCTCCGAGCGGACCCGCTCGCGCGCCACGCCCGCGCCGCCGATCCGCGCTGGCTCGAGCGGCTGGCCGGGGAGGGGGACCCGCTCGCCTTGGCGCTCCGGGCCCACGTGCGCGCGCTCGCGCTCGCGCGCGCGGGCTGGCCGCTCCGCGTGGCC
>JACRDA010000078.1 GCA_016212965.1 Myxococcales bacterium
CAAGGTCAAGGTCAACGTCAACGCCAACTCGGTTCGCAGCAGCAGTGTGGTTGGCGCCGGGGATCGACACGCGGGCGGGCGCTTACGTCGCGGTCCGATGGCGAGACATCAGTCACGACCTCTGTGCCGAGGTACTAGGAGGACACTCGCGGCGTCGGTACGTAGGGGCCGAGGGGTCGAGGGGCCGAGGGCGCGCGGCGCGCGGTCCGAGAGCGGGTCGCCCCCGGTCGGGACGGTGCGCTCGGGCGGCCCGGTTTGTTGCCCGGTCGGACGGGATCGCTATGGTCGCCGCATGCACCGCACTCGTGTCCGCCGGGAGCCCGCGCGGCTCGCCGGGCTTCGGCTCGCCCTCGCGCTCGGGCTCGCGGCGGCGGGATGCCTGCACATGCCGACGCCCCTGGCGCAGAGCGTGCGCGGCTCGGTGGGCGTGCCGCACCACGGCGTGCTCACGGACGCCTCGGCCCTGCCGGCGCGCGGCCCCGGCTTCGTGCGCTGGCGGGCGGACGACGTGCGCTGGGGCAACCCGCGCCTCGTCGCCGCCATCACGCGCGCCGCCGCGCGCGTGGCCGCCGAGGCACCGGGGGGCGAGCCGCTCGTCGTCGGCGACCTCGCCCAGCGCCACGGTGGGCAGGCGCCGCACCACCGCTCGCATCGCACCGGGCGCGACGCGGATCTGCTGTTCTACACGACGACCCCGGACGGTCGCCCGCGCCGCAACCCGGGCTTCCTCCGCTTCGAGCCGGACGGGCTCGCGCCCACGCCCGACGGCGGCTTCGTGCGCCTCGACGTCGCGCGCGTGTGGCTGCTCGTGCGGGCGCTCTTGCTCGAGCCGGAGGCCGAGATCCAGTGGCTCTTCGCGTCGCGCGCACTCGAGGGCCTGCTGCTCGAGGAAGCGCGGGCGCGCGCCGAGCCCGAGGCGCTCGTGGCGCGGGCCGCGAGCGTGCTGCGCCAGCCCGGCGACAGCGCGCCGCACGACGACCACCTGCACCTGCGCATCGCCTGCACCCCCGAGGAGGAGGTCGCCGGCTGCGAGGGCGGCGGCCGGCGCTGGCGCTGGTTGCGCGCGGCGCCCGCGCCGACCAAGCTCGAGGACGCCGCGCTGCTCGCCGCGCTCCTCTCGGACGCCCCTGCCCCTGGCGGCGCCGCGTCGTTCTGACCCTCACCCCATGCCCCTCGGCACCCTGTTTCACGGCGACGCGCTCGCGGCGTGCGCCGCCCTGCCCGCCGACGTCGGCTTCGACCTCGTGTACCTCGACCCGCCGTTCGCGACCGGCGGCGCCATGGCGAGCCGGGACGCGCCCGGCCAGCCGCGGGGCCGGCAGCCGGCGCGGAGCGGGCGGGTGGCTTACCACGACCCGCGCGATCCGGACGAGCTCGTGCTCGTGCTCGTGCCGCTGCTCGCCGCGCTGCGCGAGCGCATGCGCGAGCGGGCGACGCTGTACCTGCACCTCGATCACCGCGCCGTCCACGAGGCGAAGGTCGCGGCCGACGGCGTGCTCGGCCGCGGGGCCTTCGTGGGCGAGGTCGTGTGGACGCCCGGCAACGGCGCGCGCGGCGCGCGCGGCTTTTCGGTGACCCACCAGACGATCCTGCTCTACGCGCGCGCACCGCGCGAGCGTCGCGGGGTCGTCTACCACGCCGAGGATCCGCTGCTGCGCGAGCCCTTCGCCCCGACGAGCCTCGCCATGCACTTCCGCCTCGAGGACGAGGCCGGTCGGCGCTACCGCGAGCGCCGCATCGGCGGGCGGAGCTACCGCTACTACGCCGACGAGGGGCGGCGGCTCGGCAGCGTCTGGACCGACGCCCCCGCGATGCGCGCCAACACGCCGCTACACCGCGAGGGCACCGGCTACCCGACGCAGAAGCCCGAGCGGCTGCTCGAGCGCATCGTGCGCGCGAGCTCGAGCCCGGGCGACACCGTGGCGGATCTCATGTGCGGCAGCGGCACGACGCTCGTCGTCGCGGCGCGCCTGGGACGCCGCTTCGTCGGCGCGGACCTCGGCGCCAAGGCCGTCGCGACCACGCGCGCGCGCCTCGCCGCGGCCGGGGTCGAGCACCACTTCGAGGCTCTGGCGAAACCACGCGGCCCTCGGCCGGACCGCTAGGATCCCATCGTGCACGGGTGCCGACTGCCATGAGCGCGGAACGCGCGCCGGGTGCCGGAGCGCGGGATGGCGGCGCCGCGCGGCTCTCCGCCGCTCCGCTGCTCGTCGCGTGGCTGCTCGCGGGGGTCGATGCCCTGGCGGTCGCGCGCAACAGCACGGCACCGCGGCCCGTGCTCTTCGTGGCGCTGCTCCTCGCGATGGCCTACGAGCTCCTGATCGGCGCCGTCGTGCTCGCGGTGGCCCGGACGGCGCTCGCCTTGCGGCGCTTCCGCCTCGGCCCGCCGCTCGTGGTCGTCTCGTCCAGCCTGGCGCTCGGTGCGGCCACCTTGCCGCGGGAGCTCGCCGTCCTGGCCGAGAAGCTCGCGCCCGGCGGTCACGTCCTGCCCACGCTCGTCGTGCTCACGGCCGCGGTCTCCCTGACGATTCCGGCGACGGCCCTGCTCGGACGCCGGCTCGGACGCACGCGCCTCTGGTGGACGGCTCTTCCGCTCGCCGCCTTGGCGCAGCTCGAGAACCACGCCGTGCTCGAGCGCAACTACCCGGCGGCCCACCTCTTTCTCGGGGTCCTCGCGGCGGTCGGCGCGGCGGCCGCCTCGTGGTCGCGGCTGGCACGCTTCCGGCGAGCCGAGCGCGCGCTCGCCGTCTGCTTCGGCGTGGCCGGCGTCGCCGGGGTCGTGGCGTCCCCCCCGTCGGCGGTGCTGCTCGAGATCTTGCGACACGAGGGGGTCGGCGTCGCACCCTTCGCCGCGGCGCTCCGCACGTGGCTCGCCCGCACGACGCGCCCCCTGCCGGCGGTACCGGTGGACGGGCCCCCGCGCTCCGCCACGCGGCCGGGCCTCGCGGTGGCGAGGCCCGTCGTCCTCTTTCTGTCCGTCGACGCCCTGCGCGCCGACATCCTGGCGACGGACGCCGCGAGCTTGCCGCACCTGGCGGAGCTCGCCCAGGGCTCGGTGCGCTTCCAGGTGGCGCGCGCCCCGGCCACCGCGACCATGGTGTCGCTCACGGCCATGATGACGAGCCGCTACTACTCCCAGCAGCGCTGGACGCCCATCCGCACCGGCGGCCCCGAGTTTCCCCAGCTCGAGACGGCGCCCCGGTTCACCGAGGTGCTGAGCGCCGCGAGCGTCGCGACGTTCGTGGTCGAGAGCGGCCTGTGGATGCGTCCCGACTACGGGGTGCTCCCCGGCTTCTCGGATCGGGTCGTCGTGTGGCGGGACCCGCAGCCCTTCGCGCTCGCCGCCGAGGTCGCGGGCGGCATGGTCGAGGGCCTGCGGCGCGTGGGCGACGGGCCCGCCTTGCTCCTGGCGCATTTCCTCGACGCGCACGCGCCCTACGATCTGGCGGGCAGCGCGGGCACCGACCGCGAGCGCTACGTGCGCGAGCTCGCGCAGGTCGACGCTGCGCTCGGAACCATCCTCGTCGAGGTCGAGCGCCTCGGTCTCGGGGACCGAGCGGTCGTCATCGTCTCGGCGGACCATGGCGAGGCCTTCGGCGAGCACGCCAACTCGGGCCACGGGACGACGATCTACGAGGAGGTGGTGCGCGTTCCCATCTGGGTACGGGTCCCCGGAGTCGCGCCGCGCGACGAGACGGTGCCGGTGTCCGGCATCGACCTCGGGCCGACGATCGTGGACGTCTTCGGCCTCGACATCCCCGGTGGGTTCATGGGCGAGACCCTCTTGCCGGTGCTGCTCGGGTCGGGGCGCCTGCCGCCACGCGCCATCGTCGTGGACGCGGGCCGCCGCCAGCAGGCCATGATCTTCCCGGACGGCTACAAGATCATCCGCGATCTGCGCATGGGCACGGTCGAGCTGTACGACCTCGGCGCGGATCCCGGCGAGCGTCGCAGCCTGTACGACGAAGCCGGCTCGGCGGGGCGGTCGCAGCTCGAGGCCCTCGCCTACTTCTTCGACACGTACACGCTGCGCGCGGACGGCTACGAGCCGCCGGTGCGGCTGCCCTGACTCGAGCTGCGCCCATGCGCGCTCAGCCGCGTCGCCGCGGCGCCGCGAGCTCGGCCGCCATGCGGAGCGCGGCGCGCATGCCGTCCGGCGAGGCGCGGCCCGTGCCGGCCAGATCGTAGCCCGTGCCATGATCGACGCTCGTGCGCACGATGGGCAGGCCGAGCGTCACGTTCACGAGCTCGCCGAAGCCCGCGAGCTTGCACGCGATGGTCGCCTGGTCGTGGTACATCGCCACGACGCCGTGGAAGCGGCCGGCGTGCGCGAGCCGGTACGCGGTCTCGGCCCCGAGCGGGCCCGCGAGCTCGACCTCGAGCCGCGCCCGGCCGAGCCGCGCGCGCGCCAGGGCGATTCCGGGCGCGACCACGCGCGCCTCCTCGGTGCCGAGCAGGCCGTCCTCGCCCGCGTGCGGGTTCACGCCCGTGACGGCGATGGCGGGGCGTGCGACGCCGAGCCGCCGGCACAGGCGCGCGAGCGCGACCGTCGCCTCGGCGACCTTGTCGCGCGTGACGGCGCGCGGCACGCGCGCGAGCGGCAGGTGCGTCGTCACGAGCGCCGTGGCGAAGCGCCCCTTCCGTCGACCCAGCCCGGGCGACGCGAAGGCCATCACGACCGAGGGCACGCCCAGGCGCGCCGCGATGTGCTCGGTGTGGCCCCGGAAGCGCGCCGCGCCGCGCACGCCGGAGGAGGCGATGGCTGCCTTCGACACCGGACCCGTGACGAGCGCGTCGCACGCCCCCGCGCCGACGAGGTCGAGCGCCGCGTCGATCCACGCGAGCTGCGCCGCCCCCGCGGCCGCGTCCGGCCGTCCGGGCCGTGGCGGCGCCGGCAGGCGTGCCGCGGCCGACCACACCCCGATGCTGCCGGGCGCGAGCGCGCGACAGCCGGCCGCGTCGGCGACGGCCACGAGGCGCGCGCCCGGGGCCGCGGCGCGCACCCCTTCGATCACCGCCGGATCGCCCCCGAGGACGGCGCGCACGCGCCGCCGCTCGAGCACGGCGGCGCCGAGAGCCACCTCGGGACCGATGCCGCACGGGCAGCCGAGCGAGACGGCGAGGACGGCGCTCACGCCTCGGCCCCGACGGCGCGCGCGCGACCGCGTGGCGCCGGCACGACGCCGGCGGGGACCGCGATCTTGTAGCCGGCGCCGCGCGAGGTCTCGAGCGCGTGCGCGTCGCCGAGCTTCTGCCGCAGGCGGCGCACGTGGATGTCGACCGTGCGTGCGCCGCCCTCGTAGCCGCGCCCCCACACCTTGGCGAGCGCCTCGTCGCGCGACACCACGCGCCCGCGCCGGTCGCACAGGTACGCGAGCAGGGCGAACTCGCGCGCCGTGAGCGGCACGGGCTGCCCGTCGACGCTCACCTCCCGGCCGGCGCGGTCGATGAGGATGGCGCCGACCTTCATGCGCTCCTCGTTCGCGAACTCGCTCATGCGCCACTCGAGCGCGCGCAGGCGCGCGTAGAGCTCGGCCGGGACGTAGGGGAAGAGGACGAAATCGTCGAAGCCGCTGCCCGGATCGAGCCGCGCGACCTGCGCGACCGAGAGGGCCGCGATGGCCGCGACGGCCGCGAGCGCAGGCTCGCGCCGCAGCATGCGGAGCACACCGGTGGCGATGTCCGGGCGCTCGGCCGCCTCGACGAAGAGCGTGCGCAGCACCTCGCCGGGGCGCGGCAGGATCGGCCCGGGCTCGTGCCACAGCTCGAGGCAGCGCACCTCGGCGCCGAGGCCACGCAGCACCCAGACGGCGCCGCCCTCGCGCTCGAGCTCCGGGCCGTGGCCCACGACGGCGACAAAGGCACGCACGGCGGCTCTATACGGAATCGGGCCTGGCGGCGCAACGCGCGGCCGCGGCCAGGCTCCACCGGCGCGCGCGGTTGAGGGCCCGGCGCAGCGCGTGGCACGATGCACGCCGCATGGCCACTCCGCACGGGCGCGACACCGAGGGCACGCCCGTGTCCGGCGCGGCGCGCGTGCGCCGGGCGTTCTCGCTGCGGCGGAACCTGCGCCTGCTGTTCGTGCCGCCGGCCGGCCACCTCGGGCCGCTCGACGGCCTGCGCGCGCTCTCCATCCTCTGGGTCGTCGTGTTCCACGCCGCCTGGTACGCCGGGCGCCACGTGCCCTTCGAGACCTACGCCGGGCTCGTCACCTCCCCGTGGATGCTGCCGGTGTGGCGCGGCGACTTCGCGGTCGACGTCTTCTTCGTGCTGTCGGGCTTTCTCATCGCAGGCCTCTTGATCGACGAGCGCGCGGGCACCGGGCGGCTGCGGCTGCCGCTCTTCTACGTGCGCCGACTCGTGCGCCTGTGGCCCGCGCTCGTCGTCGCGGTCGGCGTCGAGGTGCTCGTGTTCGACGACAACTCGAGCATGGTCTGGGCCAACCTGCTCTACGTCTCGAACTTCGTCCCCATCCTGCAGGCCGCCATGGGCTGGACCTGGTCCCTCGCCATCGAGGAGCAGTTCTACCTCCTGTGCCCCTGGCTCGTGGGTGGCCTCGCCCTCTTGCGGGGCAGCGCGCGCCCCGTCGCGTTCGCGCTCGTCGTCGTCGCCCTGGCTGGCGTGGCCGCGTGGGTGGTCGTCGACGGAGGCTTCACCGTGCACGACGCCGAGATCGTCATCAACCGCGACTTCTTCCGGTGGGCGGTCGGCTACGATCACCTCTACTCGAAGCCCTGGATGCGTGCCGGGCCCCTGCTCATGGGGGTGGCAGCGGCGTACGTCTACCGCCGCCCCGGCGCGATGGCGGCGCTCGCGCGCCGGCGCGCCCTCGCGCTCGTCGGGCTCGCGGTCGCCCTCGCCGTCGCGCTCGTCGCCATGCACTGGCCCCTGTTCGCCGGCGGGCCGCGCGCGCTCGAGGTCGCTTACCTCGCGAGCTACCGCACGATCTTCGGCGCCTCGGTCGCGTACGGCATCCTCTTCTCCGTGTCGCAGCACCCCGTCGGCCGGGCGCTCGGGCGCGTCCTGTCCTCGCGCCTGCTCTACCCCTTCGGGCAGCTCGCCTACTCCGCCTATCTGCTCAATCCGATTGCGACGAACCTCGTCCAGGAAGCGCTCGCACCGCTCGTGTGGGAGCGCGGCGTGCCGCCGATGCCGCTCTTCCTGCCGTTCGACCTCGTGGTCACCTTCGTCGCGGCGGCCGTGCTGCACCTCTTCGTCGAGCGACCGTTCATGGAGCTGCGACCGCGGGGCCGTCAGGCGCCGGGCTCGGGGTAGCTCATCACGAGGCACACCCAGCACCCCGCGCGGCCCGGGTTGGCGACCAGGTTCGCGCGCGTGCCCGAGGCAGGCGCCGCCTAGACGAACGGGACGACGCGCTCGGGCCTGCGCTCCAGCCACGCGGGGACGGGCAGACCCTTGGCGCGCAGGAAGGTCGGGTTGAAGAGCTTGGACGTGTAGCGCGTGCCCACGTCGCACAGGATGGTGACGATCGTGTGGCCGGGACCGAGGTCCCGCGCGAGGCGTATGGCGCCCGCGACATTGACGCCCGAGGAGCTGCCGAGGCAGAGCCCCTCGTGCTCGAGGAGCTCGAACACGACCGGCACGGCCTCCTCGTCCGGAACGAGGTAGGGACGATCGACCGTGAGCCCTTCCAGGATGGGCGTGACCCGCCCGAGGCCGATGCCCTCGGTGATCGAGCTGCCCTCCGAGGCCACCGCCTTGCCCGTCGCGTAGAGGTTGTACATCGCGGCGCCGCGCGGGTCGGCGACGCCGATGACCACGTCGCGCTTGCGCTCGCGCAGGGCCGCCGCGGTGCCGGCGAGCGTGCCGCCGGTTCCGACCGCGCAGATGAAGCCGTCGACTTGGCCGCCCGTCTGCTCCCAGATCTCGGGACCCGTGGTGACGTAGTGGGCCTTCCGGTTGTCGAGGTTGTTCCACTGGTCGGCAAAGAGGACGCCGTGCGGCTCGGTCTTCTGCAGCTCCGCGGCGAGCCTGCGGCCCACGTGCTGGTAGTTGTTGGGGCTCGCGTAGGGCGCGGCGGGCACCTCGACGAGCTCGGCGCCGAGCGCCCGCAGGGTGTCCTTCTTCTCCTGGCTCTGGGTCTCGGGGATCACGATGAGCGTCCGGTAGCCGCGGGCGTTCGCCACGAGGGCGAGGCCGATGCCGGTGTTGCCGGCGGTGCTCTCCACGACGAGCCCGCCCGGACGGAGCTCGCCGCGCCGCTCGGCCTCGAGGATCATCTGCCGCGCGGTGCGATCCTTGACCGACTGGCCCGGGTTCAGAAACTCCGCCTTGCCGAGGATCGTGCAGCCGGTCGCCGCGGACGCCTGGCGGAGCTCCACGAGCGGGGTGTGCCCGATGAGGGCGAGGACGTCGGCGCCTGGGTGCTCTGCGTGTTCGCCGGCCATTCTTTGCCTCGCCGCGAGGGGCGTTGGGGAGCGGAGCCGCGCGCGACGCGCGTCCACCAAAGAGGACGCAGGTTCAGTATCGTGAACTCTGCGACGCTGTCAAGGCGGCCCGCGAGGTCGTGCGCCACACAGGCGCGCGCCGGCCGGCGTCGCAGTATGCTCGGCGCATGTCGACGCACGATGGCGAGACCGAGGGCGACTTCCTCCTCTGGGAGTACAAGATCCTCACGCCGAAGCCGAGCCTCACCGGCAAGCTCGATCCCGACGAGCTCGAGGCGCAACTGAACCGGCTCGGCAGCGAGGGCTGGGAGCTCGCCGCGACGACGACGTACAGCGGGACGACACACGGCTTCGTGTGCAAGCGCCCGATGGCGTGACGCGCGGCCGGCCGAACCCAAGCGGCGCGCCGTGGCTCTCACGGGCGAGGACCCCGGGACCACCATGTGCGAGCTCTTCGGCCTCTCGGCCCGCTTCCCGACCACCATCCGCCTGTCGCTCGACGAGCTCGGCCGGCACGGGGGCGGCACCGGCCCGCACCGCGACGGCTGGGGCGTCGGCTTCATGGACGGCGGCGACGCGCTCGTCGTGCGCGAGCCCGAGGCAGCGGCCGCGAGCCCGTGGATCCCCTTTCTGAAGGAGCACGAGGTGCGGAGCGCGACGGTCGTGGCGCACATCCGCCGCGCGACCCAGGGCGAGCGGCTGCTGCGCAACACGCAGCCCTTCGCGCGCGAGCTCGGAGGGCGCATGCACCTCTACGCCCACAACGGGATGTCCCCGGGCATCGCGGGCGACGCGCGCTTCCCGACCCGGCGCTTCCGGCGCATCGGCGACACGGACTCGGAGCACGGCTTCTGCGCGCTGCTCGACCGGCTCGCGCCCCTGTGGGAGGACGGCGTCCCGACCCTCGAGGCGCGCCTCGCGGTCGTCGAGCGCTACGCCGCCGACCTCCGCACGCTCGGCCCGGCGAATTTCCTCTACGCCGACGGCGACGCCGTCTTCGCCCACGGGCACCGCCGGCGCGACGACACGGGCGCGATCCGCCCCCCGGGCCTGCACGTGCTCTGCCGGAGCTGCCTCGCCGGCGACGACGGGGTCCCGCTCGCGGGCGTCGCCATCCCGGCGACGGAGCGGCAGGAGGTCGCCCTCTTGGCGAGCGTCCCCTTGAGCGGCGAGGCGTGGCAGCCGCTCCGGGAAGGCGAGCTCGTCGTGCTGCGGGCGGGGCGCGTCGTGCACCGCGCGCTCGGCTGACTCGAGTTGCGCCGTCGGGCGCGGGCGCGCCCTGCCCGCCGGGCGCGGATGCGCTACAGGTCGATCCGTGCAACGGCGCTCGGTCCTCACCTCCGCGCTCGGCGCGCTCGGCTCGCTGCTCGCGGCCGGCTGCGCGCCCGTGCCCTCGGCCCGAGGCAGCACGGCCACGCCACCGGCACCCACCCCGTTGCGGCCACGGAGCGAGGTCGCCGTGACGGGCGGCGTCCACGGCGACGAGCCGAGCGGCGCCCTCGTCCTGCCGGAGCTCGAAGCGCTCGGCTTCGCGACCTTCGGGCCGTGCAATCCGTGGGGCTTCGCGCACCACAAGCGCGGGCTCGCCGACGGTCGCGATCTCAATCGCAGCTTCGCCCGCGACGACGTGCCCGAGGTCGCGGCGGTCCAGCGCTTCCTCGAGGCGCGGCGACCGGCCCTGTTGCTCGATCTCCACGAGGACCGTGACGCCGCGGGCGGCTACCTCATCCAGCACGGACCGGACGACGACCTCGGGCGGCGCGTCATCCGGGCGCTCGGCGACGAGTTCGCCATCGACCCCGAGCCGAGCTTTCTCGTCGTCACCGGCGAGGACGGGGTCTTGCGACCGTCGGCCGCCGTCCTCGGCGTGGTGGAGCTGTCGCGCTTCTACGGGCTCGCGTTCCACGCCTGGCTCGCGCTCGGCATCACGACCCTGGTCGTCGAGTGCCCGCGCGGCTGGCCGCTCGCGGACCGCTTGCGCTGGCACCGCCGCGTCGTCGAGACGGCCCACGCGCTGCTCGGCCCGCCGCGCGCAGAAGCGCTCGGCGCACGACCTCCGCGTTGACGAAGGTCAAGACGTGCGGGGCGTCGGCCTCACGCTTCCTTCCAGTTGACGACGATCTTCTTGTCGCCCATCTGGTCCTTGGCCATCAAGGCGAGCTTCTTGATCTCGTCCTTGCAGCAGTCGATGCCCTTGGTCCCGTCGATGCGCGCGACGAGCTCCCGGGCGAACTCCGCGACGGTGATCTCCTTCTGCATGGCCGGCTCCTTTCGAGTCCGGTGGTGAGGTAGGCACGGGCGGGCGCTCCGACAAGGCGGACGCAGAATTTGCACGCCACTTCCGACGACGACGGCGAACCCTTTCGTCGCTCGCGGGCTCCAACCCGGGTAGAACAGCAGGGACGAGGAGCCATGAACGAGGCGATCCAGGCGCGCTACGGCGAGCTCGCGGAATCGGAGTGCTGCCTCTCGTGCGGCAGCGCCGTGAGCGCATGCGACCCCCGGCCCGGCGAGGTGTGCGTCGACCTCGGGAGCGGCCGCGGCACCGACGTGCTGCGCCTTGCGGAGGCGGTCGGACCCGACGGGCACGCCTACGGCGTCGACGTCACGAGCGGGATGCTCGCGGCGGCCCGCAAGACGGCCGCCAAGCTCGGCGTCGCGAACGCGACCTTCCTCGAGGCGACCTTCGACCGCATCCCGCTGCCCGAGGGGTCGGTCGACTGGGTGGTGTCGAACTGCGCGCTGAACCACGCGCCCGACAAGGCGGCCGTGTGGGGCGAGATCGCCCGCATCCTCCGGCCCGGCGGCCGCTTCGTCGTGAGCGACATCTACGCGGTCGAGCCGATCCCGGCCGAGCACCGCGACGACCCCGAGGCCGTCGCCGAGTGCTGGGCGGGCGCCGTGCCGAAGATCGAGTATCTCGCCCACATCGCCCTTGCCGGGCTCGGCGCCGTGCGCATCCTCGAGGAGAGCGCCCCGTACGCCAAAGGCAAGGCACGAGTCGCGAGCTTCACCGTGGCGGGGCAGCGGCCGAAGCGGTCGTGCTGTTGCCAGGGATGAGCGGAGACGCCACGACCCACCACACGGTGCACCACGGAGGTGAAGGACGGATGAAGTCGCTGATCAAGAAGAAGGCGGTGCGCAAGACCGCCAAGGCGCCGAGCGACAAGCCCGCCGAGACCAAGGTCGCACAGTGCTGCGCCAAGGTCTCCAAGGCCGTCGCCGGCTGTCACGACTGAGCACCGTTGGGGCCGCGCGCGCCCCGGACCGAAAGGTCTCGGGCGCGCGTGGCCCTTTTTCGTGTTCGGGGCCCGGGTGCGATGGAGCTGTCCCGCCACAACATCCTCACGAAGATCCACGAGCGCGACGAGTACCTGCTCGTGAACCTGCTGAGTCGCGAGGCCGACGTGCTCTCGGCGGCCGAGGGCGCGCGCCTCGTCGGCGGCGAGCACCGGGACGACGCGGAGCTCGTCCGCAAGGGCTACGTCGTCGACCCGCAGGAAGAGGCGCGCCGCTACCGCGCCGCCTACCTCGACTTCGTGGACGCCCGGGACAAGGACGAGATCCAGCTCTTCTACGTGCCGAGCTACGCCTGCAACTTCGGCTGCAGCTACTGCTACCAGGACGAGTACGCGGCGCCTCCGGCCGGTGGACCGGCCGCCGCGCCGGACGCCGTGCTCGCCGCGTTCTTCGCCTACGTCGACGACGTCTTCGCCGAGCGGCGGAAGTACGTGACCGTGTTCGGGGGCGAGCCGCTCTTGCCGAGCGCCGCGGCGCGGCGCGCCGTCGAGGGCCTGGTCGAGGGGACGGCGCGGCGCGGGCTCGACCTCGCCGTCGTGACGAACGGCTACCACCTCGCCGAGTACCTGCCGCTGCTCGGGCGGGCGCGCATCCGCGAGGTGCAGATCACGCTCGACGGCACGGCCAAGGTGCACGACGCGCGCCGCTACCTGAAGGGCGGCGGCTCGACCTTCGGGCCGATCGTGGCCGGCGTCGACGCCTGCCTCGCGGCCGGGCTGCCCGTGAATCTCCGCTCGGTCCTGGACCGGGACAACGTCGAGGGCTTCCGCGAGCTCGCGCACTTCGCCATCGACCGGGGCTGGACGAAGAGCCCGCTCTTCAAGACCCAGATCGGCCGGAACTACGAGCTCCACCACTGCCAGGGCGAGCAGGCCCGCCTGTACTCGCGCCTCGAGCTCTACCAGGACCTCTACGCGCTCGTGAAGGCCGACCCGGCGCTGCTCGCGTTCCACCGGCCGGCGTTCTCGGTGGCGCGCTTCCTGTTCGCCGAGGGTGAGCTCCCGGACCCCTTGTTCGACGCCTGCCCCGCCTGCAGGACCGAGTGGGCGTTCGACGCGAGCGGGCGCATCTACCCGTGCACCGCCAACGTCGGCAAGCCGGGCGAGTCGGTGGGCACCTTCTACCCGGAGCGCACGCTCGACGAGACCGCGGTCGCGGCCTGGCAGGAGCGCGACGTCGCGGGCATCGCGACCTGTCGCGACTGCGCGCTCGCGCTCGCCTGCGGGGGCGGCTGCGGCGCGGTCGCGAAGAACCGCGTGGGCACGATCGACGCGCCCGACTGCCGCCCGGTGCGCGAGCTCCTCGCGCTCGGCGCCGGCCTGTATGGCGCGCCCGACGCTCCCGGCTGAGCGCGACCCGCGAACCCTCGCGCCGCGCCGCGGCTCCTACCTGCGAGCACGATGTGGCTCGTGGAGGTGGACGATGTCCGCGCTGGTTCGTGAGATCGAAGAAACCGTGTTCGAGACCGAGGTCCTCGGGTCGGCGACCCCCGTGGTGCTCGACTTCTACTCCACCGAGTGCCCGCCCTGCGAGGCGCTCGCGCCGAAGTACGACGCGCTCGCCGAGCTCTACGGTCACGATCTGCGCTTCGTGAAGATCTTCCGCCAGGGCAACCGCGCGCTCTCCGACAAGCTCGGGGTGCGCTCGTCGCCCACGGTGCTCTTCTTCCGGGGCGGCCAGGAGGTCGGCAAGCGCCTCACGGGCGGCATCCGGCGCTCGGAGCTCGCGGCCGAGCTCGACGCCCTCGTGCCGGCCGAGCGCGCCGCCGCGATCCACGCCGCCGTGAAGCCGGTCGAGACGTCGTGCGACGTGCTCATCCTCGGCGGCGGCCCCGCGGGCATCACGGCCGGCATCTACGCGGCGCAGGCCAAGCTCGACACCATCATGGTCGACGTCGGCCTCGGCGGCGGCAACCTCACCGTGACCCACCAGGTCTCGAACTTCCCCGGCTTCCCGAAGCCGCAGCCCGGTTACATGCTCGCGCACCACCTGCTCGAGCACGCCAAGGCGGCCGGCGTGAAGGGGCGCTTCGCGGCCGAGCTCACGCGCGTCGATCTGCGCGAGCGGGTCGTCGTGCTCGACGGCGTCGAGACGATCCGCGCCAAGAAGATCATCGTCGCGACCGGCTCCTCGCCGCGCACCATCGGGGTCGCGGGCGAGGTCGAGTACAAGGGCAAGGGCGTGTCGTACTGCGCCACCTGCGACGCCAAGTACTACGAAGGCAAGCACGTGGTCGTGATCGGCGGCGGCAACTCGGCCATCGAGGAGTCGCTGTTCATCGCCAAGTTCGCCTCGAAGATCACGGTCGTGCACCAGTTCGCCGAGCTGCAGGCCAACAAGCACGCCCAGGAGCAGGCCTTCGCCAACGAGAAGATCGGCTTTCTGTTCGAGCACGAGCCGCGCGCCTTCGTGGCGAGCGACGGCAAGAGCGTCGACTCGGTCGTCGTCGAGGACCTCCGGACGCACGAGCAGAAGACCCTCGCCTGCGACGGAGTCTTCGTGTTCGCCGGCATGAAGCCCAACCTCGAGGGCTTCGGCACGGAGCTCGAGCTCGATCGCTTCGGCTACGTGAAGGTCGACGAGGAGATGCGCACCAGCATCCCGGGCGTGTACGCGGCTGGCGACATCGTGAGCAAGCGCTACCGGCAGATGACGACCGCGGTCTCGGACGGGACCATCGCGTCGATCGCGCTGTCGCGGGACCTCGCGGCGTAGGCCGGGAGACGCTCGCCTCGGGGCGCGAGAAGGCGCTATCGTCGGGACTCGCGATGGCTCTCTCGACCCACCGGCTCTTCGCAGCGGCGCTGCCGTGCGGGCTCGTCGTGTGCGCGGCGCTCGGCTGCAGCTCGAGCACGGCCGACGGGCCGACGACGACGAGCTCGGGCAGCGGTGCCGCGGCCGGATCGGCGGGCCACGGCACGGGCGGGTCGGGCGATGCCGGCGCGGGCGGCACGGGCCTGGGTGGCACGGGCGCCGGCGCCACGGGCGGCGGGGGCAGCGGGAGCTGCGTGCCGATTGCGCCGCCCGTGCCGGACGCCTGCATCGACGACGTGTCGGCCGCGGACCTCCACACCTACGCCTGCGACGGCCTGAGCTACCGGGTCTCGGTCCCGGCAGCGTGCACGAGCTGCGCCTGCGGCCTCGTCTTCGACGTGCACGGCTTCACCATGAACGGCGCCATGGAGGAGCACAACACGGGCCTCGCGGCGCTCGGGCGCGCGCACGGCTACCTCGTCGTGCAGCCGACCGCCCCGGGTGCCGTCCCGAGCTGGACCGCGGCCACGGACGATGCGCGGGTGTTCGCGTTCCTCGAGCGCATGCGCGCCGCCTTCCACGTCGATCCGAAGCGCATCCACTTCACGGGCTTCTCGCAGGGCGGCAGCATGACGTGGCGCATGCTGTGCGATCACAGCGACGTGCTCGCGAGCGTGGCGCCGGGCGCCTTCAACGCCTGGGAGGATCAGTGCTTCACGCTCGGCAACGCGCCGCCGCACGTGCGCCCCATCCTCTACCTGCACGGCACGGCCGACGCCCTGGTCGCGTTCTCCACGGCCACCGCCACGCGCGACGCCGTGGTGGCGGCCGAGGGCCTCGTGGACGGCGGCGTGGTCGAGAGCGACGCCGACCACCTGTGGCAGCGTTTCGTCGACGGACAGGGCGCCGTCTTCGAGTTCCTGCAGCACGACTACCTCGGCGCGCCCGTGCTCGGAGGGCACTGCTACCCGGGCAGCACCGACCCCGGCGGCGAGCCCGGGCAGCTCTTCTCGTTCGCGTGCCAGCCGCCCAATGCCTTCGTGTGGGGGCAGGCCGTGATGCAGTTCTTCGTCGACCACCCGCTGCCGTGAGCCTCAGCGCCCGACGGGGAGCTCGGCCCAGAGCGCTCCGCGCAGATCGCCCTCGCGGTAGCCGACGGCCGCGTCGTCCGGATACTCGGCCGCGAGCACGGGCTTCACCTCGGCGGCGAGCTCCGCCGGCGCGCCGTGACACGCGAGGCACGGTTTGTCGACGGCGATGGGCTTGAGCACGCGGGCGACCTTGCCGGTCGGCCCGTCGACGACCTCGCGCACGGGCGCGACACCCTCGGCCGGCCGCTCGCCCGTGGCGCGCAGCCACGCCGCCACCCAGTCGGGCCCGGCGTCGGCAGGATTGCGCAGCCGGAGCGAGGCGCGGCCTACGCGCACGCCGGTCTCGTTGGCGATCTGGGTGCCGAGCGCCTGGGCCTCGGCGGCGCACACCGCGACGGCAGCCGCCGGGCCGCTCGCCTTCAGCACCTCCTCGAGACGACCGCGCAGGGTCTTGCCGAGGCGCCCGGCCGCCGCCTCGGCGCGCGCCAGCGGATCGGGGCCGCTCGTGGTGCCCGACGCGCTCGCGCTCGGCGCACCGGACCCCTGGCCCGAGCCGCAGGCGGCGACCGCGAGCGCGGCGCCGACGACGAGGAGCAGGGGTCGCGCCGCGCGCCTCACGCCACGACCTCGTGCTCGACGGGCAGGCCGGCGCGGCGCCACGCGACGATGCCGCCCGCGAGCACGCTCACCTCGGCGAGGCCGGCGGCGCGGAGCGCGGCCGCGGCGTGGAAGGCGCGCTCGTCGGTGCGACAGTACACGACGAGGTCGGTCCCGAGCGCGCGCAGGTTCTCGGCCTCGGCCGCGAGGTGCGGGAGCGGCACGACGAGCGCGCCCGGCACCCGGCCGAGCGGGTCGTCGAAGAACTCGTCGAGCGAGCGCACGTCGATCACCGTGGGCGGTCGCGGCCCGACGAGCGCCTCGGCGAGCTCGGTCGGCGTCCGCCGCCCGTGGGCAGCGGCGTCGGGGGCGGTCACTCGGATCGACTGGATCATCACGGGCTCATCTCCTTCGGGCGCAGCGGGCGCGCCCTGCTCGGTGGGAGCCTGCGCGGGTCGGAACGATTCGTCGGCCCCATGGTGGCGGCTCAGCGATAGTAGTCGATCCGGAAGCCGCAGCCGTCCCACATGCGGTCGTACTGCGCGAGGCGCTTGTCGATGAAGGCCTGCGCGGCGGCCTCGCTCGCGAGTGGACGCACGACGCGGAGCTCGCGCGACGGCTCCTCCACGGCCGCGATGCCGCTCGGCCCGCGCACCACGAGGATGAGACCCGCAACGTCGGTGTCGCGCCGCAGGAGCTCCTCGAAGCGCGGACAGAGCGCCTCCCACGCGAGCCTCGGCAGGCCCACGATCTCGCCGCGCCCGAGGCGCACGAACAGGTCATCCGGCTCGCTCACGTCGTCCTCGCGATGGGGCGGTCGGACGGGCACGCCACGGCCGCCGCCTCCGTGGACTAGGAGCCGCGCGCCGCGGCGAGGATTCGCCGGTTCCGGGTTTGCGGCTGGCCGCGGCCGATCCATGCTCCGCCGCCGACGCGCGCCGAGGTCCCGCAGGTGCCCAGCCTTTCACCCGACACGGCGAGCCGAGTGCTCGCCCTCCACCCGCTGCCCGTCGCCGACGCGGCGTCGGCGCTGCTCGGGGCCGCCAGCGTGCACGAGCGGCGCGACCGCGTGGTCGAGTGCTTCCGCGCGCTCGTGCGCTGGCTCGCGACGGTCGCCCTCGCCGTGCGCGTGCAGTACGGGCCGGGCCCCGGCGGCGAGAGCGCCGAGGTCCTCGGCCTGCTGCGGGCGCTGCGGGCGCGAGCGCTCACCGACGGGCAGTGGGTCGGGATCGTCCGCGGGCTCGTCGGCGCCTGGGCCAAGAGGCCCGAGGCCTATCCGCTGCCGCTCCTCGGTGCGCTCTTCGCGGGCAAGCAGAAGAAGGCCCTCGCGCAGGCCATCGACGGGCTGCTCGAGATGCGCAAGAGCGAGACCGTGGCGCACGGCGTCACCGGCAGCGTCGCGGACATCGAGGCCGTGCTCGCCCGACGGGAACCGCAGCTCGAGGCCCTCATCACCTTGCTCGAGCCCGTGTGGCAGGCCGCCCTGCTGGTCGTGCCCCTCGGTGCGCCCGAGGACGCGAGCGCCGCGCAACCGGTCTGGCGCCTCACCGGCGTCACGCCACCGCGCGGGCGCTGGCGGCGCGGGGAGCTCGCAGCCGCGGCGCGCCTGCCCCCCGGCGAGCCCGTCCTCGTCGCGCCGGACGGTCGTCCGCTCGTGTCCCTGCACCCGGTGGCCCTGTTCCGGCGGCCGACCCCCGAGGCCACCGAGGAGCTGTTCGTGCTCGACGGCTCGCACAAGCAGGCGGCGCGCTACGTCGCCCTGCCCTCGCTCTCGGAGCACCGCGAGCTCGAGGTGTGGGCCTCGCTCGGCTCGGCCTTCTTCGCCGACGGCGCCGACGAGCCGCCGCCGCCCTCCGTCGGCGCCGTGGCGAGCCCCTACCGCGGGCTCGAGAGCTTCGGAGCCGAGCACGCCGCGCTCTTCTTCGGCCGCGAGAAGCAGGCCGAGTCGCTCGCGAACCGGATCCGCCGCCACGGCTTCGTCACCGTCACCGGCCCGAGCGGCGCCGGCAAGAGCTCGCTCCTCGCGGCCGGCGTGCTGCCGCTCCTCGACGACACCGTGTGCGTGACCTTCCGACCGGGGCCGGAGCCGCTCGCGGCCCTCGCGCGCGCGCTCGGGCCGGTGCTCGCGCGCCTCGCCGCGCCCACCGAGCCGGACGCGCCGAGCGGCACCGACGCCGAGCCCGGCAGCGCCGTCGCCGAGCTCCTGCGCGAGCGCCCCGAGACGCTCGGCTCCTTTCTCGAGGGCCTGCTGCGGCCGCGCGAGCGGCGCCTCGTGCTCGTCGTCGATCAGGCCGAAGAGGCGCTCACGCTGTGCGAGGACGACGACAAGCGCGCCGCCTTCGGTGCGGCGCTCGGCTCGGCCGGTCTCGACGGCGAGGGGCCGGTGCGCGTCGTGGCGTCGCTGCGCGAGGACTTCTTCGCGCGGCTTTCGACGCTCGAGGCCCTGCGCGGCCTCTACAGCCGGCAGGTCGAGGTCGTCACCGCGCCCGCCAAGGAGGATCTGTGGCGCGCGCTCGTGTGCCCGGCCGGCCTGTTCGAGTTCGCGCTCGAGGAGGGGCTCGCCGACCACATCGTCACGAGCGTGGCCGCCGAGCCGGCCGCGCTCGCCATGCTCGAGTTCTGCGCCGCGCAGCTCTGGGAGCGGCGCGATCGGCGCTGGAAGCGCCTCACCTGGGACGCCTACCGCGCCCTCGGCGGCGTCGAGGGCGCCCTCGCCGCGCACGCGGAAGAGACGCTCGCCGCCCTCACGCCGGCGCAGCAAGCCTCGGCCCGGACCCTGCTGCTCCGCCTGGCCACGCCCGAGCGCACGCGCG
>JACRDA010000083.1 GCA_016212965.1 Myxococcales bacterium
CAGGTCGGCACCGGTGGGCGCGGGCGCGCGCACGGCGGGCAGGTCGGCACCGGTGGGCGCGGGCGCGCGCACGGCGGGTAGATCGGCGCCGGTGGGCGCGGGCGCGCGCACGGCGGGCAGATCGGCCGCGGGGGCCGGGCGCGCCGCCGGAAGGTCGAGGTCACCTGGCGCGCGCTTCGCCGGCAGGTCGGCCGCGACGTCGGGCAGGTCGATCGGTGCGAAGGAGCCGACCGGTGCGTCGAACAGGGCGTCGAAATCCGCGCTGCCGATGGGTCGCGTCTCGCGGCCGGTGCGCGCAGGCGCGCCGGCCGGAGGCTTCGCCGCGGCGCCCGGTCGCGGTGGAGCGGGCGCGGCCGGGCGTGGCGCCGGTGGGGCAGCGGGCGCAGCGACGCGCGGTGCTTCGGCCTTGCTCGGGGCAGCCACGGCGGGCGCGGGCGTCTTGGCGGCGCTGCCTCCGGGCCCGGGCTCGGAGCCGCCAGGCTTCTGGACCATGAAGCTCGCGCCGCAGCTCGGGCAGCGCATCTTGAGCCCGGTGGCCGGGATGCGGCTCTCGGCGACGTTGTACGGTGCCCCGCACCCCTCGCACTGGACCTTCACCATGCTCTAACCGCGTTCCACGCCGACCGAGAGGCTTGCACTGGCGCCGTACGTTATCAAGCCGGCTCGGCGGTGCCCACCCTGGCGGTGTGCGGGCCCCGGCGGCGCGCTCTGCGCTCCCGCGCTCACCGGATGCCCTCGACGCGCGCGAGGAAGGCCTCGGGGGTGAGGAACTCGAAGAAGCGGTCCTTCTCGTTGCCCTCCGAGTCGAAGAGGATGACGGTCGGCAGGCCGACCACCCGGTACTTCTTTTTCAGCTCCTCGAACTCCGCCTCCTGCTTCTCCTGCGCCTCGTCCGAGAGCTTCTCGTTCACCGTGAGGTCGAGCTTCACGGCCACGAAGCGCGCCGCCGCGCGCCGGACCTCGTCGTTCGCGAAGGTCTTCTTCGACAGGTCCTTGCAGGCACCGCACCACTCGGCGAAAAAATCGATGAGCAGCGGGCGCTTGTCGCGCTTGGCGAGCGCCCACGCGTCCGCCTCGGAGTGCAGGAAGGTGAGCAGCGCGGGGGCGGGCACCGAGCCCGAGGCCGTGCTGGCACTGGCCGCGGCGGTGGAGTCGCCACCGGCGCCGCGCTCGGCCGGGCCGTTCGTCGCCGCCTCCGCCACCGGCACGACGTCGGCCTCGGGCTCGAAGCGCAGGCCCGCGATGGCGGCCGAGCCGCCGCTCACCATGAGCAGCACGCCGAGCCCCTTGCGCAGCTTGACCCGCGCGCGCTCGTCGCCGAACTCGAGGTGGATCCCGCCGATGACCGCGCCCATCAGCATGAGGCCGATCATGACCCCGAGGAACGAGCCCGACGGGCGGGTGGCGAAGAGCGCGGCCGCCTCTTGGGCGAAGGTGCGCGCGGTCTGCGGGAAGGCGAGCTGCAGGAAGTAGCAGGCGGCCACGGCCATCACGACGCCGAAGACGCTCTTGACCGAGCTCATCCAGCGACCGCTCTTCGGCAGCGCGATGGCGAAGGTTCCGACGAGCCAGAACGGCAGCCCGAGGCCGAGCGAGAAGGCCGTCATCCACAGGGTCCCGAGCCCGGCGTTCTTGGTCTGGTTGATGGCGAGCAGGATGCCGGTGAGCACCGGGCCGGTGCAGGGCGCCGCCACGATGCCGCTCACGAGCCCGAGCAGGAAGGCCCCGCCGTAGCCGATGCCGCCCACGCCGCTCAGCCGCTGCATCAGCGACTCCGGCAGCACCATCTCGAAGGCCCCGAACATCGAGGCTGCCATGGCGATGAACACGACCCCGACGACGACGAGCACCCAGCGGTTCTGCAACAGCTCGCCCATCATGCCGCCGCTCAGCCCCGCGACGAGCCCGAGCGGTGCGAACATCGCGACGATGCCGAGCACGAACGCGCTCGAGAGCAACATGCCCTTGCCGCGGCTCGAGGCCTGGCGCGCGCCGAACACGCTCACCGTGATGGCGATCATCGGGTAGACGCAGGGCGTGAGACACACGAGCAACCCGCCGCCGAACGCGATGAGGGTCGCGAAGAACGGACCGTTCTCGGCGAGCGCCTCGGTGAAGGCGTCGGTGCCGGCGAGCGCCAGGGCGGGCCACGAGAGCATGGCCAGGAGCGCGAGCACCGCGAGCAGGTGGCGACGAGAGCGCATGGCGAACCCTAGCGTAGGAGGGGCCCGCGGTCAGGTCCAGCTGGGCCCTGGCGGCGACCGGCTCAGCCGCCGGCGAGCTCGCTGCGGAGGCTCCGCAGCATGAGCCGCTCGTAGAGGCGGGGCGCGAGGCGCGACAGGAGGTAGCTCGTTTTGCCCACCGGCGACAGCACGAGCAAGCGCCGGTCGTGCGCCGCTGCCGCGACGACCGCGTCCGCCACGCTCTCGGGCGTCGCGACGGCGCCGACGCTCGAGCGCGGCCGCCCGGTGCGCTCGCCGCGCGCGCCGAGCGCGCTCGCCTCGAAGCCCGAGCGCGTGAAGCTCGGGCATACGATGAGGACGCCGACGCCGTCCGCGGCGAGCTCGGTGCGCGCCGTCTCGAACAGGCCGTGCAGGGCGTGCTTGCTCGCCGCGTAGCCGGAGCGGCCGTAGAGCGGCGCCACGCCCGCGATGCTGGAGATGACGATGCAGAGGCCGCGCCGCGCGCGCAGATCGGCGAGGGCAGCCTGGGTCGCGTGCAGGGCGCCGAAGAAGTTCACCTCCATCACGCGCCGGAACACCGCGAGCTCGGTGTCGCAAAAGGCGCTGCGATGCGCGATGCCCGCGTTCGCGACGAGCACGTCGACCGGGCCGAGGCGCGCGCGCACGGCGTCGAGCGCCCGCGTGCAGTCCTCGGGCGAGGTGACGTCGCAGGGCACGCCGATGATCTCGGTTCCGGCCTGCGGCAGCTCGGCGGCGACGCGCGCGACCGCGGCGCCGTCGAGGTCGAGCAGGGCGACGCGTGCCCCCGCGCGCGCGAAGCGCGCCCCGAGCGCCCGGCCGATGCCCCCCGCCCCGCCGGTCACGACCACGGTGAGTCCCTGGAAGCTGCGCGCCGTCATCGGCCCGACTCTAGATCATCGAGCGCGCGTCCGGATCGAGCAGCTGCACGCGCTCGCCCGACCCCGGCGCGCCCCCGGGCCGCGGGCGGTCACGCCGACGCGCGCGCGAGCTCGGACAGCGTGTGCCGCGCGAGGCGCAGCTCGCCCTCGAGTGCGATGGCGAGCGCGCGGCGCCCGCGCGTCGTGCGTCGCACGAAGGAGCGCAGGTGGTCGCGGGCCTCGTCCCAGCGCCGCGCGTGGTACGCGAGCTGACCGAGCACGAAGCGGCCGTAGCCCTGACCCGCCGGGCAGCGCCCGAGTCGCAGGATGAGCTCGTCGGTGTTGCGCACCTTGCGGCCTAGGGCGAGCTTGACGAGCGCGAGGTGGCCCTCGTAGAGCGCCTTGTCGGTGGTGCCCCAGCGCGCCGCGCGCCCGAGCGCCGCGACCGCCTCCTCGTGGCGTCCGGCCAGGAACAGGAGCGAGCCGAGCGTCCAGTAGTGGAACGCGCGCCGCGACGCCGGCCCGAGACGTGCTGCGAGCCGCAGGTGGCCGAGCGCCGCCTCGAGCTCGCCGACGGCCTGCTTGGCGCGTGCGGCGTCCTGGTGCATGACGTCGGGCAGCACGTCGAGCTCGGCCGCCTGCGTCGCGACGCGGTACGCCTGCTCGAAGTCCTCGAGCGCGAAGCTCGCGAGGTAGAGCTGCCGCAGGAGCATGGCCTGGGTCGTGCGGTCGAGCGCCCCGCGGTGGGCGAGCCCGCGCCGGGCCCACAGGCGGCGCGCGCGCTCGCTGCGGGCTGCCATGGCGCGCGCCAGGTGGTCCTCGGGTAGCTCGCGCGCTCGCGGACGGGGCCTCGCGCCGTGCGGAGGCGCGCTGCGCTGCGACGCGGGCTCGAGGTCTCGGGCCGACGCGTCGGCGAGCGCCCCGTCTTCCCGGGGCTGACCTCGGTGCCGCGTCGATGCGCCGCCCGGCAGGGGCGCAGCTTTGGGAGCCACGGTGCAAATGTAGCAAGCCCTGCACGAGGGTCCAGAAACCGGCCGAAAACGGGCCGTGTCGCGCGTCGGCGGGGGCACGGTGGGCAGCCGCGCTGGGGGGCCGCTTGCGCCCGGAGCGCGCCGTCCGCATGTTGCGGCACGTGAGACCGGCTTCGATGGCTCGCGCGCTCGTCGCGCTCTCGTGCGCGGCAGGCGCGCTCGCCGGCTGCGGTCACCCCGCCTCCATGGCCGAGTGCGACGAGATCCTCGAGCTCAGCGCGCTCATCGTGCTGCGCTCCGAGAACGTGACCGATCCCGAGGTCGTGCGCGAGCGCACCAACAGCTTCCGCGAGCTGCGTGGGCCCGAGCTCTTGAAGGGCTGCGTCGGCAAGCGCATCACGGACCGCGCCATGCGCTGCATGCGCTCCGCGGCGAGCGCCGAGGAGTTCGACGGCTGCCTCGACTGAGCGCGCGACTCCGTCCGGGCTTGCCGTGCGCGGCGGTGTGTTAGACTCGCGGCGCCCCCGTGAAGCCCCACACGCCCGTTCTCGGCTACAACAACAACATTCCCTACAAAGGGAAGATGTACCACATCCAGACCGAGGACCAGGGCGCGGGCCGCTGGCAGATCGCCACGCACCTGTTCG
>JACRDA010000087.1 GCA_016212965.1 Myxococcales bacterium
CACCTCCCTGTGCTCCGCCCGCTACATGGCTAGCTTAGCGAACCCCCCACTCGAAGAGCCGGATGCGGTAGTTCCGCACGTCCGGATCCGTGGGGGCCCCGGGCGGGCAACCGCCCGGGGCTACCCGACTTGCCTCCTTCTGGCAGCGGCTAGCGGCTCAGCGAAGGCACCATCGTGCTCGTCATCTTCCGCGTACTTGGAGGCGAGTTACAGAGGAGGCACCGAGCCACGGAGCGTGACACGGAGGAGTCTCTGAACCCCGTCTCCTCCGTGCAGCTCTCCGTGTCTCCGTGTCTCAGTGGTTGTCTCTTTCTGGGTACTTTGGAGGCGAGTGACAAACACGGGCTCGGGCTCGACGTGGCCCGCCCCTTCACTCCGGCGGGCGCCGCGTGCCGCTCGCGCGCGCCTCGGGGGCCGCGATCGGCACGCGCAGCACGGCGCGCGTGCCGCGTCCGGGCGACGCGCGGAGCTCGACGGAGCCGCCGAGCCGCGCCATCTGCTCGCGCACGGCGAACAGGCCGAAGCCTCGCGCGGGGCGCGCCGGGCGGCCGGCCGGGGCGGGGTGGAAACCGCAGCCGTCGTCCTCGACGACCACCTCCACGAAGTCCCCGTCGCGCCGCACGGCGACGCGCGCCTCGGCCGTGCCGGCGTGGTGGATCACGTTCATCACGAGCTCGCGCGCGGCGCGGAACAGGATGGCCGCCGTCACGTCGTCGAGCAGCGGGTGGGGCAGCTCGCCCGTCAGCTCGACGTGCAGCCCGTGGTGCTTGTCGACCTCGTCGGCGAGCCACGACAGGGCCGCAGAGAGCCCGAGGTCGTAGAGGATGGGCGGGCTGATGTCGAACATGAGCGTGCGCGTGTCCTCGATGGTCCGGGCCACGAGCTCGGCCGCGAGGTCGATGGCCGCGCGCGCGGGCCCCGCGCTGAGCTCGCGCGCCGCCACGAGCTTGCCCCTCGCGACCGCGAGCGCCTGCGCGATGCGGTCGTGGAGATCGGCGGCGATGCGGCGCCGCTCGCGCTCCTCCGCGACCGTGGCCTCGAAGGCCAGCCGCTGCAGGTTCGCCTGGTACTCGCGCAGCGTGGCCTCGGCGCGCTTGCGCTCGGTGACGAGGTCGAAGAGCGCGACGCAGTGGTCGCGCTCCGGGCAGTAGACCGACACCGCGTACCAGTTGTCGAGCTGCGGCACGTAGAGCTCCAGGCGCTCCGGCACGCCGGAGCGCGCCACGCGCCCGTAGGCCTCGAACAGCTCGGGGTTGGACTGGCGGAGGCCCGGCAGGACCTGCGACACGCGCTTGCCCGCCGCGTTGCCGAGCCCCGTCAGCGCCTCGAAGGCCGGGTTCACCGCGAGGTACTCGAAGTCCACGGCCCGATCGGCCTCGTAGATCATGCGCACGTAGGCGAAGGCGTGCAGCATGTGCTCGAAGAGCGAGCGGTACCGGGCCTCGCTCGCCGCGAGCGCGCGCTCGGCGCGCTTCTGCTCCGTGGCGTCACGGACGGTCGCCACGGCGCCCACGATCGCGCCTCCGGCATCGCGGAGCGGGGTCGCCTCGACCCTCACCCACTCGGCGCTCGTGCGCCCGCCCGTGCCGGCGGCGAGCGGGAGATCGACGGCCTCGGAGGCCACGCCGCCGAGGGCGTCGTCGAGCATCGTGGACCGCTCGGGGTGGCCGAGCGCGCGGAAGATCGCGCGGCCGTCGCGCTCGAGCGTCTCCCGTGCCGACAGGCCCGTGAGCTCGGCGAGCCGGCCGTTCCAGCGGCGCACCCGGCCCGCGGTGTCGAACACGGCGATGCCCGAGCGAGCGCTCTCGAGGAGCTCACGCTCGAGGTCGCCCGAGGCGAACGGATCGGCGTCGACGGCGGGGTCTCGGGTGCTCACGGGGCGCGGTTCTCGGGACTCAGTCCGCGCGGGCCATCGAGGAGAGCAGGATCACCGTGCCGGTGCGCGGCGGCGAGCACTCGTCCCACGGCCCGTGGGCGCTCGCGGGCGCGATCGTGAGCACGCGCTCCGGGCGCCCGGGCGGCGCGCGCCACAGATCCTCGTCGCCTTGCCGTTCGTGGCCGAGCTCCCCGAGCGCGGCGACGTAGTGGGCCACGACCTGCGCCGGCGGGTGCTCGCTGTGGAACGCGCTCCAGGTGATGTGGGGGCCCGGTTGGCCCCGAGGTCCCGGACCGCCCGACACGTGGCCGCCGCAGAGCGAGCGCGACCCGGGATAGGGGACGAAGGCTGCGCCGGCAGGCGCGCTCGCGCTCGCGGCGGGCGCGCTCGCGCTCGCGGCGGGCGCAGCCGACGGACTCGCGGACGCAGGGCCGGGGGTCCGGGCCGCGGAAGCCGTGCCGGGCGTGACGGCCGTGGGCCCGTCGGTCGAGGTCGGGACCGTGGGCGCCGACCTGTCGCAGCCGATGCACAGCAGTGTCACCGCCGAAGCGCCCATCGCCGCCCAGGTGTTCACCATGCTCCTCGTGCGCTCGCTCCGCCTCGACCCTGCGCGCCGCCCTCAACCCGTGCGTGACCGGCGTCAAGCCAGGCTGCGAAACAGGACGGCGCGCGGAGGCCGAGGCACGGTACCATGGGGTCATGTACGCAGGTGGTGGAAGGGCGCGGCTCGTCGGTCTCGGGGCGCTCGCGGTGGGCCTCGGGCTGCCGGCAGGGGCGTGGGCGCAGGACGCGGCGACCGGAGTCGGCGTGCAGACGCACGCCACGTTCCAGAACGTGGGGGTCGAGCTCACGCTCACGGGCGACGCCGATCGCGACGCGACCGCGGCGCTCGAGGTCGCGGTGGCGGGCGCGGGCTTCCGCCCGGCGCATCGGCTGTCGCGCGTGGCGGACGGCCGCTTCGTGGGAAGCGCCTTCTTCCTGCCCGCCGGCGCGGCCTACGAGGTGCGCGTCACGCTCGCCGATCCCGACGGCGTGACGAACGGCACCCTCACGGCGAGCGGCGTCACCCGCGCGGTGGCCGTGCCTGCCTCCACGGGCAGCGCGTTCCACGTCGCGCCCGGCGGGGACGACGCCGCCGACGGGTCCGAGGCGACCCCCTTCGCATCCATCGGCCGGGGGCTCGACGCCGCGCAGCCGGGGGACTCGGTGGTGGTGCACGCGGGGACCTACCACGAGGAGATCACGCTGCCCCGCGGCGGCACAGCCGGCGCGCCCATCACGCTCCGGGCGGCGGGCGACGGGCCCGTCGTGATGGACGGCGCCGATCCCGCCCTGCTGAGCCCCGCGGCCTGGAGCGACGAGGGGGGCGGCCTCTGGAGCGCGCCCGCCGCGCCCACGCGCTACGTGGCTGTCGATGGCGTGCGGCTGTGGCGCTACGACACGCTCGCCGATCTCCAGGCGCTCACGGTCGGCACGGCGGGCGGCTTCTTCCACGACGGCACCTCCGTCCACGTGCGGCTACCTGCCGACGCGGCGCCGAGCGGGCACGTCCTGTCGGTCGCGTCGCTCGCGCGCGCGTTGTGGCTCGAGGGCACGCCGCACGTCGTCGTGAGCGGGCTCACGTTCCGCTGCTACGGCTCGGAGGACTACTCCGAGGCGGTCATGGTGCGCGACGGCTCGCACGGCGTCTGGATCGTCGACTCCGCGTTCGAGAACGTGATGCCCGGCATCTGGGTGAAGGGCGCCGTCGACGACCTCGTGGTCATGGGCAACACCTTCTCGGACCGCGGGCTGCCCGAGTTCCCGTGGCAGGCGGTGAAGGACCAGGGCGGCATGGAGAGCGGGGCCGTGTCCGTCGACAACGACTACGACGGCCAGGGCATCATCTTCTACCGCAACGTGGTCCACGACTCCTTCGACGGCCTGCACATCTGCGGCGACGTGCTCCTGTCGCACCCGAACAACGCCGACGTCGTCGCCAACCGCTTCACGCACCTCGGCGACGACGGCCTCGAGACCGACGGCGAGTGCTCCAACGTCCGCATCGTCGGCAATCGCTTCGCCGACTCGCTCGTCGGGGTGTCGGCCGCGCCGGCGGTCACCGGCCCGACGTGGATCCTGCGCAACGTGATCGCGCCGCTCCGCAACGTGGCGGCGGGCTCGGCGTGGCTGACGCGTGCGCTCAAGCTCAACGTCGGCGATCCGCGCGTCTCGGGCGAGATCTTCGTCTACCACAACACCGCGCTCACCGACGAGGCGGCCGAGAGCGCGTTCGCCATCACCGACGACTCGAGCTTCACGGCCCTGCACCTCGCCAACAACATCTGGGTCGGCACGGACTACGCCTTCTATTACGAGAACACGGGCGACGAGCCGTTCACCGAGGACTACGACCTCTTCTTCTCGACCGGCACGCGCCTCATCCGGCACCAGGGCACGTCCTACGACACGGTCGCGCAGTACTTGGCCGCGACCGGCCTCGCCGAGCACGGCCTCGCGGCCGACCCCGCCTTCGTCGACGTGCCCGGCGGCGACCTCGGGCTCGGCGACGGCAGCCCCGCCGTCGACCGCGGCGTCGTCGTGCCGGGCGTGAACGACGGCTTCGTCGGTGCGGGCCCGGACATCGGCGCCCTCGAGCTCGGCGCGGAGGGTGGTGGCTGGCCAGCGGGCGGCAGCGGGGCGGGCGCCTCGGGCGGCTCGGCCTCGGCGCCGGCCGGCGCCGAGGAGTCGTCGGGTGGCTGCGGCTGTCGGGTGAGCCCGGCCCGCGAGCTCGGTCCGCTCGCGCTGCTCGGCCTGCTCACCGCGCTCGGCGCGGTGCTCGCCCGCGCGCGGCGGCGCGCACCGAGCGGGCGCCGCTAGCACGCACCGCGCGACGCGCAAGCAGAGGGCACGGTCGAGGCTTCTCGTGGGTGGGAAAATGTAGTATACGCGTCCGCGTCATCGGCGGCGCCCGTGTGCGGTACGGCGCCGCGCGTGGCCTCGGAGGCAGCGATGCGAATCGTGGCGGCGGCCTTGTCGGTGGGCGTGCTCGTGTGGGCGGCGGAGGCGGCAGGCGGCGCGAGCTGCGTGCAGGCGACCCGCGACGCCGAGCGCGCGCAGCAGGAGCTCAGCGCGGCCAGCCGCGAGGCGGATGCGCGCGGCGCCGCGTACCACGGCTGCATGCAGGGCGGCCGGGCGGCGGCCTGCAGCGCGCAGAAGCAAGCGTGGGAAGGCGCCGTGGCGCGGCGTGGTCGCGCGCTCGACGCACTGCGCACGGCGCGCGCGGCGCGCGAGCAAGCCTGCCGCTGAGCGACGCTGCTGCCCCGGGCGCGGGCTCGATGCGGGTCGAGCCGGTCACCCCGACCGACTGGCCCACGCGGGCGTTGACGCCCGCTCGCCACGCTGGGACGCATGCGCCCACCGTGAGCGACCCCCGCGAGCCCACTGCGAGCCCCCGACCCTTCGTCATCGGCGTGGCCGGAGGCAGCGGCTCCGGCAAGACCACCATCGCGCGCGCGCTGGCGGCGGCGCTCGGCGACGCGGCGCTGTCGATCGAGCAGGACTGCTACTACCGCGACCTCGCCCACTTGCCGTTCGACGCGCGGGTCCGCGTCAACTTCGACCACCCCGACGCCCTTGAGCTGCCGCTGCTCGTCGCGCACCTCGAGGCGCTCTGCGCCTGGCAGCCGATCCAGAAGCCGCGCTACGACTTCGAGCACCACGTGCGCGAGCCCGTGACCGAGCGCCTCGAGCCTCGGCCGGTCGTCCTCGTCGAGGGCATCCTGGTGCTCGCGGACGAGGGACTGCGGCGGCGCTTCGACCTCAAGATCTACGTGGACACGGACGCCGACATCCGGCTCATGCGGCGCATCCGCCGCGACATGGAGCACCGCGGCCGCGACTTCACGCAGATCCGCCGCCAGTACTACGAGACCGTGCGGCCCATGCACCTCGCCTTCGTCGAGCCCTCGAAGCGCTTCGCCGACGTCATCATCCCCGAGGGCGGGCAGAACCCGGTGGCGCTCGACCTCATCCTCGGCAAGCTGCGCGAGTTCCTGCGGACCTTCCCCGCCGACGCGGCCCGAGCGACCTAGCGCTCCCTTCGGCCCCGGAGATCCGGCGCCGGGAGGCAGGCAGGCAGGAGCAGAGGTCACGAGAAGACCAGAAGACCAGAAGCCCTGAATCAAGCATGCGGGATGCTGTGATCACGGGCGCTCGCGGCGTTGTGTTCGTAGGAGACGCGAAGAACCGAAGGTGTGAGGCGCGCTGGCCTCGGTTCCCCGCGGCGCTGTCCGCAGCGCCGCCTTCTGGCCTTCTGCTCGTCTTGTGAATCCTCCGGATCCCGACCCGATGGAAGCGAAACGGCGGCGCCGCTCGCCGCGCGGCTCCCTCGGGATCCGCGCGGCGCTCGTGCCGCCGTTCGACGCCCCGGAGCGGGGCGCGGGGCTCAGCCGCCCTTCTTGATGAGCGTGAAGACCGCCTCGGCCTCGGCCTTCGTCTCCTTGGTCGCCTTGTCGGGTGCGATGAGCAGGATGGCGAGCACCTTCTCGGGTGCGCCCGTCTCGATGAAGGCGTAGCCCAGGCCGATCTTGATCTTGTCCTTCATGCCCTGGCCGCCGCCGACGCGCGCCGGGAGCTTGTCGGGGCCGAGCTGCACGACCTTCGACTTCTTCCACTTCACGTCCTTCAGCTCGGCGAGCTTCGCGATCTGGTTGACCTTCGCGACGCCGTCCTTCGAGTCCTTGAAGGTCGTGAAGAACATCGCGGCCGTGTGGTCCTTGGTCGACAGGATGCCCCAGCCGTCCTTCTCGGCCTTGTCCCAGGCCTTGAGGTTCGGGATCTGGATCTTGCTGTTCGGCACGGTCAGCCACTTGACGTCCGGCGGGGCCGCCGGCGCCTTGGCGCCGCCGCCGAGCGCCGGGGCCTTGCTCGTGTCGATCTTGCCGAGCTCCGCCTCGGTGTCGCTCATGAGACCGGCGCCGCCCTCGTCCTGCATCTCCTTCGAGAGGTCGACCTCCTCGGCGGCCGCGACCGGCTCGGCCGAGGCCGAGGCGCTCGGGGTCGCCGCCGTGCTGGCGCTCGGCTTCGCGCTCGCGCCGCTCGCCGTCTTCACTGCCGAGCCCGAGCCGGCCGGAGCCGTGCCTTCGCCGCCGCAGCCCACCCCGAGGAGCAGCGCCAGGCCGCCCACGCACAACGCAATCGCACTGCTCTTCATGACCTTCGCTCCCATCGTCCCATACCTCGCTTCACTTCTTCTTCTTGTGGGGCTCGAGCATCACGTTCCAGGCCTTGTCCTTCTTCTTGTACTCGTCCTCGCAGCGCACCGCCCGGCGTTCCGGGAGCGGCTTCGGGACCAGGCCCTTGAACTTCTCGACGTTGCTGCCGAGCACCATGCAGAGGATGTTGAAGAAGCGCTGCTCGCCCATCGAGTGCTCGTCGAAGTAGGCGGGCTTCTTGCTGCCCTTGTCGGAGTCGAGCAGGTACATCGCGACGGCGCCGTCGCTCGCCCACTCGGCGCCGACGTTCGGCACGTCGTCGATGAGGAAGGCCGTGGCGAAATCGTCGACGGCATCCTCCTCGCCGCCGGTCACGCCGAGCTCGAGCTCGCCGATGATGGCGTGACCGATCTCGTGCAGCACCGTGAAGGTGAGGGCGTTCAGCGTCTCGTCCGAGGCGGTCTGGTCGTCGTGCCCGAGCGACGAGAACTTCTTGTAGAACTCGTCGGCGAGCTCGTAGCACACGCTCACCATGTGCTTCTTGGGCATGTACATGGCGTTGACCTGGCCGCACTCGCCGGCCACGACCGGCACGTCACGCGGCAACTGGATGCCGTTCAGCGCCGCAATGACGGTCGCGAGGCGCTTGTGGTCGAAGAGCGGCCGGTACATCTTGAGCTCGGCCTTCTTCGGCTCCTGGACCACGAAGCGGAAGCCCGTCTTGCCGGGGGCCGTCGCGACCTCGGGGGAGCCGCTCGCGCCGGAGGCGTTCACGAGCCCGGCATTCGGGGCGTCCGTGCCGGTGCCGCCCGCGACCGTGGCCGCGCTGCCGGTGGAGCCCTCGGCCGTCCCCTTGGCCTTGCCGCAGCCCGTGGACGCCGCGCCGAGCAGCGCGGCGACCGCGCACACGGCCGCACCGCGCCACGCGCCCGCGCGCGGCCGTGCGGACCTCGTCACCCCGAGCGATTCCCCCAGCTCGTCTTTGCTCGCCATAGCCGGCGCACTTTCGGGTAGAGGCAGCCGGCGCGTCAATCGAATTCGGGCTCCCCGCGGGCGCTTGCGGGGCCGCCGGGCCAGGCCGCTCGCAGCGCAGCGCGCCCGGAATTTTTCGCCCTCAATGACAGCGCACACGGCAGCGCGACTGGCGATTGAGGCACTCGCCGAGGCAGCGCTGATAGTCGCCGTAACCGGCCGCGCTCGAGGGCTCGGCGCCGCAGGTGCTGGCCACGCAGCGCTGGTGCTCCGCCGTGCAGACGTCGAGGCAGCGGGGAGCCGCGGCGGCCGTCGCGCCCGCCGTCGGGGGTCGGGGTGCCCCGCTCGCGCTCGCGGCCGGGCGCGCGCTCGCGCTCGCTGCGGCGCCCGGCTCGGCGGTGCCGGCGCTCGTCGCGACCGAGGGGGCGCCCGGCTCGAGCTCTTTTGCCGCGCTCCCCGCCGTCGCGCAGGCG
>JACRDA010000088.1 GCA_016212965.1 Myxococcales bacterium
CGCCGACCACGGCGCCCGCCGCGAGCGGGAACGGGCCGGAGCCGTCCGCGCCCGACACCGGCGCGGCGCCCGCGAGCGCTGCGCCGGGCGCGAGCGAGGCGCCGCCGGGCCCGGACTACGGCGCGGCGCGCGTCCGGCAAGTGGCGGTCCCCGGCAGCGACACCAACATGGGCGTCGCGACCGTCGGCATCCGTGCGCCCCTCGCCAAGGTACGCCGCATCATCCAGGACTACGGCAAGTACGACCAGGTGCTGCCCAAGCTCGAGCAGAGCCGCGTGGTCGGCCGCACCAAGGAGGGCGCGACGGACGTGTACGTACGGGCGCCCATCCTCCACGGGATGATGCACGTCTGGGCGAAGCTGCGCTTCGACAAGCCCAAGCCCTTCCAGGAGTCGGGCGAGGTCATCGCCTCGGAGCTCGTCGAGGGCAACATCGGGTCGTGGCATGCGCGCTGGAAGCTGTGGCCCTGCGGACCAGAGCGCACGCTGCTCACGATGGAGCTGCACGTCGAGGTCGACGCGCCGGTCCCCGACTCGCTCGTCGGCGACATGCTCGCCTGGGCCGCCGAGCACAGCGTGGACGCGGTGCGCGAGCAGGCCGAGTGCCCACCGAAGCCATGACGGCGGCGTGTCGGCACGGCGCAGGCGGCACGGGGCGGTGAACTTCGAGGCGTTCGTGCTGTTCGTGCTCGGCCTCGGGCCCGCCGAGGTCGGGGCGGCGCCGCCCGCGGCCCCGGCGGGCCAGCCGAGCTGCCCCGCCGGCACGGTGCTCGTGGCCGGGACGCACCACGAGCAGCTGCAGCGCATCTGCACCGACTACCGCGCGGGCAAATGCCTCGCGTTCCTGCCGGGGCTCGTGCTCCAGGAGCCCGCGGCGACCCCGGTGCGCACGTGCATGGACGTCTTCGAGTGGCCCAACGAGAACGGTGCCCTGCCGAAGGTGATGCTGAGCTACCTCGAGGCCGAGGCGGCCTGCGCGGGCGCGGGCAAGCGCCTGTGCACCGAGCGCGAGTGGGAGCTCGCCTGCGAGGGACCGGCGAGCCTGCCTTGGCCCTACGGCTGGGCCAAGCGGTCCGGCGCCTGCCACGTGGACGCCCCCTACAAGGCCCACGTGGAGTCGCGCTTCGAGAGCCCCGACCCGGCCGTCCGGGAGCGCGAGACGGCGCGGTTGTGGCAGGGCGTACCGAGCGGCAGCTTCCCCGCGTGCGTCAGCCCCTTCGGCGTGCACGACCTCGTCGGCAACGTCGAGGAATGGGTGGCGACCTCGCGGCCCGAGTGGCCGTATCGCTCCGCGCTCAAGGGCGGCTACTGGTCGAAGAGCCACACGGGCTGCCGCGGCACGAACGAGCGGCACGACGTGCGCTTCCGCTTCTACGAGATCGGCTTCCGCTGCTGCGCCGAGCCGCAGGGTGAGCACGCAGCGCGAGCGCGCACGCGCGCCTACATCGCGTCCACGACGGCGTACGGATCGCTGTTCTCGAGCGCGAGCCGCGCCGCCTCCCCCTTGGCCACGACGCCCTTGGCGTGCGCCGGCAAGGCCGGCAGGAGCGCAGGGTCGACGTCCTCGGCGAGGTAGTAGATCTCGGGCGTGGCCCGGTAGCCCGAGTAGTACTGCAGGGTCTCCTTGTGGCCGTCGAGGTAGGTCACGGTCACGACGCTGTTCACGTCCATGCCGCGGGTGCCCGTCTGGTGCCGGAACATGCGGCCGGGCTTGAGGCCGGGACGCACCTCGATGCGGCGCACGAAGTCCTGCACGTTGGCGACGCCGTAGGCGTACTCGACCTTGTCGACGACCTTGCCGCCGAGCAGCTCGACGCGCAGCTTGGTCGGCTCCGGCACCGAGGCGTGCACGACCACGGTGACCGAGAACGGGTTCTCGATCTTGAGATCGACCACCCCGTACGCGACCGTGGCGTCGAGACCGAGCGGGGCGTAGGCGCTCGGCCGCGAGTGACTGCGGCGCTCGACGATGCGGAGTCCGCCGTAGATCGACGCGGCGTGCAGCGTGCTCGACACCTGGCAGGTGCCGCCGCCGACACCGGTCGTGAGCTCGTCGCCCTGGATCTCGGGTGCGTAGCTGAAGCCGCGCTCGAGGGTGCGCGGCCCCACGCGCGCGTTGAAGGACACGACGGCTCCGGGGCGGATGACGAGACCGTCGAGCAGTCCCGCCGCGCGGGCGATGTTGCCGCCCCGCCCGCGCCCGACGCCCGTGAACCCGAAGCGCGTCTCGTAGCTCGACAGCACCGTGCCGACGTCGATGTCGGCGAGCGTCGCGAGCGTCACCTCCGCCTTCACCTCGCGCGTGCCGAGCATGACGACGCCCTCCTCCCACGCGCCCGCCGCGACGGCCTCCACGCCCGCCTCGAGGTCGAGCTCGGCGCCCGCCCGATCGGGGATCTTGCGGTGCCCGGCGATGTCGAGCTCGGCGTTGACCGGGTCGCGCGCCAGCATCGCCGCGCAGGCGCTCGCGAGCTCGGCGGCCGCGAGCTCGCGGTCGACGCGGAGCACGAGTGGCACGTCGACCTCGGCGCGGCGCGCGCGCGCGGCCGCGAGCGCGACCTCGGCCAGGGTCGCGTCCACGTCGACGGCGACCCCCAGCGCGCCGGCGGTCGTCTGGAAGAGGCACCCGAGCTCGTCGTCTTCGGCGGCCCCGGCAGCCGGCGCACGCAGCAGCACCGGGGTGGCGGCGAGCTCGCCCGCGAGTCGCTCGACGACCTCGAGGCCGGGGTCGCCGTCGGGCACGAGCTCCCCTCTCACCCGCAGGCCGTGCGGCGTCGGGGATGCGACGAGCCCGGGGACGGCGAGGCGCAGGCCCACGAGCCCGAGCCCTACGCCGAGCACCACGCTACCGCCCACCGCAATCCAGCGCTTCATCGTCCCTCGGGCCCACAACGCTCGTGACCGCACGAGCCGTCCCGCCGCGCGGCCGGGGCCACGGCGGCAGATCGACACCGATCGTACCGAGCCGGCCGGCGCCGCGCCAACTTTGCCCCCGTTCCCAGCGCGGGCCCGCGTCGGGCTGGCTCAGCCGCCGCCCACGAAATGCACGATTTCGAGGCGATCGCCCGCCGCGAGCGGGGTCGAGCGGTGAGCCGCCCGCGGCACGACCTCGCCGTTCTGCTCCACCGCGACCGGCCCCGCGGCGAGACCCAGCTGCTCGATCAGGCTCCGCACCGTGGCGCCGGCCGGCACCTCGATGGGCTCGCCGTTCACCGTGATTTCCACGCGTCCTCCTCCGCCCCCCGCCCCGCTGCCTCGCCGCCCGGCGCGCCCGGCCAGCCGAAGCGCGGGTCGCGCGCCCGGTACCGCGCCACGGCGTCCAGGTACGCGACCGCACCATCCGGACCGAGACGTCGCTCGGCCTCGGTGACCTCGCGGACGACCTTCGCCGGGCTGCCGCGCACGAGCGAGCGCGGCGGCACGATCATGCGCGGCGGGCAGAGAGCGCCCGCCGCGACGAGCGAGCCCTCGCCGACGACCACGTTGTCGAGCAGGATGGAGCCCATGCCGACGAGGCAGCCGTCGCCGACGCGGCAGCCGTGCAGGATCGCCCCGTGACCGACCGTGACGTCGTCGCCGACGACGACGTCGGACAGGCCGCCGGTCATGTGGAGGCAGCACAGGTCCTGGACGTTCGAGCGACGGCCGATGCGGATGGGCCCGACGTCGGCGCGCAGCACCGTCCCGAACCAGATGCTGCTCCCTTCGGCGAGCTCGACGTCGCCGATGACGACCGCCGTCGGCGCCACGAAGACGCCCGCCGCGAGGCGTGGGACGTGCTCACCGAAGGCAAGGACGTGCATGGGCTCCTCAGCCGGGCCCCGCGCTCGCGCCGAGGAGCGGCAGCGCCCGACGCGGACGGGTGCCGCTGCCCGCCGGGTTGCGCGGCCGCAGTCGCTCGCGCTCGCCCGGCGCGAGGCGCGCGCCGAGCGAGTGCTTGAAGGCCTCGACGATCTCGACGGCCACGATCTCGCCGGTGAGCTCGAGCTCGCTCGCGCCCTCGATGTGCGCGATCTCGTTGCGCTCGGTGCGACCCGTGTGGCGCGCCGGCGCGCTCTTGCTGGGCCCCTCCACGAGCACCTGCTGCCGACTGCCGACGAGCCCGGAGAGATGTGCGCCCGCGAGCTCCTCGGACACGGCGAAGAGGGCCGCAAGCCGCTGCTCCTTCACGCCCTCGGGCACGTCGTCGCCCATTTTCAGGGCGGGCGTGAGCGGGCGGGGCGAGTACTTGAAGCCGAAGAGCGACGTGAACCCGACCTCGCGCACGAGCGAGAGCGTGGCGGCGAAGTCCTCCTCGGTCTCCCCCGAGAAGCCGACGATGACGTCGGTCGACAGGGTGAGGCCCGGGACGGCGTGGCGGAGAGCGCCCACGCGGCGCAGGTACTCCGCCCGATCGTGCCGCCGGATCATGCGCTTCAGCATGCGGTCGCTGCCGCTCTGCACCGGCAGGTGCAGGTGCCGGCACAGCACGGTGAGCTCGCGGTGCGCCGCGACGAGCGAGCGCGACAGGTGGCGGGGGTGCGGACTCGTGTAGCGCAGGCGCGCCAGCCCCGGCACCTCGGCGGCGATGCGGCGGCAGAGCGCGGCGAGCTCGCTCTCGCCCGGGTCCTCTGGATCGTGCTCCGGCGCCTGCGGCAACGCCCGCATCGGGTCCGCGTAGCTGTTGACGGTCTGGCCGAGGAGCGTCACCTCGCGCACGCCGCCCGCCACGAGACCGGCGACCTCGGCGACGATGTCGTCGCTCGGGCGATAGCGCTCGGGACCGCGGGTGTAGGGCACGATGCAGAACGAGCAGCGCTCGGCACAGCCCTTCATGATGGTGACGTAGGCGCAGGCGCGGCGGGCGGCACCGTCGGAAGAGGAGGGCGCGAGGAAGTGCGGCGCGTCGAGGTCGAAGGCCGTACGCACGAGCGGCGGCCCGCCGAGCTCGGCTTGCGCGAGCAGCCCCGGCAAGTCGGCGATGTTGTCGGGCCCGATGACGACGTCGATCGCGGGCATGGCGCGGGCCAGGGCCGCGCCCTCGTGCTGCGCCATGCAACCGGCGACCACGATCACGAGCTCGGGCCGGTGCCGCTTCAGGCGCGCGATGCGCCCGACCTCGCTCCGCAGCTTGTGCTCGGCCTTCTCGCGCACGCTGCAGGTGTTGAGGACCACGATGTCGGCCGCGGCGGGCTGCAGGGTGGGCTCGTGGCCGGCGCCGCGCAGCACCGACTCGAGCCTGTCCGAGTCGTGCTTGTTCATCTGGCAGCCGAAGGTGATGACCGCGAAGCGCCCCATGTCGGCCTCGCGTAACAGAAATGCGCGGCACGCGCCAGCGCGCGAGCGCGGGCGACGCTCAGGCCGGCAGGCCGCGCGCGACGAGCTCGGCCACATAGCGCCCGAGGGCGTCGCGCGCGCGCTCGTCCGAGGAGTCGAGCTCGAGGCCGGCGTAGGCGCCGTCGGGTGCCCTCACGTAGCGGACATCGGCCGTGACCTCGAGCGGCGCGGCCGCTCCGAGGGTGAGCGTGAGGCGCAGCCGGGCGCCGGCCTCCAACGGAGGCCGGCCTCGCACCCACACGCCGAGCCCCCCGAGGCTCACGTCCACGACGTGGAGCTCGCCCGCGGCGTCTGCCGGGACGAGGGTGGCGGTCGCGGGCAGCTCGATGACGGGGCGCACGCGTACGTGTCTTCGGCGTTCCTGCATGGACCGCTTCGCACGCTAGCCCAAGCGCGGGGCGGGACCAACGGCGAGCGTGCGGGCGACGCGACCGGTCGGGGCCGCGCCGTTGCGAGCGAGGCGCCGCTCGGCCATCTTGGCGGGGATGGATCGCGACGCTGCGGCGCGAAGGGGATGGCTGGCACGTGCGCTCGCGGGCGGTGGCACGCTGGCGAGCTCGTGCGCGGTGGTGCTCGGATGCGGGTGCGCGCACGTGCCCGGCGACCCCCCTCCGGCCACGTCGTCCGCGCAGCCCGCGGCGCTGGCGGAGCTCGTGACCGGCGACGCCGCGCTCCGGGCGAGGCTCCGCGCGGCCATCGCGGCGCGCGGGCCGGGCTACGTCCCGCGCACGCGCCACGTCGCCCCGGACGGAAGCCCGATCTTCGTCAACCGCCTGATCCTCGAGTCGAGCCCCTACCTGCTGCAGCACGCGCACAACCCGGTGGCCTGGTTCCCCTGGGGCGAGGAGGCCTTCGAGCTCGCGCGCAAGCTCGGACGCCCGGTGTTCCTGAGCGTGGGCTACTCCACCTGCCACTGGTGCCACGTCATGGAGGAGGAGAGCTTCGAGGACGAGGAGATCGCGCGCTACCTCAACGACCACTACGTGCCGATCAAGGTCGACCGCGAGGAGCGCCCCGACGTCGACGCCACCTACATGGTGGCGCTGCAGCTCGTGACGGGCTCGGGGGGCTGGCCGATGAGCCTGTGGCTCACCCCCGACCGGCGACCGTTCCACGCCGGGACGTACTTCCCGCCCCGCGACGGCGTGCGCCCAGGCAGGCGCGGGCTGCTCGGCGTCCTCACCGAGCTCGCCGGGCGCTTCGAGCAGGATCCGGAGCGCATCACGGAGGCGAGCGCCGCCATCGCGACCGACCTCGCGCGGGAGCTCGCGGCGGAGGCCGCGGCGAGCCCGATACCCGGTCTCGACGCGCTCGCGGCCGCCTCTGCCTGGGCCACGAGCCACGCGGACCCGACCTACGGCGGCAGCGCCAGCGCCCCGAAGTTCCCGGCGAACCTGCCGCTCCGCGCGCTCTTGCGCCACGCCTGGCGGACCGGCGACCGCGAGGCGGCCGCGCTCGTGATGCGCACGCTCGACCACATGGCGCGCGGCGGCATCCACGACCATGTCGGTGGCGGCTTCCACCGCTACGCCGTCGACGCCCGCTGGCTCGTGCCGCACTTCGAGAAGATGCTCTACGACAACGCGGAGCTCGCCATCGGCTACCTCGAGGCAGCGAGCTTCGACCCGCGACCGGAGCTCGTCGCCGTGGCGCGCGACACGCTCGACTACGTCGCACGCGAGCTGCGCGTCCCGGGCGGGGGCTTCGCCTCGGCGACGGACGCCGACAGCCTCGCCCCCGGCGGGGCGCGCAAGGAGGGCTACTACTTCACCTGGACGCCGGCGGAGCTCGATGCGGCGCTCGGCCCCCGCGCCGCGCTCGCGCGCGCCTGGTTCGCGGTGAGCGACGGCGGCAACCTTGCGGGCCGGAGCGTGCTCCACGCCCCGAGACCCGCGGTCGAGGTCGCAGCCGAGCTCGGCCTCGGCCTCGGCGACTTCGAGCGCGAGCGCACCGCCGCGGTGCTCGCCCTGCGCGAGGCACGCGCGCGGCGCCCGCCACCCCTGCGCGACGACAAGGTCCAGGTCGACTGGAACGCGCTCGCGATCTCCGCCTTCGCGCGCGGCGCGCTCGCGCTCGGCGACGCCTCCTACGCCACCTTGGCGACGGACGCCGCGGACTTCCTGGAACGGGACCTGCGCGTCGCCGGAGCGCTGCGCCACAGCCTCGCGGACGGGACGCCGGGCGCCCCGGCCTTCGCGGACGACTACGCCCTGCTCTCTGCCGCCGAGCTCGATCTCTTCGAGCTCACGGCCGACCCGCGCTGGCTCGACGCGGCCATCGGCAACCTGGACGTGCTCGAGCGCGACTTCCGCGCCCCGGCCGGCGGTTACTACCGCACGTCGACGGCCCACGAGCACCTGTTCGGCCGGGAGCTCGTCGATCGCGACGGCGTCGTGCCGAGCGCGACCAGCGTCGCGGCGCTGTGCGCCCTGCGCGTCGCCGGACTCACCGCCGAGAACCGCTGGCGCGCGCGCGGGGAAGCTGCGCTCGCCGCCCTCGGCGGCCGGCTTCGCGACGCGCCGCACTCCCTCGGCGCCGGCCTGCTCGCCCTCGACTTCTTCCGCGGCGAGCCGCGCGAGATCGCCATCGTGCTGCCCGACGGGCAGAGCAGCCGGGATCCGGCGGCGCGGGCCCTGCTCGACGAGCTGGCGCGGCACTTCGTGCCGAGCCGTGTCCTCGTGGTCGGTCCCGAAGCGCGCGTGCGCGAGCTCACGCCGCGCCTGCCCTGGCTCGAGGCGAAGCGTGCCCTCGCCGGCAAGGCGACCGCGTACGTGTGCGAGCGCGGGCGCTGCGAGCTGCCGGCAAGCGACGCCGCCGCCTTCGGCCGCGCCCTCGACAAGCGCCCCGCCCCGCCCGCGCTCGTGCTGCCCACGCCGACGCCGTGACGTCGCTCGCTCGCTCGCAGTTTCTTTCCCGCCCCCCCGGCTTCGTGGGATCCCTTCGGCGTGCCGCCCCCCGCGCGGCGTGCGAGATTGCCCCGCCGATGCCCGCCACGCGCTTCGCCAACCTGGTCGAGATGTGGGAGCGCTCGGCGGCGCGCTTCGCGACCGCGCCGCTCTTCGGCGCGAAGGTGGGCGGCACCTGGCGCTACACCACCTATGGCGAGGTGGACCGGCACGTGCGCGAGCTGCGCGCCGGCCTCGGTGCGCTCGGGGTCGGGCGCGGAGACCGCGTCGCACTCGTGTGCGACAACCGCGTGGAGTGGGCGGTCGTGGCGCACGCCACCTACGGGCTCGGCGCCGCGCTCGTGCCGATGTACGAGGCGCAGCGGCCCGAGGACTGGGAGCTCGTGTGCCGCGACGCCGGAGCGAAGGTCGTCGTGGCGGGCCGCCCCCACGTCGTCGAGGCCTGCCGCGCCTTCGCGGCGCGCGCGCCTTGGGCAGGGCACGTGATCGGCCTCGAGGCACCGCGCGGCGATCCGAGCTCCTACGCGGCGCTGCTCGCGCGAGGCGCGGAGGCTCCGCGCCCGCCCGTGGTGCCCGGCGCCTCCGACACCGCCACCATCCTCTACACGGCGGGGACCACGGGCCGTCCGAAGGGCGCGGTCCTGACGCACGACAACATCACCTCGAACGTGTGGGCTCTGCACGAGCTCTTGCCGCTGTCCGCCGCCGACCGCAGCCTGTCCTACCTGCCGTGGGGGCAGGCGTTCGGCCACACCTGCGAGCTCCACGCCCTGTCTGCCCTCGGCGCCTCGCTCGCCCTCGCGGAGGCGAACGACAAGATCGTGGCGAACCTCGCGGAGGTCTCGCCGACGATCCTGGTGAGCGTGCCGCTCGTCTTCCATCGCCTGCGCGAGACCGTGGAGCGCCAGCTCGAGCGCGCGCCCCGGCTGCTCCGCACGCTCTTCACCGAGGGGCTCGCCGCCGCCCAGGCGTCGCGCCGCCGCAAGCTCGGCCTGCGCGAGCGAGCGACCCTCGAGGCGGCGGACCGCATCGTGTTCTCCCGGGTGCGCGCCAGGCTCGGCGGCCGCCTCAGGTACGCCTTCAGCGGGGCCGCGGCGCTCTCGCCCGCGGTGGCCGACCTCATCGCCGCCGTCGGCATCACCGTCTACGAGGGCTACGGGCTCACCGAGACCGGCCCGGTGGTGGCGGCCAACGGCCCGCGCGCGCACCGCATTGGCAGCGTGGGCAAGCCGGTGGCGGGCGTGCGCGTCGTCATCGACCCCACGCACACCGGCGACCCCCGGCAGGGAGAGATCGTCGTGTACGGCCCCGGCGTGATGCGGGGTTACCACGAGCGCCCGGAAGAGACCGCGAGCGTGCTCGCCGCCGACGGCGCCTTTCGCACGGGCGATCTCGGCTACCTCGACGGCGACGGCTTTCTCTACGTCACCGGTCGGCTCGCCGAGCAGTACAAGCTCGAGAACGGCAAGGTCGTCGCGCCGGCGCCGCTCGAGGAGATGCTGCGGGCCTCCCCATTCGTCGCCCACGTCATGATCTACGGCGACAACCGCCCGTACAACGTCGCCCTCTTGGTGCCGGATCTCGACGCCGTCGCGGCGTGGGCCCGAGCCCGCAAGCTCCACTTTGCGGGCACCGCGGAGCTCCTGGCGAGCCGCGAGGTCGCGGCGCTGCTCGAGCGCGAGGTCGCCAGGTGCTCGACGAGCTTCCGGGCCTTCGAGCGCGTCGCGCGGCTCGCGCTCGTCGAGGAGAGCTTCACCGTGGACAACGGCCTGTTGACGCCCACGCACCGCGTCCGCCGCCGCGCCGTGGTGGAGCGGCACGGTCGGCTGCTCTTCGCTCTCTATGACGACGCGCCCGCGATCGGGCGAGACTGACATGGGAGCGCGGCCCCTCCGGCGGCGAAGCCGGCCCACCCCCGCCTCGGCGCTCGCTGCGCTCGCGGCGCTCGCGGGCGCGCTCGCTTGCGGCCCCGAGGACGAGGGCCGTGCGGGCGCCGCCGCGGCGGCGGCGGCGACCGAAGCGGGCGCGACGGCGACGACCTCGGCCACCCCACCCACCTCCGCGCCGGCCGCCCCGAGCCCGAGCCCGGGCGGAGATCCCGACGACGCGAGCGCGCCGTCCGACGCCGGCCCGCCCCACGACGCGGGCGCCTCCCCGTGCCCGGCCGACATGGCGCTCGTGGCCGGGCGCTACTGCCCGGTCGTGGCGCAGCCGTGCGCGCGACAGAACCCCGTCCCCGGCCACCATTGCCTCGCCTACGGGCCGAGCAGCTGCGCCGTGAAGGAGCGCGTTCCCTTGCGATTCTGCATGGATCGCTACGAGTGGCCGAATCGAAAGGGCGAGCTCCCCCTGACGCTCGTCTCGTGGCCGGAAGCACGCGCGCTGTGCGAGGCGGTCGGCAAGCGCCTGTGCACCGAGCGCGAGTTCAACTTCGCCTGCGAGGGCGAGGCCATGCGGCCCTTCGTGTACGGGTTCGAGCGCTCCGACGCCGTCTGCAACTCCGATCGGCCGTACCGGCCACGCACCTTCGCCTTCAAGGCGCACGACGCCTGCATGGCCGAGCCGGCGTGCCGCAGCGCCTTCGAGGCCATCGACCAGCGCCTGCCGGCCGGGTCCCGGCCCGGGTGCGTGTCCGGCGACGGCGTCTACGACCTGAACGGCAACGCCAACGAGTGGGTGATGCGCGAGGGCGAGCGCGCGCCCCGGCGCAGCGGGCTCAAGGGGGGCTGGTGGGGCCCGGTCCGCAACCGCTGCCGCCCCATGACGATGGCGCACCTGGAAGGAGACTTCGGCTACGAGGCTGGCTTTCGCTGCTGCCGCGACGCAGATTGACGACAGGACCCGTCGGTCACGTCCTCCGCGCGAGGTGGAGCTCCATGACGAGGCAGATCAGCGTCTCCGCGGTTGCGGTCGCGGCGCTCGCCGTCGGCTGCGGGCTCGGCAAGCACGTCGAGACGGCGCCGCCCCCGGAGGCGCGCGCCACCGCGCCCCCCGTCGCCGCCGTGCTGCCGGGCCCGCGGCCCCTTTCGTGGCGACAGCCCAGGGTGACGGTCACGAGCCACGCCGACTGGACGTTCGACAAGCTCTACCTGTCTCCGGCCGGCACCGAGCAGTGGGGCCCGGATCAGCTCCTGTGCCACGCGGTGCCGAAGGGCGGCTCCTTCGCACTCGTCGGCCTCGACTGCATACCCTGGGACATGAAGCTCGTCGACGAGCACGAGGACGCGTGCGTCGTGAGAAACGCGGATCTCTGCCCCGTCGGCGGGACCTACGTGATCGAGAACCGCGACCTCTTCGGCTGCAAGGTCCTCGGCACGGACGGTCGGCGCGACCACTGAGGCGCGTTCGCCCTCAGCCGGCGCCGACCAGCGCCTCGACCTCGGCCGCGTCCTTGGGCACGGCCTGCGTGAGGATCTCCGGCGGGCCGTCGGCGGTGACGAGCACGTCGTCCTCGATGCGGATGCCGCGCACGTCGGCGAACTTCGCGAGCCGGTCGCGGTCGAGGTCCCGGCCGACCGCGCCCGTGAAACGCGCGTCGCCGAGGATCGCGGGCACTTGGTAGAAGCCGGGCTCGATGGTGACGACCATCCCGGGCTCGAGGTCGCGGTCGAGTCGCAGGTAGCCGTCGCCGAAGGCCTGCGAGCGCGTGCGACCCGGCGCGTAGCCGGCGCGATCGCCGAGATCCTCCATGTCGTGGACGTCGAGCCCGAGCAGATGCCCGATGCCGTGGGGAAAGAAGATCGCCGCCGCGCCGCGCTCGAGCAGACCGTCGACGTCGCCGCGGAAGATGCCGAGGTCGCAGAGGCCCGTCACGATGGCGCGCTTGGCCGCCTCGTGGACCGCGCGGTAGCGCGTGCCCGCCCGCGCCGCGTCGATCGCGGCGCGCTGCGCCCCGAGCACGACGTCGTAGATGGCCCGCTGCGAGGACGAGTAGCGCCCGCTCACGGGCCAGACGCGCGTGATGTCGCCCGCCCATCCTTCGGCGGTCTCGCCCCCCACGTCGGCGAGCAAGAGGTCACCGGCCGCCGTGACGCCATCGTGGCGCTCGTTGTGCAGCACCTCGCCGTGCACGCTGACGATCGGGCCATAAGCGTCGTCCATCCCGGCGCGCCGCAGGACGGAGAGCATCGCGGCCGTGATCGCGTGCTCGGTCACGCCGGGCCGGGTCGCGCGCATGCCCGCGAGGTGCGCCTCGGCGCTCACCTGCCCCGCGCGCCGCAGCTGCGCGAGCGCGGCGGCGTCGTGACGCAGCCGGAGCGCGATCATGGCGTCGGCGAGCTCCGCGTCGGGGCCCGTGAGCGCGTCACCGCCGCAGGGGCTCACGGTCCGCCCCACGAGCCGCGCGAGGCTCTGTGCCGCGGCGGCGTCCTGCGGGGGCAGGACCGCCACGGTCGCGCGGTGCGGTGCGAGCGCACCCTCGAGCTCGGCGAGGCTGCGCACGGCGTCGAATCCATGCGCCAGGCGGAGCTCCTCGAAGCTCGCCGCCGGGCCGTGCCACAGGGCGTCGTCCGGGTCGTGCGCCTCGGCGAAGAGCGTCACCTCGCCGCCCTCGAAGAAGAGGACCGCGCGGGGAATCGACGCCCCGACGAAGTAGAGAAAGTGGCTCGTGGCCCGGAACGGGTACTGGTTGGCGCGGTAGTTGCGGCTGAGCCGCTCGCCCGCGCACACGAGCGCGGGGCGGCCGAGGCGCGCGCCGAGCGCGCGACGGCGGGTGACGAAGGCTTCGCGCGGCGTGGCGAGCGTGGCGACTGCTTGGGCGGAATGCGCGGCGGGGGACGACATGGGGCCGAGCGTAGCAAATGCGCGGGGCCGCCGCGCGCGTGCCCTGGCGACCGGGAGCGAGCCCGGCCAACCGGCCGCGCCCGCCGAGGGCGGAACGAGTCGCGTGAGGCAAGTGACACCCCCCGAGAGCCCAGGGGACGGAAAAGGCGCGCGCCCATCGGACCCCGTGTATACTTCCTAACGTGGGCCGTCCTCGGGTGATCGTAGCTACGGAAGATCCGAGCCTCGCCGTGGACATGATGGCGGCGTTCGACCCCAAGCGTTACCGGGTGGAGCACGTCTTCGACTCGACCGAGGCGCTCCTGCGCGCCGAGGTGGTGCTCGCCCACGTCGTCGTCCTGCAGGTGTCCGAGCTCGACGAGGACCTCGCCAAACGCTGCGCCCGCCGCAGCCACCGCGTGTCCCTCGTGCTCGTGTCCGAGAGGCCCGAGGTCCTCGGCGCCGCCGACCAGCTCGGGGCGCGCGCCGTCTCGCTGCCGTTCTCGGCGGTCGAGCTGCGCTCGACGGTGTTCGAGTGCATCGCCCAGGCCAAGGGCAGCCGCCCGCACCTGAAGGCGACCACGGACCGGCGCCGGGTGCTCATCCTCGCCGAGACCGCCGAGCACGCGAGCGTGGTCGGCGCGGTGCTCGAGAAGGACCTCGGCGTGGAGTGCCTGACGGCGACGGACCTCACCCAGGCGGCGCTCGCGCTGCGGGGACGGCCCGCCTGCGTGGTCGCCGACGCGGCGCTGCTCGTCGACGGCGAGCTCGGCCCCGCCTTCGTGCGCTACCTCGAGGAGTTCCGCGTGGCGCTCGTCCACCTGCCCCCGAGCCAAGGCGTCGACGTGTCCGAGGCGGGCCAGGCAGCGTGGGACGTCATCCCGCTCCTGCGTCGCGCCCTGCAGGAGACCGAGGGCAACGGCTCCTCCGGCGGCGCCAAGCAGGCGAGCTGAGAAGACGACGACGCGCTCAGCGCTCGAGCTCGCGCGAGTCGCTGTAGCCACCGAGGCGCGCGAGTCCCTCGGCCTCGCCGTCCCAGGGCAAGAGCGGGTCGCGCAGCAGCGTCCCGTCCGCAGCCGCGAGGACCGCGCGGTAGAGCCAGGCGCAGTCCGCGCCCACGAGCGCCACGCCGAGCTCGCCCGCGAACGGCGCCCGCGCCACGCGCGCCTCCGGCAGCCAGGCGACGGCCGCGCGGCAGTCCTCGCCGCTCGCGGCGCGCAGCGAGGCGAGGTCGCGGGCGAGCTCGCTCGCCGACGTGCCGGCCGGCCACACCCACAGCGCCATGCCCGGCAGCGCACCCGCGAGCGCCGCGGCCGCGCGCGCGCTCGGCAGGGCCGCGTGGCAAGAGGCGATGCCTCGGGCCGCCACCGCGGCGACGAAGAGCCCGCCCGTCGCGACGGTGAGCGCCGCCACGCGACCGACGTTGCGCAGGCCCTCGATGCGGCGCGTGGCGATCTCGGCGAGCACGTCGGGCTCGCTGTACACGAGCTCGACCTCCTGCTCGGTCGCGAGGTGCGGATAGGTCTGGGCCGCGACCGCGAAGGCGAGATCGAGGCAGCGCCGCTCGGCGGCGTCGCTCGCCAGGGCGCGCGCGTCGCGCAGCACCGGCGCGACGCGCGCCGGAAGCCCGAGGCCCGCGAACGCCGTGGCCGTGGCGTACCAGCCACCCTTGGCGGTACCGCCCGGGAGCTGGCCGTGGCCGGCCGCCGCCCGCTGCGCCGCATGGCGCGCGAGGTCCCAGTTGACGAGGGCCTCACCGAGCTGGTTGCCGATGCGCCGGAAGCGCTCGCGCGCGGCCTCGAGCTCCGCGAGCGCCTCGGGCTCGCCGAGCTCGAGCTTGGCGCGCGCCATGGTGCGCGCCGAGTAGGCGAGCCACATGCCGAGCGGCGGGCTCACCGAGCTCGCGCGGCTCGTGGCGTCGCGGCCGAAGGCGAGCGCGTCGTCGGGTCGGCCCAGGTCGATGGCGAGGTCGCCGAGCAGCGTGAGCGCGCGGGCACCGCCGAAGGCGTCTCCGACCCGCGACGCGAACCACTCCTGCTTCTGGAGGTAGCGCCGCGCCGCCTCGAGCTCGCCGCGACCGAGCGCGGCGCTGCCGAGCTGCCCGTAGGAGATGGCCTCGCTCACCGAGTCGCCGATCTGGTGGTTCAGATCCGCGGCGTGCTCGAGCACCGCCTGTGCTGCACCGAAGGCGCCGAGCACCACGTACAGCGTGCCGAGGGAGTTCAGGACCTGCGCGCGCTCGACCAGCAGGCCCTCGGAGAGCGCGAACACCTCGAGCAGCGCGCGCAGCGTCGCCTCGGTCTGCCCCGAGTAGCGCATCGCGACGGCGCGGTAGTGCCCCGCGACCACCGCGACGAGGCGGCCGCCCGGCTCGCGCGCGAGCACTTCGAGCGCCGCGATGGCGTCGGCGTACACGGCGCGCGGCCCGCGGCGGATCGCCCCGAGCCAGGCCTCGCAGGCGCAGAGCGCCGAGGCCTCGGGCTCGCCTGCCGCAGCAAAGGCCTGCGCGGCGGCGCCGAGCTCGCGGTGGGCGTCGTCGAGGCGTCCCTCGCGCAGGGCGAGCGCCCCGTGGGCGTAGACGCGCGCGGCGCGCTCCGCACCACCGAGGTCGAGCCCATCGAGCCGGCCGAGCTCCGTGCGCACGTCCTCCGGAGGAGCACCCCGTAGCAACGCGACGACGTTCGACTGTGCGCAGAGCGGGTCGAGTGGCCTCATGACGCCTCCATCACGCCAGCGGGATGATGGGCGCCCACGCTAGCACGCCCCTCCCAGGCGCCTGCCATTTGGTGCAGCGCGGCCTTGACGGACTCGATCGGCAGGCCGGGCCGCGCCGCCAGCACCCGCGCCACGTGCGCGTTCACGAAGGGCGCCGCGAAGGATGTCCCGGTCCAGCGCCGCTCCCCGCCGCCGAGCGCCGGCGCGAGCACGTCCGTGCCGGGAGCCAGGATCTCGTAGTCCTCGGTGCGCGCGGTGGCGAGCCGCTCGAGCTCCTCGGCCCCCTCGGCGTAGCCAGGCGGGCCAGGCGGCGCGTCCGCCGGCCCCCGATCCGGCGGCGCGGAGGGTGGCGCGCCCGGCGGCGGGTGGGCGGCTCCCGGGCTCTCGGCCCCGATGCGGCCCACGCCGATGAGCGCCTTGAAGCGGCCCGGATAGGTGCGGAAGGCAGCCACGTTGGGTCCCGACGCCACGAGCACGACGCCCGCCGTCCAGGCGTCGTCCGCGACCTCGTACAGGCTCAGGATCGGCCGGTGGTCGGTCGGCTTGAGCGGCACGCGTCGCGGCACGTCGATCCCCAGGCTCAGGTTCACGACGTGGAAGCCCGCCCGCACGCAGTGAGCGAGCGCGTCGATGAGGGCGGTACGCGAGCAACGGCCATCGGGGCCGAGCGCGCGTACGCTCGTGAGCTCGGCCCCGGGCACCATGCGGTGGATGATCCCCGCGCACGCCGTGCCGTGGCCGCTCTGGTCGCCGCCCGCGTCCGGGACGACGACGTACCCCTCCCCCTTCTTCTCGACGTGCAGGTGCGCGATGCGCGCGTCGGCGAACCAAGGGTGCGTGGCGTCCACGCCCGTGTCGACGACGGCGACCCGAACGCCGCGCCCGGAGCGGCGCAGCGCGACACCGCCGAGCTCGCCCTCCTCGTGCCAGCCCGAGCGGCTGGCCGTCGCGGCGGCCTCGCTCATCCGACGCGCACCGCCTCCTCGTCCCCGCCCTCTGCGGCGTCGCCGGCCGCCTCCTCGTCCGTCTCCTCGCCGCGCTCGAGCTCGCCGACGTAGGCCTCCACGCGCCCGAGGATGTCGGTGGCGAGGCGCGTCTCGGCGGTACCACTCGCCGCCAGGCGCGCGACCGAGCGGGCGAGATCGAGGCGACGGCGGTACTCCGGCGTCAGCCGCAGGCTGTGCAAGTGGCGCTCGAGTGCCGCCGGGAAGCCGGTGAGCGCGTCGTCGCCGCAGAGATCCGGCAGCGCCCGGGCGAACAGCTGGTAGAGCACGCGCTCGGTCCGGTAGGCCTCGAGCGTGAGGGCGAGCACGCTCGCGAGTCGCTCCCCGAGCGCGAGCTCGCGATCGCCCATGTGGGCGTCGCCGGACAGGAGCGCGGCGCCGCCGACGACGCTCGCCCCCACGCGGATCGGCACGAGCAGGGCGTGGCGCGGCGCCGAGTCGAGCACGGGCGCCAGCACCTCGAGCATCGGGTCGCCGGGAGCGAGCTCGGCGGCGTAGCCGCTCCCGCCGCCGAGCAGGTAGGCGAAGGGCGTGCCGCTCGGCAGGAACTCGAGGTCCGTCGTGCGCCAGCCGTCGGCCGAGGCCACACCGGGGACCTGCAGGCGCCCGAGCCGCTCGAGCTCGAGCGCCACGAGCGCCTCGTCGCACGGCATCGCCAGGCACGCGAACTGGAGCTGCTCTCCGAGCCCGCGCAGGCGCATGCGCGCCGCGCCGATGAGTGCCGCGCCCTCGAGCGTCGACAGGAGATCCTGCAGCCTGACCGAGAAGGACTGGTGGCTCATGCTCGCTGGATCCGACGTCGACGGAGAACCAAGAGATGAGCTCGCATGTTCGCCTTTCCTGCACGGCGCCCCCGCGGAGCGCGCGCCGCGCAGGCTACCAGTCCGCGGCGCGGACGCCCAGCCCGCGGCGCACGCCGCGCTCTGCCGGCGCCCGGCGACCGCCGCCTCAGTCCTTCAGGGCGTCGGCGAGCAGCGCCCGGTAGGGCTCGCAGCTCTGCTGCAGCTCGGCGTGGGTGCCGGTCGCGATGACCCGGCCCTTGTCGAGCACCACGTTGAAGGCGGACGGCAGGAGGTGCGGCGCGTGCGTGACCACGAGGCACGTGCGCGCCTTGCGGGCGGGCCCGCCGTCGCTGCCGTCCGAGCCCCGGGCGAGCTCGACGATGGACTTCAGGATCTCCTCGGCGGTGCCGCTCGGCAGCCCCGCCTCGGGCTCGTCGAGCACGCACACCGGTGCGCGCCCGAGCAGCATGCGGGCGAGCAACAGGCGCCGCACCTCGCCGCCCGAGAAGTTCGGCGGGTTGTGCGTGTACGGCGTCGCGAGGCTGCGGTCGGGCGTCGCCTGCCGGGCGAGCTCGTCCAGGCGCACGCGCCCGAGCGCCTCGAGCATCGCCTCGTCCGACGGCTTCGGCGCGAGTCCGATGCCGAGGTTGTCGCGCACCGGGCGCTGCAGGAGCTGGGAGGTCTGCCGCACCACGCCGAACAGCGCGGGCAGCTGCTCGGGCTCGATGGCGGCCACCTCGGTGCCGTCGATCGTGATGCGGCCCGCGTCCGGCTCGTCGAGCCGGAGCAGCATGCGCACCACGGTGCTCTTGCCCGAACCGCTCGGCCCGCACACGCCGACGACGCTGCCCGCCGGGACGTCGAGCGACACGTCCGAGAGCACCGGGCGCGCCGCGCCGGGCGGCGTGAAGGTCACGCCCTCGAAGCGCACGTGGCCGTCGACGGCGTCGAGATCGATGCGCCGGGCGTCGCGAGCACGGGCGGGCGCGGGCGGCAGGTTCATGATGTGGAGCGTCGCCACGAGCAGCGGCGCCCGCTCGACGAGACCGGAGCGCAGCGCGTCGAGGGCCTCGAGCCTCGACATCAGGAGCGGGACCAACAGGAGCAGCTTCGCGATCTCGCCCGCGTCATAGCTGCGCCCCGAGAGCTTGAGCGCGACCACGATGAGCAGGGGCGACATCGCGGTGAACACGCTCTTGATCTGGCCGGCCACCGCGAGCGCCTCGGCGAAGCGCGTGCGCGCGTCCGAGCACGCGTGCGCCGTCGCCGCGAACTCGCCGAGCGCCTCGCCGCGCGCCCCCCAGAGGCGGAGATCCTCCGTGGTCGAGAGCTTCTCCTGCAGGCTGGCGAACACCGCCGCGTCCGCGGTCGTCATCTCGCGCCGCGCCTCGCCCACGCGGCGACTCGCGCGATCGGCGAGCAGCCGGGACGTCACGAAGAGCACGAGCCCGCCGCCGAGCGCGAACCAGGCGTCGCTCGTCATGAGCTCGACCGCGAGAATGATCAGGGTCGTCACCGACTGCGGCAGACCCGTCAGCACGCTCACCGCGAACTCGCTCACCATCGCGCTCTCGCGCGTGATGGCGAGCTTGACGACCTCGGTGCCGCGCGCCGCGCTCGAGGCCGCGCCGGGGGGCGCCTTCGGCGCGCCGGGCGGCGTGAAGGTCACGCCCTCGAAGCGCAC
>JACRDA010000079.1 GCA_016212965.1 Myxococcales bacterium
CGCCGCCCTCGGCCGCCAGCGCGCCGATGCTGCCCGCGGGAGCGCCGGCGCCACCGAGCGTGCCCGCCGCATGCGGCACACCCTGCGCGCCGAGCTCGGCACCGCTCGACGCGAGCGAGCCGGAGGTGCCCGCCGGTGCGTGTCCGGCGCCCGCGAGCTCCCGACCGCCGAGCTCGTGGGCCGCGCCCGGGCCGCGCTCTATGCCGCTGCCCGGTGCGCCCTCGGTGCGCAGACCGCCTTGCGCGCCCGCGCGCTCGAGCCCCGACACCTGCCCCTGACCGGGGCCGCGAGCCGCGAGCTGCCCCGAGCCCTGGCCCACCGCCGGGCCGTGCGGCGCCTGGTGCGCGCCCTGCATGGGCCCCCGCGGCACGTGCCCGGCACCTTGCCCGCCCGGAGCCATGTGCGGCCCGGCCTGCTGCGGGCTCGCGGCGAGGCCCCCCGGGGCGCCACTGCCGGGCGGAGGCAGGTTCGGCGGCGGTGCGATGGGAGGTGGCGCCACCTGGCCGCCGCCCGGCAGCGCGGGCGGCGCGACGTTCGAGACGTGGATGATGTCGCCGAGCCCCTTGTCGTCGAGAAAATCGTTGATCGCCTTCTTCGGGTCGTCGAGGAACTTCTCCACCGCTTCCTTGTTCTCGCCGAAGAGGATGCCGAGCACCTCGTCCTTCGGGTTGTCGATGAGGTTCTTGAAGTGGTCGATGGTGCTCTTCACGTCCTCGACCGCGCCCTTCCACTCGTCGACGGCGCCCTTGAAGTAGGCCTTCTCGGTGTCGAGCATCGCCTTCAGGTCGGTGCGCAGCTTCTTGATGCGGTTCGTCTCGTCCTTCACGACGGCGACGAGCGCCTTGGCGGACTGGAGCAGGTTGCCGCGCTCGCCGCGGAAGATGGCCTTCGTCTCGGCCCAGTTGTCCTTCAGGGCCTTCTTCTCCTCGACCGCGCGCGCCTTCAGCGTCTTGCCGAGCTCCACCACGTGGTCGCGCTGCCGGTCGAAGATGCCGTGCAGATCCTTGCCGAGCTTCTCGAGCCGCGCCTTCTCCTCGGCGAGCTTGTCGTCGAGGCGCTTCTTCATGTCCTTGAAGGCCTCGCTCTCGAGCACCTTGCTCACGAGCGGTCCTTTGACCTGGCTCATCTCGGAGACCTGCTGCAGCTGCTGGTTCACGAGCGGCGGCAGCTCGACCTTGACCGGCGCGAGCTCCGGGAGCTTCAGCTTGTCGCCGAGCAGCTCGAGCTCCGCGTCGAGCTTCTCGAAGCCCGCCTCGACGAGCGCGCCCGGCTTCTCGAGCAGGCCGGCGACACCCGACAGATCGACCACGCCGCCACCGCCGTGCGACAAGAGGCCCTTGACCGCCTCCATCGCGCTCGGCAGGAGCGCGGGCAGGGGGCGGAGCGAGGTGGCGCAGTTGATGAACACCTCCGGCCCACCGTCGATGGTCACGCGCTTGCCGCCGACCGCCAGCGTCTGGCCCGCGGTGAGCTCGAGGCTCGCCGCCGACTGGATGAGGATGTTGGGCCCGTCGAGCACGATCGACGCCGCGCCGTTCGTGAGCACGAGGCGCCCCTCCTCGCAGAACACGCCGGTCGTCGCGCCCGCCTGGAGCTGCAGGCCGGCGGCCGCGTGCGTCGTCAGCTGCCCGCCCACCGTGACCACGCGGTCGCCGCTCACGCCGAGCGACTGGTCGCCGCCCACGCTGCGCTGCTCGTGGCGCTTCACTGCCGTGAACAGGTCGTTGTGGATGCTCGCGCGCGCGTCGTGCTCGACGATCTCTTCGTGGTCGCGCTCGGCGTGAACGTAGACCTTCTCCTCGCCGGCCGCGTCCTCGAAGGTGATCTCGTTGGAGCCGCCACCGCCCGGCGAGGACTGGCTGCGCCAGGTAGTGCGCGTCTTGTGCTGGGGCAGCGCATGCGGAGCTTGCGCCGCGACGTGGTGCACGCGCCCGACGATGATGGGCGCGTCGGGATCGCCCTCGACGAAGTCGACGAGCACCTCGTGGCCGACCCGGGGCAGCGCGAAAAAGCCGTAGCTCCCGCCGGCCCAGGCGTGGCTGACCCGCACCCAGCACGAGCTGTGCTCGTCGGAGCGCCCCTCGCGATCCCAGGGGAACTGCACCCGGACCCGACCGTGGCCGTCGGTGTAGATCTCCTCGCCGGGCGGGCCCACGACGAGCGCGCTCTGCACGCCCTGGATGCGGGGCTTTCGGGTCAGCATCGCCGGGCGGAACGGGTCCACGCTCGGCGTGGCGCGCCCGACCAGCGTCCACTTCTGGTCGCGCTCGCCGCTCAGCCACACCGCCGAGAGCAACAGGCCGCCGGGCTCGCACAGCTCGGCCCGCGGGTGGCCGGCCAGGGTGAACAGCATGCCGGCCGCGAGCTCGAAGACGTTGCTGGCGAGCTCGATGACGCGCTTGTGCGTGCGCGCGCTCTCGAGCGCGACGCGCGCCGCGGCCTCGCCCCGGTGGTGGTCGACGGTGGCGCCCGCCTCGGTGCCGCCGGTCTCGGCGAGAAAGCTCCCCGGCACGAAGTGGTAGTGCTCGTAGCGCGCCTCGAGCGCGTCGGGCACGCGCACCTCTGCCGACAGCCGAAGCTCGGGATTCACGCGGAAATCGTGGTCGCGCAGCGTGACGCGCCCGGGGCGCAGCTCGTGGAGCAGGCGCACGTTGCGCACGTGCGCGGTCGGCGGGACGTCGCCCGTGTCCCCCGCGAAGGGGATGGCCACCGGGTGGGCGTGCGCCCCGCGCCGGGGCGTGTCACACAGGACGACCCGCATGTGCTCGAGCTCCCCCTCGGCGAGCGGATCGGCCTGCTCGAGCCAATAGCTCACGCCCGCCTCTTCGAGCAGCCGCGACAGGAAGTCGAAGTCGCTCTCGTCGTACTGGACCCGGTACTCGTGGCGCGGGAAGGTCGCCTCGTCGAGCCGCAGCTCGGGCGTGATGCCCCACTCCTCGAGCAGGCGGACGACGATCTGCGGCGTCGTGAGGTGCTGGAAGATGCGATGGCCGCGCCGCTGGGTCGTGCGCCACAGCATGGGCACGATGTGAACGCGGTACGTCGACAGCCCGTCGTCCTCGACGGCGAGCTGCTCGATCGCCCGCGCGATGCCGCTCCAGGCGCGCGCGCGCGGGCCCGCCTGCGCCTCGCCGATCCGGAGGCGCAGCACGGCGCCCTTGCCGACGAGCGCCTCGAGGTCGAGATCGCTCGTGCTCGTGCGCGCCACGACGTCGACCTCGAAGGTCGTGTTGACGGCCTCGCGCACGACGAAGCTGCGCACCGACAGCCCCTCGGGCAGGGCCACGAACGCGAGCTCCACGTTCTGCATGCCCGCCCGCTCGACCTTCAGCTCGATATTGTCCATCTGCCGGATTCCTCGCCACGTCGGCGCCCGCCGCCGACCGGTCGGTCATTATCGCGGCGGCCGCGGCGAGGGCCCAGCCCCTTTCGCGCGCGGTCGTCGCTCTCGTCAGGGCGGGGCCGGCTCTGGCCGGGCCCTGCTCTTCTGGGCCAGGCCATGCACGCCCGGGGCCAAGCCCCGCACCCACCGTTCGCGCCGCATTTCGCCCGCACCGGGGCGCGCGCATGGACAACTATTTCACCCACCGAGTCCACCGCGGGGCGCACCACCGGCGTCACGGTCGCTCGGGAACGGGCTCGTCGACCGGCGCCTCGAGCTCCGGCGGCTCGCGCACGAGCGCGAAGAGCGCCGCCGGCGGCAGCGTCCAGCGCACCACGAGCGTGTCGTCGCTCGGCGTGAGCTCGAGCGCGGCGAACAGGCCGGCGAAGCGGGGGCGCTCGCGCGCGACGTCGCGGATGGCCTCGAGGAAGCGCCCCACGCGGTCGGCCTCGCTCGCGCCGCGGCAGCGGATGCGCGCCTCGAGCACGACGTCGCTGCCGCTCGGGCGCAGGGTCGCGCGCACGCGCTCGACCCCGCGCATCAGCTTGGCGAGGGAAGGGTAGCGCCCGAGCCCCTTGGCCGCGCGCGCGGCGTTCCAGTCGAGGCTCACGAGCCCCTCGGCCGCGGGCTCCCCGCGCCCCTCGTCGGGTCCGGCGCGCATCACGCGGGCCACGCTCGCCGCCTCGACCGGCGAGGCGAACACGACGTCGCGCTCGCCCACGAGCGCCACGAGCGCCACACCGTCGCGCTCCACCTCGCCCGCGCGGCGGTACACCTCGAGGTCGGGGCCGGGGTTCTCGACCTTGCGGAAGCGACCGATCTCGGGCGCCTCGCGCGCACCCGTCTCCACCACGAGGACGCGATCGCCCGCGCGCGCGTCGACGACGCGCAGGCCGAGCCACGCCACCGCGCCCTTCTCGAGCGCCGCCGCCACGAGCGCCTGCTCCCCGCGCGGGCTCGCCCGCTCGCGCACGAGCGCGAGCGGCTCGGCGCCGAGGCCCTCGCGCAGGGCCCCGAGGTCGAAGCGCAGGACGAGGTCGAGGTCGGCCGGCAGCAGATCCTGACCGGTGAGCGCGACGGGCAAGGCCGCCGGCGCGTCCGCCTCCACGCCCCCGAAGGGAACCGTCGCCCCGCACCCCGCCGCGACCGCGCCGAACGCGAGCGTCAGGAGCGCGCGCGCTCGCGCTGCACGCCGCGGCGTGCCCGGTACCCGCCGCTCAAGCGCCACGGGCCCGAGCCGTTCGCTCCATGCGGTCCACCACCTCGTCGAGCGCCACCCCAGTCGTGTCGACGAGCACGGCGTCGGCGGCCTGGCGCAGCGGGGCGACGTCGCGCTCGCTGTCGGCGCGATCGCGCTCGCGCACCTCGCGGAGCGTCTCGTCGACGCTCGCCGCGACGCCCCGGGCGCCGAGCTCGGCCGCGCGCCGGCGGGCCCGCTCCTCGAGCGACGCCGTGAGGAAGAACTTCACCTCCGCGTCGGGGAACACGACCGTGCCGATGTCCCGGCCCTCCACGACGAGCCCGCCTTCGGCGCCGAGCTCACGCTGGAGATCGAGCAGGGCCTCGCGCACCGCCGGCAGCGCCGACACACGGCTCGCGCCGCGGCTCATCTCGGGCGTCCGGATGGCGAGCGACACGTCCTCGCCGGCGAGCCAAGCCCGCCCCGTCTCGCCCGCCCGCTCGGGCTTGCCGAGCGCGAGCGCGTGCGACCGGACGAGCTCGCGGGCGAGCGCGCCGATGCGCTCGGGCTCGTCCCAGGAGCCGAGCGTCCGATGCGCCGCGAGCGCGACGAGCCGGTAGAGCGCCCCGGTGTCGAGCAGCAGCATGCCGAGCCGGTCCGCGAGCGCGCGACTCACCGTGCTCTTGCCGGCCCCGGCAGGGCCGTCGATGGCGACGAGGGGGCTCTTGCGGCTCATCGGACACCGCAAGTCTCCCCCGAGCGGTGCCCGTCCACAAGCACCACGGCCGGGCGGCGCGAGGCCGCCGACGGCGCGCGGCCGCTCACGCCGTTCGGCCGGCCCCGGCTCGCACGTCGATCCGGGCGCCGAGCCCGCGCAGGCAGGCGACGAAGCGAGGAAACACCGCCGCGACCCCCTCCGCGCCGTGGATGGCACTCGGTCCGTCCGCCCCGAGCGCGAGCGCCGTCGCGGCCATGGCGAGGTCCGCGTCGCCCGCCGCATCGAAGTCGGCTCCGCGCCAGCGCTCCTTCGGGCCGGCGCCGACCTCGAGGCCGCCCGGCACGCTCCGGGCCTCGAGACCGAAGGCCGCGAGGAGCGCGACATAGCGGGTCGCCCGGCCCGCCCCGTCGTCGCCGGCGAGCGCGGGCGCGTCGGCGAGGCGGGAAGGCTGCCGGGCGCCCGCCGCGAGAGCGACGAGCGCCCCGAGCGCCCCCTCGCAGCGCAGCGCCCGCTCGCCGGCCACGACGAGGCCCGGGGGCTCCACCGGCGCGATGCGGAGGTCGCCGACGTTCGCACCGAGGACCTCGGAGCGTGCGGCGCTCTCGAGCGGCACGCCCGCGTCGCGGAGTACCTCGAGCACGCCTGCCCGCGCCGGCGTCCAGCCCACGTGGCGCACCCCGAAGGAGCCCGCGTCGCCGGGCTGCCGCCGGGCGGCCAGCATCCCGGCGGCGAGCAGGAACGCGGCGAGCTCGAGGTCGCCCGGCAGCGCGACGTCGAGCGGGGCGAGGCGCTGCCCCGGCACGAGCGGCTCGAGCTCGAGCATGCCCCCGGCCGCCCGGATCGACGCCCCGGCGGCGACGAGCAGGCGCTCCGCCCGGTCGTCGGCCACGAGCACCTCGTGGAGGCGGGTCGGTCCCGCCGCGCCCAGACCCGACAGGAGAGCCGCCACCTTCGGCCCCGCCGAGCCGCCGAACGGCAGCTCCCAGCCGAGCGGCCCGAGGGGCGCGGGCTCGAGCGCGAGAGGCAGGCCGAGCGTGCGCGGGCTCGCAGGGTCGAGGACGCCCTCGACGCGGGCGCCGCGGGCTCGCAGCAGGGCCGCGATGCGCGCGAGCGCGACGCCCTCCGAAGACGTCGCTGGGCCCGCCGGACGCTGACCGAGGACGACGGGGAAGGGCTGCCCGGCGAGCGCGCCCGCGAGCGCCGCGAGGCCGGTCGGAGAGCTGGCGTCGACCCGGCCCGCCGGCGGGGCGCAGAGCGCGCCGGCCGCGCCCTCCACCCGAAACCCGTGCTCGTTCGACGAGATGGCGCAGCCGAGCGCGCCAAGCGATCCGACGAGCGCCCCGAGCGCCGGGGCGCCGCGACCGGTGTGGAGCGAGCTCGTGCCGCCCGCGAGGGCCGCGACCACGAGCGCGAGCGACAGCAGGGGCTCCGCGACGGGTGCAGGCACGAGCCCGTTGAGGGCGCCTCCGGGTTGCACGTGCAGGGTGGTCAAGGGGGGTACTCCAGCCGGCGTGGCAGGTCCCCGTAGTTGCCACGTCCGCTCCCCGCCGTCACGGGCGTGCCCAGTCCCGCCGCGCCGTCGGGGCCTCCCGCCGCGCCGCCGCTCCCGTGCGTACCGCGCTTCGCGGGCCCCGGCTTGTCTCAGTAAGTCATCGTTTTAGAAGAGCTAATAACGCTTTCTTCGATAAGCGCTTGATGCCGCGGCCGGGCTCTGGCAGTCACCAGGGCTCGACATGACGCAGCTGACGCGCCGAACCTTCCGCGCCTGCTGCCTCGCGGCGACCGCCGCGGTGGCCGCAACCGCCGTGTTCCACTCCGACGCGCCGGCCCAGGCCGGGAGCCGCTTTGCGTTCGAGCCCGTGATGCCGGAGCTCAAACGCGCCGTGCAGTACGCCGGCACGAGCACGGAGCTCTGCTTCGAGGAGCTCCGCGATCGCGGCGTCCCGTTCGAGGTCGCGGAGGCCAAGCGGACCGTCGAGACCCCGATCCGCCTCACGGGGCCCGTCCGCGGGGTCGCGTTCAAGGCTACCTACCGCGACGACCCGCGCCCGCCAGGTCCTTGGACCATCATGGACTGCCGCCTGGCGCTCGCCATCGACGACCTGGCGCAGCTGCTCTCGGCGCACGGCGTCGTCGAGGCGGAGTACCTGTCGCTCTACCGCCCCAGCCCCGGCAAGCCCGGCGTGCGCCACGGGGCCGGGCGGGCCATCGACCTCGCCACGGTGAAGCTCGCGGACGGCACGCTCTACTCGGTCCAGCACGATTTCCACGGCCGCGTGGGCGCCCAGAGCTGCGGCGAGGGCGCCGACCCCGCGCGGAAGGACACCCCGGGCGCGCGCTTCTGGCGCGACGTCGTGTGCGGCCTCGACGACCGGGGCTCGTTCAACCTCGTCCTTTCGCCGAACCACGACTTCGGGCACCGCGACCACCTGCACCTCGAGGTGCGGAGCGGCATCCGCTGGTTCCTGGTCCAGTAGCGGTCGGGGGTCGCTCCGCTGTCCCAGGGGCCCGGAACGGGCGCCGGCGCCGAGCGAAATAGGGCTGGTTCGCGGTTGCCGCGCGGGTCAACCTAGGCTACCCGTGCGCGCTCGGCGCGAAGGCGGCGGCCAGGGGGCCTCGGCGGCGCGACCACGGCGGATGGGAGTACCACATGAAGAGCACGTATTTCTTGGGTTTGCTGGCGGTCGGCACGGCGTTCGCCAGCGTGGGCAACGGCTGCAAGTCGGACACGGACGAGACGCCGGGCACGGGCGGCACGGGCGCGACCACGTCGTCGTCGACCACGAGCTCCACCACGACCTCCAGCACGAGCACGGGCGGCTCGGCGCCGATCGACGAGGGTGGCGTGGCCTGTGGCGACGCACCGCTCATGGATCCGGTCGCGGGCTTGCTCGGCACCTGGGCCGACGGCATCATCGGCATGCCGGGTGACACCGACTTCTTCAAGTTCGAGGCGACCGCCGGCCAGTGGATCGCGGTCGTGACCGACACGGGCGGGGACAACACGGACGCCAACGAGCTCGACACGGTCATCACCGTGTTCGACGAGGCGGGGGCCGTGCAGATCGCTCAGGCCGACGACGCCTACCCGTACCTCAGCACGGACAGCGAGCTCTACTATCACGCCACGACGACGGGCACGTACTGCATCCGGGTCGACGAGTACTCGAACTGGAGCGGCGGCACGGCGCTCGGCGACCCGACCTACACGTACCAGGTCGGCGCCTACGAGCTCGACTTCGCGCAGTTCCCGCAGCTCAACAAGGACTCCGACCCGACGCCGACCAACGACACGGCCCAGACGGCGCAGGCGCTCACGACGGCGGTGGTCGGGCAGGGGACCCAGGTCTACGCTCAGATCCACGGCCTGCTCGACGCGCAGAGCGACGTCGACTGGTACAGGCTCACGACCCCGGCGGCCGCCCTCGCGGGTCAGGTCTATTTCACGCCCGACTCGGCCGACGGCTACGGCTCGACCTCCGGGCCGGGCAACGTGACGCTCCTCGACGCGACCGGCGCGACGGTGCTCGCGCGCCTCGACTACCAGGTCGAGAGCGGCGTGGCGCTGCAGAACTACAACCTGAGCTTCCCGCTCACCGAGAACACCGACTACCTGCTGCGCGTCGAGCGTCCGGCCGGCGCCGGCGCCCCGGGCGCGAACGACTTCTACGTCTTCAAGGCCGTCACGGCCGACCAGGACAACGAGCAGGAGACCGAGGGCGCGGCCGTGGACGGCGTCAACGACACGCTCGCGACCACCGACGGTCCGGTCGCCGGCCAGGTCAGCACCGACGGTCTGACGACGAGCTACTTCGTCGGCGGACACATGGCGAACGTCGGCGACGTGGACTACTGGGAGTTCCCGGCCAACGCCGGTGAAGAGGTCGCGCTCGCCTGCGGCTCGCTCCGCAGCGGATCCGGCGTGCAGGGCTTCCACGCCGAGATCCACACCGCGGCCGACGCGCTCGTCCCGAACGCGACCGGCACCGAGGACGCGAACACCGACATCCTCTGGTCGACCGGAACGGGCGCCTCGGCACCGCCCATCACCATCACGAACGCGGGCAACTACTACGTCGTGCTGTCGAACAGCGGCCAGGATGCCACCGTGACCGGCACCTACTACCGCTGCGGGATCCACGTCAGCACGCCCGCGCCCTGACGGCGCTCGCTGCGGTGCACCGCGCACCGCCGCGACGAGCAGGCCACGCGCGTGTGGCTACGCAGGCGACCCCGGCGACCCCGGGGTCGCGGCGTTTTGTGCGCCGGCGACACCGCTCCGCCGGACCCGGCCGGGGTGCCGAGGGCGCGGTGAGGATGCTCAGGCGTCGAGCGTGGTGCCGAGCGCCTCGCGGAGGTCGAGGTGGTCGCGGCTCACGCAGAAGGCGAGCAGCTCGTTCACCTTGTCGGCGAGGGGCACGGGGCCGGCGTCGGTCTCGGGCTCGTTCCCGAGCACCTTCGCCGCGACCTCGATGTCCCCGCACAAGAGGAGCCCGGCGCGGCACGAGGTGCGCTCGACGCTGGCGAGCCAGGCGGCGAGATCCACCCGCCCGCCGGCCCGCTCGAAGCGCCGCACCGCCTCCTCGAGCTCGGTGCGCTCGTCCACGGTCTGGTGCTTCGGGATGAGGCCGGCGAGGTGACTCACCGCCGCGGCGAGCCTGTCCGGCGCCGGAGCCGCTCCGAGCACCGTGCACACGCCGGCGAGGAAGCACACGCCGAGCTCGTCGAGGCTGCGGGTGTGCGCCACGAGCTCGTACTCGAGACGGCGCAGCGCGAGGTGCCGGCCGCTCATGAAGGCTAGCTCCGCGAGCGAGCGGCCGCGCAGCGCGCCGCGCCCGGCGATGACGGCGTGGTGGCGCGCGGTCGGAGCCGCGAGCGCGGCCGCTGCCTCGTCGCTCACGTACACCGCGGGCAGCTGGATCCCGAGGTACTGCGCGGCCCAGCCGAGCGAACGCACGGCGGAGATGGTGCTCGTCGCCGCGTCCTGCGCGTCCCCCGGCAGGGCGGGCAGCTTGCCGTCGCGCTCGAGCTCGAGCACGCGCTGGCGCAGGACGGCCGGGGTCAGCGCGCGCATCACCGCGTCCACGGACGGGTCGCACGACGGATGGCGCAGCCGCTCCCAGCCACTCTCGCCGAGCGGTCGGCTGTGCACCGGTACGCCGTGGGGCCGGTGCTCACCGAGGACGATGCGCTCCCGGTCGTTGGCGGAGCCGAGGAACGCCGCCACCGCCGCGGCGAAGTAGGCGATCTCCAGCCGGTCGTCTCGCTGGCCGATCTCGAACAGACGGTGGTAGGTCTCGGAGCGTCGGGGCTCGATGCGCGCGGCGGCGCGGAGCAGATCCGCCGCCTTGCTGCGATCGCCGATCTGCTCGGCGAGATCGGCGGCGAGCAAGACGCCCGCGAGGTCGCGCGGGCGCAGCTCGACCGCGTGCTCGAGCGCGGCGAGCGCGGAAGCGGGATCCTCGAGATGGTCGCGGTAGAGCAGGGCGAGCCGGTGGTAGAGCTCCGCACGCACCTCGACGTAGGCGCCGGTCTGCGGGGCGAAGTGATCGATCATCTTGCGATACACGCGCTCGAGCTCGGCCCACTCCTGGTGGTCGGCGAACGCCGTCGCGAGCACCTCGAGCGCCTCGAGGCGGGTCGGCTCGGCATCGAGCACCCGCTCGAAGGCCTCGAAGGCCGCGGCCTCGCGCTGCGCCTCGAACATGCAGTACTCGCCGAGCTCGAAGTAGCCGTCGGCGCGCTTCTCGGGATCCGTCACGAGCGCGAGCAGCCGCTGGCGCGTCTCGATGACGCGGTCGACGTCGTGATCGGCCTCGTAGAAGGCGAGCAAGCGTTCGAGCGCCTCCGGCCGCTCGGGCGCCGCGTCGCGCGCTCGCTCGTAGTGCTTGCGCGCACGTGCCGCGTCCGTGCCGGCGTCGCGCCAGCGGTCGCCGAAGGCGAGCAGGTGGTCGTAGGCCGCCTCGTCGCCGCCCATGACGGCGATGAACTTGTCCTCCGCCTCCTCGGCCGCGCGCCAGTCGCCCTCGGCGGCGTTGAGCGCTACGAGCGCCACGAGCGCGCGGCGGTCGCCGGGGTCGATGGCGAGGGCCTTGTCGAAGTTCGTGATCGCGAGGCGAGTCTTGCCCTGCCTGCGCATGAGCGCGCCGATCGCGACGTAGATCTCCGCGCGGTCGGGCGTCGTGGCGGTACCGAGCTTGCCGAGCGCCTTCTTGTACTGGGCGAGCGCCTGATCGACGTCGCCGGCCGCGCTCGCGACCCCGGCTGCGGCCATGTAGTCCCGCACGCTCATCTGGGGCGGCGAACGGTCGGCGGGCGGCGGCGCGGACGGGGCTGCCTTCGCCGCCGGAGCCGGCTCGAGCGCGGGTGCGGGCGCGGCCTGCGGGGGCGCCGGCTCGGCGGC
>JACRDA010000017.1 GCA_016212965.1 Myxococcales bacterium
CGCGGCGCGCCCGGGCTCGCGGGCGGACGCGCGGTCACGGGGGCGCCCGGTGCCGGGCGCGACGGCGCGGAGCCTGCGGCGGCGGGGTCGGCGCGACGCGGCGGCGGCGCGGGGGGGCGAGGTGGCGGTCGATTCGGAGGTGCAGACATGCCGAGGCGCCCGGGCGCAAGAGAGCCCGAGCTACACAAGACTATGGAGTTTCGTCCCGTCCATCAAGCCCGCCCCCGCCCTCCGCCGCCAGGTGCGGCGCCGCGGCGCCCGACGCGGGGTCGGCGCCCTCCGCCGCGGGCCCGGCGTCGAGGGCGATGCCGCGCTCGGCGAGGATGGCGTCCGAGCGGCCGACGCTCGTCACGAGGAAGCGCGCGGACAGGCGGCGGCGCTCGTGCGGCGCGAGATCGCCGACCCGTCCGGCCGTGGCGTGCGACAAGAGGACGGCGGCCGTCACGCTCAGGTTCAGGCTCTCGACGAAGCCGCGCATCGGGACGCGCACGCTCGCGCCGCACGCGCCGCGCAAGTCGTCGCCGATCCCGGCGTGCTCGTTGCCGAGCACGAGCGCCACCCGGCCGAGCGCGGCGAGATCGCGGACCTCGAGCTCGCCGTCGGGGTGGGTCGCCACGAGCCGGTGCCCGCTCGCGGCGAGCGCGCCGGCGAGCTCGTCGGCGCGCGCCCACGGCACGATCTCGACCCAGCGCTCGGCCCCGCGCGACACGGCGCGCGCCGCGGCAAAGCGCTCCTTGCGCTCGAGCACGTGCACCCGCGCCAGGCCGAAGGCGTCGGCGCTGCGCACCACGGCCGCGCCGTTGTGCGGGTCGTGCGGCGCGTCGAGCACCAGCGTGACCGCCTCGAGCCGCGCCGCGACCACGGCGCAGAGGCGCAGGCGGCGCGCGTCGGTCACGAGCGGCTCGAGCACCGCGATGATCGGCTCCGGATCGCAGCTCGCGAGCGCGCGCGCCCGCGCCGACGCGCGCGGCCCGAGCGCGGTCGGATACAGGCACTCTGCGAGATCGCGCCGCATGACGGGGGTGCGCGCTAGGCCGCCACGCGCTCGAGCTCCTTGGCGCGCTCGCGCAGCCGCTTCACGCGCGCCTCGAAGTCGCGCTTGTCCTCGGACGAGAAGGCCTGATCGCCGAAGCGCGCGTCGAGGTAGCGGAGCGTCAGGTCGAGGATCTCCGGCGCGAGGGGGTGGCCGCTCGTGGCGAGGGTCTCGGCGTGACGCAGGGGCGGCGTCGTGCTCCCACGCCCGAGGCCGATGAGCGACAGCGTGCGGTCGAGCAGCTCGTAGAGGCTCGTGGCGAGCTGGGCGCTCTTCGACTCGATGCGCGCGCCGCGCCCGTCCCGCTGCTGCCGCCGCCGGCGGCGGCGCAGGATCACCCACACCATGGCCGCGGCCACGAGCGTCACGAGCGCACCGACGAGGAGCCTGCCCCACAAGGAGCCGAGCACCCCGCCGCGCGTGCTCAGCGACTCGAACAGCCCGACCTGCTGGCTGAGGTCGTAGCCGACCACGTGCTGGTTCCAGCGCTGGCTCACGGCCTCGAAGAAGTCGCGCACCGATGCCCAGAAGCCGTCGGCCGCGCTCTGCGGCTGGGCGTCGCCGGGCGGGGTCGGGTCGAAGGTGACCCAGCCCGTGCCGTCGACGAACGCCTCGACCCAGGAGTGCGCGTCGCCCTGGCGCACGACGTAGAAGCCGCCGAAGCGGTTCCAGGTGCCGCCGATGAAGCCCGTGACGTTGCGCGTGGGCACGCCCTGCGAGCGCAGGAGGATCGCCATGGCCGTCGAGTAGAACTCGCAGTGACCGCGCTTGCTCTCGAACAGGAAGTGGTCGAGCGGCTGCTCTTCGCGCGGCGAGGGCGACGAGAGATCGTAGGTGTACTCGCTCTGCAGGTGGGACTCGACGAGGCGCGCCCGCTCGAGGTCGCTCGCCGCGCCGCTCGTCCAGGTGGCCGCGAGCTCGCGCACGCGGGCCGGTAGGTCGCCGGGCAGCTCGAGGTAGCGCGGGCGCTCGCTCGGCGCGAGCTGCCGGAAGGTCGGCGCGTCGTCGCTCGCGAGGTAGACCTCGTAGCGCACGCCGCGCTCCGCCTGCGTGTGGTAGCGCAGCTCGCCCTCGGCGCCGCGCACGACGCTGAGGCCGTTTCCGGGCGACGAGCCCCCCTCGACGCGCAGCGCCGTCGCGCCCTCGGGCAGGAACAGCACGGGCGGGTCGAAGGGCTCGAGCTCCACCACCCAGCGCCGGTCGCTCGCCACGTCGGGGTTGGCCGCGAGCGCGATGAGCTCGCCGGACGTGCCCGCCGGCCGCAGCTGCTTGTTGCTCTTGACCCAGCCGCGCCCGTCGGTCTGGTCGAGCGCCGCGCCGCGCAGGTGCATGAGCAGGCGCGAGGGCGGCTTCGGCGGCAGATCCGGCACGAACACGCGCGCCGCCACGGTGGAGTCGCTGCGCAGGGTGCCGATCTGCCCGAGATTGACCTGGTCGGTGAAGCCGATGACGCGCCCGCCCTTGCCCTTGCTGAGCAAGAGCAGCGACAGACCGACGCGCGGGAACACCACGAAGAGCACGACCGTGAAGAGCAGGATCGGCACCGACAGGAGACAGGTGACCGCGATGAACTGCCGCCCGACCACGCGCTTGCTGCGCAGGATGCGCGGCACGTCGACCGGCAGGCCGGTGCGATCGCGCGCGCCCTGCCGGTAGTTGCCCTCGACCTCGCGCCGCAGGTGGCTGAGGACGAGCGCGCCCGGCGTCACGACGAGCAGGCCGAAGAAGCACAGGCCGTAGCCGAGCCCGCCACCCACCACGGTCCCCGCGATGAGGTGCAGGAGCGCGAGCACGATGACCTGCTGGTCGTGCGCGGCGCCCTTGCGCGAGGCCATGCGGATGAGCTGCAGCCCCACGGCCGCCTCGATGAGCAGATCGAGCACGCTCGCGCTCGACAAGACGGCGCGCCCGAACTGGGCGGCGACGAGCAGGCACACCGCCACGGTGTCGACGTGGCGGTTGGCGACCTGCTGGCGCCAGCCCTCCTTCATGAGCATGACGCCGACGAGGCAGGCGACGACGAGCAGGCTCATCACGCGGTCGAACTGGCCGCTCGCCACGAGCGCCAGGATGCCGAGCGCCGCCAGCGCGTCGGTCATCACGCGGTGCACGAGGCCGAAGCGCATCAGGCGGCCCTCTCGGCGGGGTGCTCCGGGACCGGCTGCAGCAGGGCGAGAAAGCGCAGCACGGGGTCGATGCCGCGCGCCTGGTCGGCGCGGACGCGCTGCCCGGTGTTGGTCGCCACGAGCACGCGGTCGCCGCGCTTGACGTAGGCGACCGCCAGCGAGGCCACCTCGCGAATGCGGCGCTCGAGCTGCTCGAGGTAGGCGGCCTCGGCGGGGTCGTCCTCGGGCAGCGAGGCCGGTCGCACCACGTCGACCACGAGCGCGACCTCGTGGCGGATCTCGCGCGCGCGCTCGCGCACCACCGTCTGATCGGGCCGCGTGCTCTTGCGCCAGTAGATGTCGCGCTGGTCGTCGCCGTGACGCATGGGACGCAGCCCGAAGATCTCGTCGCCGGCGCCGCGCCCGAGCGGCCCGGCGTCCCCGGCCGCGTCGCCGCGCCCGCGGTCGGGCAGCCGCACCGGGTCGACCGCGGGGTAGATGACGAGCTCGTCCGGCGCGCTGACCTCGCGCGACTTCTCGAACAGGCCGAAGGGGAAGCGCGTCGCGATGCGGAAGCCGGTGTGGCGCTCGAGCCCGCGCCGCAGCGGCGTGCGGCGATAGGCGGCGATCTGCGTCGAGCGCGGGCTGATCTTCAGGAAGAAGCAGCGCTTGTCGGCCGGCTGCCCGGCGCGCAGATCCTCGACCTCGATGGCGTACGAGGGGACGCGCAGCTTGTTGTTGTAGACCTCGATCTCGACCAGGTGCGAGCGCCCGACCTGGGCGCGCGTCGGCAGGCGCCGCTTCACCGTCAGCTTGCGCAGCGACAGCTCGCTCATGACGCCCGAGACGACGATGAGCGACAGCATCATGCCGAGCAGCAGGTAGAGCAGGTTGTTGCCGGTGTTGATGGCGGCGAAGCCGACGCCGAGCGTGATGCCGAGGAAGTACTTGCCCTCGCGGGTGAACTTCAGCTTGCGCGGCCAGAAGCGGCGCTCCGGCGCGACCTCGGCCTTCGCCTTCTTCTTCTTGCCCTTCTTCTTCGGCTTCGGCTTCGGCTCCGGCCCGCGCGCCCCCGCACCGGGCCCGGGCACCGACCCGTCGGGGCGCGGCAGGCCCGCCCCGCGCCGCGACGCCGCCACGAGATCCACGGGCACGAGCCCGCCCGGCAGCGACAGCGGCGCGGACGGAGGCGGCAGATCGTGCGGGGGCGCGGGTCGGCTCATCGGACGCTCGCCGGACGCAGGCGGGAGCGACGCCGGGCGCCGCTCTCCGGCCGGCCGGCCCTCACAGCGGCACGGGAATGCGCGCCACGAGGTCGCGCACCGTCGCCTCGGCCTCCTCGAACACCGGCACGTAGCCGTCGGCCTGTGCGGCGAGCCGGATGCGGTGGGCGAGCGCCGACACCGCGAGATCGTGGATGTCGTCGGCGATGACGTAGTCGCGCGCCCGCACCTTGGCGCGCGCCCGCGCCGCCACCGAGAACTGGATGGTGGCGCGCGGCGAGGCCCCGATGGCGATGGCCGGCGAGTTGCGCGTGGCGTGCACGATCTGCTGCAGGTAGTTCGCGAGCGAGGGGTCGATGCGCACGCGCTGCACCTCGCGCTGCAGGGTGACGAGCTCCGCGAGGTCGATGACCTGGGGGACGTCGGCGACGCGGTCGGCGTGCAGCGTCTGGAACAGGCGCTGCTCGACGGCCGGGGGCGGGTAGCCGATGCGCAGGCGCACCGCGAACCGGTCGAGCTGCGACTCGGGCAAGGGATAGGTGCCCGCGAAGTCCTGGGGGTTCTGCGTGGCGATGACGAAGAACGGGTCGGGCAGCGGCGTCGTCACGCCATCCATCGAGACCTGCCCCTCGTTCATCGCCTCGAGCAGGGCGGACTGGGTGCGGGGGCTCGCACGGTTGATCTCGTCCGCGAGCAGCATGTTCGTGAAAATCGGCCCGTGGCGGAACACGAACTCGTTGCGCCGCTGGTCGAACACGCTCACGCCGAGCACGTCGCTCGGCAAGAGGTCGCTCGTGAACTGCACGCGGTTGAGATCGGCCCCCACCGCCTGCGCGATGGCGCGCGCGAGCGTGGTCTTGCCAACCCCCGGTACGTCCTCGATGAGCAGGTGGCCCTTGGCGAGCAGGGCCACCAGCCCGAGCTCCACGGCTTCGGGCTTGCCCTCGAGCGCCCTTTCGACCGCCGCACGGAGCTCGTCGAAAATCGTTCGGCGTGGCTCGCTCTTGGCGGTCACAGCGGACGTCATCATGGCAATGCTAGCAGACTGGCGAGCGGCGGCAGCTACGTCTTTTTTCCCGCGCGCCGTTCGGCGCCTCGGGCTCGGGCGGCGCCCGAGGCCGCGCGGCCGCAAGCGGGCTTGCTGGCAGACCGGAACCGCGCCATGGTGCCGACACCAGCCTACACATGTGCCCGCTTCGCCCGCCTCCCGACCCGGCTCCGTCGGGTGGGAGCGCGACCCCCACACCGCCGCCGGGTCGCACGTCCTCTTCTCCCCCCGGTCCGAGTGACGCGCCGCCCCCCTTGCCGCACGGAGGGCGGCGCGGTCCGCTGACCTTCGCGGCGGGCGTGCTCCGGACGCTGCGCCCGCACCAGTGGGTGAAGAACCTCTTCGTGGTGGCGCCGGTCGTCTTCGCGAAGAACCTCACCCACCCGTCGATCATCACCCGCACCGCGGGTGCGTTCGCCATCTTCTGCCTGCTCGCGGGCGCGGTGTACGCCCTCAACGACATCGTGGACGCCGACGCGGACCGGCGGCACCCCGTCAAGCGCCGCCGCCCCATCGCGGCGGGCGTGGTGCCCGTCGCCTTCGCCAAGCTCATGGTGGTGGTGCTGCTGCTCGTGGCGTTCACGGGCGCCGCCCTCGGTCCGCCGCTCTTCCTCGCCGTGACGGTGGCGTACTTCGTCGAGAACCTCGCCTACTCGCTCTGGCTCAAGCGCGTCGCCTACGTCGACGTCGGGCTCATCGCCTTCGGCTTCGTGCTGCGCGTGCTCGCGGGGGGCTTCGCGACCCTGACGCCCATCTCGGGGTACATGATCGCGTGCACCGCGATGCTCGCGCTGTTCCTCGGCTTCGGCAAGCGCCGCCACGAGGTGATGGCTCCGGGCGCCGAGAAGCAGCGCGCCGCCCTGCGCGCCTACAGCCCGCGCGCGCTCACCATCGCGCTCGCGGTGACGGGCGTCGCGAGCGTCGCGGCCTACGTGCTCTACACGCTCGACTCGCACACGACGGAGTTCTTCAAGTCCGATCTGCTCTGGCTCACGGCGATCCACCCCGCCTTCGGCGTCGTGCGCTTCCTGCAGCTCGTCCGCGGGCGCCCCAAGGCGGAGTCCCCGACGCAGGAGATGCTGAGCGACGTGCCGTTCGTGCTCAACGTGTTCGTGTGGGTGGCCGAGATCGTGGTCATCGTGTACCGCCTGCGGCCGACGTAAGAGGGAGTCGTCCGTCGCCCCAGGGGGCAGCTGTCGGTCGTCGGTCGTCGGGGTTCGGCCCGAAGAGACAACCACCGAGACACGGACACACGGAGAGCTGCACGGAGTCGGCGAAGTTCAGGGGCCCCTCCGTGTCACGCTCCGTGCTTCCGTGTCTCCTCTGTAACTCGCCTCCAAGTACGCGGAAGATGACGAGCACGATGGTGCCTTCGCTGAGCCGTTAGCCGCTGCCAGAAGGAGGCAACAGGAAGGCGGTAGGGCGGGCGGCCGCCCGCCCTACCGGCTTCCTGTTCATCTCCTCTCTTCTCTCGCTCGGCGACGCTGTCTCCACCGACTCGCGGTGGTCGCGAGGATCGAGTTACTGCCCTGGCAAACCGCGCGGCTCGGCGCCCGTGCCGAGCTC
>JACRDA010000095.1 GCA_016212965.1 Myxococcales bacterium
GCGGAGCGGGCGGCGGGGGGGCCACCGGGCTCGGCTCGTGCACCGGGGCGGCCGGGCGCGCGGGCGCGGGTGGCGGCACGGCCACTGCTGCCGGCGCGTCCGTGGCGAGCGTGAGGACGAGCGAGCCCTCGTGCACGCGGTCGCCCACCTTGAGCTTCACCTCCGCGACGGTGCCCGCGGCGGGGGACGGCACCTCCATCGTCGCCTTGTCGCTCTCGAGCGCGACGAGCGACTGCTCGACCTTCACGGCGTCGCCGGGCGCCACGAACACCTCGATGACGCCGACGTCCTTGAAGTCGCCGATGGCCGGGATCCTGACCTCGATGGTGCTCATGGCTACACCGTCCACGGCGCGGGCTTGTCCGCATCGAGGCCGTACTTCACGATGGCCTCGCTGACCCGGCTCGCCGGCACGACCTCGTCGGCTGCGAGCGCGCGCAAGGCGGCCACGACGACGCTGTAGCGATCGACCTCGAAGAAGCTCCGCAGCTTCGCGCGCGTGTCGGAGCGGCCGTAGCCGTCGGTGCCGAGCACGAGGTAGCGACGCGGCACGAAGGCGCGGATCTGCTCGGCGAAGGCGCGCATGTAGTCGGTCGCGGCCACGACCGGGCCGGCGCTGGCGCCGAGGCACTGCTCGACGTAGCTCGGGCGCGGCGCACGCTCGGGGTGGAGCATGTTGTCGCGCGCCACCGCCATGCCGTCGCGGGCGAGCTCGGTGAAGCTCGGGCAGCTCCACACGTCGGCCGCGACGCCGAAGTCCGAGAGCAAGAGCTCGGCGCCGGCGAGCACCTCGCGCAGGATGGTCCCCGACCCGAGCAGCTGCACCCGGGGCCCGGCACCCGGCGCGCCGGCGCGGAGCGCGTACATGCCCCGGAGGATGCCCGGCGCGGCACCCTCGGGCATGGCCGGCTGCGGGTAGTTCTCGTTCATGAGCGTGAGGTAGTAGTAGACGTCCTCCTGCTCGGCACACATGCGCCGGAGCCCGTCCTGCAGGATGACCGCGACCTCGTAGGAGTAGGTCGGGTCGTAGGCGACGCAGTTCGGGATGGTGGCCGCGACCAGGTGCGAGTGCCCGTCCTGGTGCTGCAGCCCCTCGCCGTTGAGCGTGGTGCGCCCGGCCGTGCCCCCGAGCAGGAAGCCGCGACTGCGCATGTCGCCCGCGGCCCAGGCGAGGTCCCCGACGCGCTGGAAGCCGAACATCGAGTAGTAGATGTAAAAGGGGATCATCGGCACGCCGTGCACCGAGTAGGAGGTGGCCGCGGCGATCCAGTCGCACATCGCGCCCGCCTCGTTGATGCCCTCCTGCAGGATCTGCCCCTGCTTGTCCTCGCGGTAGAACATGAGCTGATCGGCGTCCTGCGGCGTGTAGAGCTGCCCCACCTGGCTCCAGATGCCGAGCTGCCGGAACATGCCCTCCATGCCGAAGGTGCGCGACTCGTCGGCCACGATGGGCACGATGCGCGCGCCGATGTGCTTGTCGCGGAGCAAGAGCTGCAGCGCCTGCACGAAGGCCATGGTGGTCGACACCTCGCGCTCGCCGGAGCTCTCGCACAGCCGCGCGAAGGCCGAGAGCGGCGGCGTGACGAGCGGCTCGGCCTTCGGCGCGCGCTTGGGGCGGTCGCCGCCGAGCGCCGCGCGGCGCGCGCGCAGGTACTCGAGCTCCTTCGAGCCCTCCTCGAACTTGAGGTACGGCACCTCCTCGAGCTCGTCGTCCGGCACCGGCAGCTGGAAGCGATCGCGGAAGCGCCGGATCGACTCCACCGACATCTTCTTCTGCTGGTGCGTGATGTTCTGCGCCTCGCCCGACTCGCCCATGCCGTAGCCCTTGATCGTCTTGGCGAGGATGACGGTGGGCTCGCCCTGGTGGCTCGCGGCCGCCTGGTAGGCGGCGTAGACCTTGAACGGGTCGTGGCCGCCGCGGTTCAGGTTCCAGATGTCCTGATCCGAGTAGTCGGCGACCAGCTGCCGCAGCTCGGGCGTGTTGAAGAAGTGCTCGCGCACGAAGGCGCCGTTCTTGGCCTTGTAGGTCTGGTAGTCGCCGTCGACCGCCTCCATCATGCGCCGCGCGAGCGCGCCGTTCTTGTCGCGCGCGAGCAAGGGGTCCCAGTGCCGACCCCAGACGACCTTGATGACGTTCCAGCCGGCGCCGCGGAAGGTGCTCTCGAGCTCCTGGATGATCTTGCCGTTGCCGCGCACCGGGCCGTCGAGCCGCTGCAGGTTGCAGTTGACGACGAACACGAGGTTGTCGAGCCGCTCGCGGCCCGCCATCCCGATGGCGCCCGTCGACTCGGGCTCGTCCATCTCGCCGTCGCCGGTGAGCGCCCAGACCTTGCGCCCCTCGTGCTGGCCGTGGCCGCGGTCGTGCAGGTACTTCATGAACCGCGCCTGGTAGATCGCCATGAGCGGCCCGAGCCCCATCGACACGGTGGGGAAGTTCCAGAACGTCGGCATGAGCCAGGGGTGCGGGTACGAGGACAGGCCCTTGCCGTCGACCTCCTGGCGGTAGTGGTCGAGCTGGGACTCGTCGAGCAGCCCGAGCAGGTAGGCGCGCGCGTAGATGCCCGGCGCCGAGTGCCCCTGGATGAACACGAGGTCGCCGCCGCGCGCGTCGCTCCGGGCGCGCCAGAAGTGGTTGTAGCCGATGTCGTAGAGCATCGCGGCCGAGGCGAAGCTCGCGATGTGGCCGCCGACGTTGGTGTGCCGGTTGGCGCGCACCACCATGGCCATCGCGTTCCAGCGCACGTAGCGGCGGATGCGCTGCTCGAGGTCGAAGTCGCCGGGCAGCGGCGGCTGACGCTCGACCGGGATGGTGTTCACGTAGGCGGTGCTCGCCGAGAACGGCAGGTACGCCCCCGAGCGGCGCGCCTTGGCGATGAGCTGCTCGATGAGAAAGTGCGCCCGCGCCGGTCCCTCGCGGTCGAGCACGGCCGTGAGGGCCTCGAGCCACTCGCGCGTTTCCTGCGGATCTACGTCGGGCGGGGTGTCCATGCAGCGCTCCTCCGGTCCGGGCCCGCGCCGGGCGCGAGCCGGGGGGCGGAGCCTACCATGCGCCCGCCGGGCAGAGGACGGGTGCCGCTCCGTAACGGAGAGCGCGCCGCCGCAGTGCGTCAAACTCGGGTCTCGCGACCCCTTGGCCCCTTCGTGCTCTGCGCACCCGCCGCGCAGCTCCGCGTCACATCGAGCCCGGGTCGCTGCCGTTACCCAGGAAGGCGCGCATCTCGGCGGCGAGCTCGCTCGCCTCGCGTTCGCCCATCCCCTCTGCGAGGACGACGTCGGGCGAGAGGATGCGATACGTGATCGTCTTGTTGCCCTTCGACACTTCTACGTAGCGCTCGACGTAGAGGCGCGCGGGATCGATCGGGCGCGTGGCGCGCGCGGCGCCGAACCAGGGGTGGCGGCGCGCGAAGGTGCGCGTGCGCCGATCGATGACCGTGCGGACCATCAACCACTGGATGAAGAGGAGCGCGGCCACGCCGAAGAAGATCGCGGCCGCGGCGTTCCGGGCGATGCCGAAGCCGATCGCGCCCGCCACGGCCACGAGGGTGAAGACGTACATCTTGGCGTGGTGGCGGCGGACCCAGCGCACGTCCGGATCGGCGCTCGCACGCAGCAGCCGATAGGGCCCGTTCGAGTCCGGCATCGAGCCCAAGGTAGCCCCGCCGATCGCGTGGTTCCAGGCGCCGCGAGACGGGCGGCGACGAGCGTGACGCAACGTCAGCTCTCGCGACCAAGCCCTGCTCCGACCGCAGCGTCGTGTTGCTACGCCGCATGGCAAGCGGCATAAGGGCGCCTGCTTTGCCCGGCAGCTCCGCCACCCACGGAATCGGAGCGCGGGGCGGACGCCCGAAACACTCGGGCAAGGAGGCTCCGATGCGAAGAAGGCTTGGGACGGGTCCGACTCACGCGCGGTTCGGCACGGCACTCGGTGCCGTCCTGCTGGCGGGCGCACTGCCCGGCTGCGCCATGCTCGGCCTCAGCAGCGGCCCGAGCGTCGCCGACGCCGACGGCGCCTTCGCCACGAAGGACGAGAAGGCGCTCGCCGACATGTGTCAGCACGCCGACAAGCGCGACGCGCGGGAGAGGGCCTGCCGGAACTTCTTCCTCCTGCAGGCCAACCGCCTCGAGGAGATGTACGCGCGCGGCGAGGGCACGCAGATCAAGGCCATCTGCGACGAGTCGGTCAAGCTCGACCTCGACCCGGCGACCGGCAAGCAGTTCAACTACTCCCTGCCCTGGGACGCCATCAAGGACGCGCTCCCGGGCAAGCTCGCGCCCATGTCCAAGCAGAGCAACTACCAGATGGCCCACGCCTACACGCTCGCGTGCGTGATCCACTACTACGACAAGAAGCAGGCCGAGGCCGAGGCGGGCACGGCCGAGAAGGTCGACCCGGCGCGGGTGAAGTCGATCGCCATCCCCGAGGAGGACGTCTGTCCCGGCCGGACCGAGCCCGTGCGCATCGCGATCACCCTCGACGACGGCAAGACGCTCGAGACCTGGACCAAACCGGGCGAGCGCAAGGGGCACGTCGACTACACCCAGTTCGCCCTCGAGAGCGACCGGGGCACCTTCGGCGAGTCCGGGCTCGAGGTGAGCGCCGATTTGTCGAAGCTGATGGACGGGGTGACCGTGAAGGCCGCTCTCGCGGGTCGGTCCGAGATCAAGGCCGACAAGAAGCTGAAGCTCGACTTCGGCTGCATGAAGCCCATCGCGCTGTTCGGCGCGAGCGGCGCAGAGGGCGCCCAGGGCAGCCAGGGACAGGGCTTCATCGCCGGCACGAGCACCGGCACGCTCGCGGCGGGCGGCGAGGGCGGGACGGGCAGCCGTGGTGGGACCGGTGGCCCGGGTCCCAACGTGCTCGTCGACGTAGGCGTCGTCGACGGCGGGCCGAGCGGCACCTTGCTCGTCGCGCACGCGCGCACCGACGCGGCCCCCGACGGTTGGTGGTGGGCGCAGCCGCTCGCCGAGGGCGGCAAGCTCGAGATCACCATCGGCGGCGGCAGCGGCGGCACCGGCGGGTACGGCGGCATCGGTGGCCAGGGCGAGGGCTCGACGAGCACCAGCCAGAAGAGCGGCCGAGGCGGCACGGGCGGCACGGGCGGCCAGGGCGGCACGGGCGGCGACTCGGGCACGCTCACGGTGCGCTACGACAAGGGGCATCCCGAGCTCGCCGACAGGCTCGTCCTCAAGGCGCTCGGCGGCGCGGCCGGCAACGGCGGCGGCGGCGGTCAGGGCGGTCCGGCCGGCAGCGGACCCATGAGCGACGTGAGCGGCAACAACGGCAGCAGCGGCCCGCCGGGCAGCCCGGGCAAGGCCGGCACGACGAAGGCGACGCCGGTCGCCGGGGCCGAGCTCTTCAAGGGCAAGGGCCTGCGGCTCAAGTAGGCATCCGCACCTCGCGGCCCGGCGGCTCGACTCGAGCGCCGGGCCCGAGGGCCGGAGCGGGGAAAGCTCGTCCTAGGACGGACCGCACTTCCCGGACGCCTTCTTGCCGTCCTGGTCCGCCTCGAAACCGTCGGGCCCCGCGCGGAACCGGAGCAGCTTGCCCACGCTGCGCGCCGTGACGGCCTTGGTGCCGTCGTCGAGCATTTCCGACTCCTCGGCGTAGCGAACGCCGAGCGTGTGCCACTCTCCGTCATCGACGCGCACCGGGATGGGCAAGAGCATCCAGCGCCACAGGGGTGGCCCGTCGACGGGCTCGATGCCGCCGGGCGCGTCCACCCACTCGCCGCCGTAGACCGTGCCTTCCCTGAAGCGCACGCGCAGCTGCCCCGCCCGGCAGAGCCCGCTCAGGCCCTTGGGATCGGCCGGGCTGGTGGCCGGGGCGACGCCGAAGATGCCGATCTCCGCGATGTCGATGTCGCTGCTCTTCTCACCGCGCTCGATCTCGAGGATCTCGAGCCGCACCCGGCGCGTCACCGCGCCGATCGGCAGCTTCTTTCGTACCCCCTTGTCGCTCGCCCGCGCAAAGGTGATCTCGCCTTCGCCGCCATCCCACACGACGCGCGCCCGCTTGATCACCGAGTCCGCCGCCCAGTAGTCCTTGGTCTTCGTGGCATCGCGCTGGCCTGCGAGCTCGATGCCGTCCACGCGCGTGCCGGGCAGCAGCGACAGCTCGATCCAGGGCTTGGCCTCGCCGGGAGCGGCCCACGCGGTGTCGGACTTGCCATCGAGCGCAAACTGCGGCTGATTGTGGTCGTAGGCGGCGCTCGCATTGACCGCCTCGACGGCGGTCCTGGAGACATCGGGGCCAAAATCAGCGGCAGTCGGCGGCGGCGCCTGTCTGGCGCTCGCGCTGGCCGTGGTGGCGGGAGACTGGTGGCTCGCGGTCGTGGTCGCGCTCGCGGTCACGGCGGCGCTGCTGCGCGGCGCGCTCGTCACCGACGAAGACGCGCCCGCGCTCGAGCTCGCCCCGGAGCCGCCGCAAGCAGCCCCCGACGCGGCGGTCGCGAGCGCCGCGACACGCACCAGCCAGCGAACCACCGAGCCACGAGAACACCCACCAGTCATGGCCTTCGCTAACACGACGGCCACGGGCTGGCGACGGCCTTCGCCCCCACACGCGCTGCGCGTGGAGCGCGTCGAGCACGGGCCCGTCGTGCGCCCTGGCCGGTCGTCGTGCCGCGGGCACGCGCCCGTCAGCCCGCGCTCGCGGGCTTCTTCTTCTTGCCGGGTAGGATGGTCATCAGCTTGCAGATGATACCCAGCATGATCTCGTCGGCGCCGCCGCCGATGGACAGGAGGCGCGTGTCGCGGAAGGCGCGCGACGCCGGGTTGTCCCACATGAAGCCCATGCCGCCCCAGTACTGCAGGCAGGAGTCGGTGACCTCGCGCACCAGGCGCCCGGCCTTGAGCTTGGCCATCGACGCGAGCATCGTCACGTCCTCGCCGGCGACGTACTCCTCGACGGCGCGGTAGATGAGCGAGCGCAGGAGCTCGACCTCCGTGCGCAGCTCGGCGAAGCGGAAGTGGATCACCTGGTTGTCGATGAGGGGCTGGCCGAAGGTGTGGCGCTCGCGGCAGTACGCGATGGTGGCGTCGATCACGCCCTCCATGCCGCGGAGCGAGCTCGTGGCGGCGTACAGCCGTTCCTCCTGGAACTGCGCCATCTGCATCATGAACCCGAGGCCCTCGGCGCCGATGCGGTAGCGCTGCGGGACGCGCACGCCCTCGAAGTAGAGCGGCACGGTGTCGCTCGCGCGCATGCCGAGCTTGTCGAGCTTGGCCCCGACCGTGACGCCCTTCGCCTTGGTCGGCACGACGATGAGCGATTTGTTGAGGTGGGGCGCGCCCGGGCCGGTGTTGGCCAGGAGGCACAGCCAGTCGGCCTGGGCGCCGTTCGTGATCCACATCTTGCTGCCGTCGATCACGTAGTCGTCGCCGTCCTTGCGAGCCTGGGTCTTGAGGGCGGCGACGTCGGAGCCCCCGCCCTCCTCGCTCACCGCGATCGCCGCCACCATCTCGCCGGCGATGGCGGGCGCCAGGAACTCGCGCCGGAGCTCGTCCGTGCCCCAGCGCGCCAGCGCCGGGGTCGCCATGTCGGTCTGGACCCCGAGCGCCATCGGGATCGAGCCGCCCGCGCAGGTGCCGAGCTCCTCGGTGCACACGAGCGCGTACGAGTAGTCGAGGCCGAGCCCGCCGAAGGCCTCGGGCTTGTGGACGCCCAGCAGCCCGAGCTTGCCCGCCTTCAGGAACAGCTCGTGCGCGGGGAAGGCGCCGGCCTTCTCCCAGGCGTCGACGTGCGGGTTGATGTCCCGCGCGACGAAGTCGCGGACGGTCTTGCGGAGCTGCTGGTGCTCTTCGGTGAAGCGCATGATCTACCTCGGGTCGGGACCGTACACGCGCCCTCCGGCACGCGCCAGACGGAGCCTTCGCCCGCTAGAACTCGAAGTGGATCGAGGGCGCCTCGGCCGCGAGGTCGACCTCGCGCACGAAGAAGGAGAGGCCGTCGCCGGGCTCGATCTCGCGTCCCTCGAGCACGATGCGCGCGTAGCCCGCGTCCCGGGCGAGCACGGCGACGCGGGCGCCGGCGAGCAGCACCCCGAGCGGGTCGCCGGGCGGCGCGCTGCCGACCGAGAGCGGGAGATCGCGCGGCACCGGCACGGTGTGGCTCGTGGTCGTGCTGCCGGAGCCGGAGCCCGACAGCGTCAGGTCCCCCGGCTCGTACGGCGCGACCTCGGCGGCGGGCGCCCAGGCGTCGAAGGCGAGCTCGCGGTCGCCGCCCGCGACGCGCACCCACCCCGCGCGACGCTCGAGCGCACCGAGCGTGCCCTGCGCCCCCAGGTGGAGCTCGGCGATGCGCGGACCGTCGGGCGACGCGTGGAGCGACAGCCGCTCGCCGGTGGGACGGAGCGAGCCCTCGGTCGACGGTGGGGCGTCGCTCCGCGCGCTCTCGACGCGCTTGGGCTCGTAGCCGACGCCGGCGCAGTCGGTCACCGCCCGGAGATCGTTCGGCGCCGGTGCGAGCAGCGCGACGTGAAGCTCGGGGCCGTCGACGCCGCGGAGCTCGACGCGCGCACCGCGGCGCAGCCAGAGCGTGCCCGGCACGACCTCGGCGCGGCGCAGGAGCTGGAAGGCCCGCCCCGCGAGCGACGCGTGGGCCGCGATGCGCACGAGCTTCTGGCCGTCGATGGCGACGCGCGCGCGGAGCTCGAGGGCCGTCACGGGCGGCAGCTCGCTCCAGACCGCGGGCACGACGGACGGGTAGCGCACGACGGCGCGCGGGCGGCCCCCCGCGGGTCCGGCGAAGAGCTCGAAGCGCGGCGCCTGGACGCCGTCGTAGCTCGCGAGCTCGCCCGCGCCCGCGATGCGACAGGTGCTCGGCGCGGCCGGCTCCGGGCCGGAGGCCGTGACGGCCGCCACGGCGGGCGGCGCGAGCTCGACCATGGGCATGGCCGCCGACGCGCGTTCGGGCAACGCCTCCGGGGCGTGGGGCGCCGGTGCACACCCGAGCCCGAGCGACAGCGCGACCAGGACTGCGAGGCGGCCCCGACTCCGTGCGGACATGCCGGCATTGTGCCGCGGGTCGGCCCCGGGGGGTGGCGTTTCGCGCGCGCCGGCGTGCGGGACCGCCCCCGCGCTTGTGGCTCGCGAGGCCGGTCGCTACGCTGGACGGCGTGAAGCACCCGTCCCGCAAGCCGTGGCGCTCGTTGGTCGGCACCTCGTGCGCGCTCGTCGCGCTCGGCGTCGTCGCGCTCGGCCCGGCGGTCGCGTCGGCCCAGCCGGTGCCTCCGCCGCAGCCGACGCAGCCACCGCCCGGGACGCCACCCGCCCCGACGCAGCCCGCTCCGGGGACGCCACCCGCCCCGACGCAGCCGACGCAGCCCGGGCAGCCGGCGCAGCCCGGACAGCCGGTCCCGCCCCCGCCGCCCGCTCCACCGGCGCCGCCGCCCGCCCCACCGCAGCCGCCGCCACCAGGCTACGGACAGCCAGGCTACGGACAGCCAGGCTACGGACAACCCGGCTACGGACAGCCAGGCTACGGGTCCCCACCCTACGGCGCCCCCGGGGGCGAGCCTCCGGGGCCGTACTACGGGCCGCCACCGCCGCGCTACGGCTACGCGCCCCCGCCCCCGCCCGAGCTCGAGGAGCGCGGCTGCTGCGGCTGGTCCGTCCGCTACAACCCCTTCGATCTCATCTTCCGGCGGGTCACCTTCGAGGGCGAGTTCGCACTCGGCGATCTGCCCCTCGCGATCGAGATCGCCCCGTCCTACATCTTCCAGGCCGCGGCCGAGGGCCTCGACAACAAGGGCTTCGCCATCGCGGCCGGGCTCAAGTGGTACGTGACGGGCGCGGCGCTCACGGGCTTCTGGGTGAAGTTCCACTTCCAGCACGAGTGGTTCAAGGCGACGCTCTCGCGCGAGGACATCGACGGCAACGCCATCGGCGTCCCGGGCCCCGACTGCGACGGCGACTCCGAGCCCGGTACTTGCAAGCGCACGGTCCAGAGCCCGATTCTCGGCGCGATGATCGGCAGCGGGACCGTGTTCGGCAAGGACGGCGGCTTCGCGATCAACGGCGGCATCGGCATCGGCGTCGCCGTGATGCCGGCGGTGTCGCTGACCGTCGATCGGCTGCCCACGGAGCCCGTCGACTCGCCGTCGGTCGTGTTCACCTACTACGACAAGGCCGAGCGCATCCGCCTGCTCGGCACGCTCGCGCTCGGGATCGCGTTCTAGCCGGGGATGGCCAGATGGTGGAGACGCACGTGATGGGAGAAGTCGCAGCCCTGGTCCTGGCGATCGTCACGCAACTCGGCGCCGGGTCGCACCCGATCACCTGGCTCGCGTCGGTCGCCATGCGTCGTGCGGCCATTGCCGCGCCGCTCGTCTTCGCAGTTGGGCGCAAGGCCCCGACGCCCGCGCTGCCGCCGCCGACGGCGGCGACCATCCCCCTGCCGAAGGCGCCGCCGAGGAAGCCCTAGCCCGAGGAGCTCGCGGGCCCGGGTCCGGCGACGGCGCGACTCGCTTCACATCCGGCCTCGGCGACGGACGGAGGAGCTGCCGATGACCCCACCCAAGCCCCGCACACCCCGCCGAGCGGGCGGCCTCCGCATCTGGGCGGTCGTCGCCGGCCTGTGCGCGCTCGCGGCGCTCGGGGTCGCGCTCGTCGGCGTCGTCGTCCTCGCGCTCCGCGCGCCCTTCGCGGTGGACGCCCCGCGGCGAGTCTTCGCCACGCACGTGGAGACCGTGGGGCACAGCGCCATCGCGCTTCGCGCCTTCGACGCACTGCCGCTCGACGCGGACCTCGCCGGCGTGGAGGGCGTTCGCGCGCCGCGCGCCGGGTGGCATCCGAGCCCGCCGTACTTCCCCGAGGCGACCCACGAGGTCGACGCCGAGGTGCCCCCGATCGACCTGCCGCGCGTCGACGTGCTGGGCTCGAGGCCGGAGCCCGGCGACGAGCGCACCGTGACCCTGCGCGTCGCGAGCGCGACGCCGCACCTCCTGCTGTCGATTCCGCGCCAGCGCCTCCTCGGCTGGTCGCTCGGCCCCGAGCTGCCGGCCGAGCCGGCAGGCGGCGATCGCGACCTGGTGCTCTTCATCGGCACGCGCGCCGAGGGCGAGGAGCTCAGCCTGCGCCTGCGCGGCGCCGAGCCCGTCGAGATCGAGCTCCGCGCGAGCGCACCGCTGCCGAGCGCCGCGCTCGACGCGCTTCTGCAGCAGCTGCCGGACCACGTCGTGTGGTGGCCCGAGACGGCGCGCGTGCTGCGCACCGCGATCTGAGCGCGCCGGGCGCGCACCGCCCGCCGCGCGCTCGGGCCATTTCCCGCTCCGAGCGAAGGCGCACCCCGACGGGGGTGGTTATGCTCTGGATGCGCCTACCTGGGATCCCCTGCATCCCGCCGGAGCACCGGTCGGGGCGGGCGGAGCGAGCCCGGTCGAGGAGCCGCCCTTCTTGCCCTGCCGATCCCCCCGAGAACGCGCGCGACCCGTCGCGACGCAGGGGACCGGACAGGTGCCTCTGCCACGAGGGGTAGCGTCATGAAGCCATTGCATCGCGCTCTGTTGGCCGCGTGCTCGATGGTCCTCGGATCGGTGGCGTGCGCCGCGTCGCCCCCCACGCCGAGCCTGCCACCCCGGCCCGACGCCGCCGAGGACGCGCGGCGCGGCGCGGCCGTCGCGGCCGATCCATGCTCCGGCGCGGCGACGGACCTGCCGGGCGACTACGCCGTGACCTACTGCCCGCGCCTGAGGGCGCCTCGCGCCCTGCACGTCACGCCGGAGACCCGGCTCGTGCCGGGACCCGCGTGGCAGGGCCACCACCTGCGGTGAAGGACACCGTCGCGCGTGACGCGGCGCACGCACGGGCCGCGGGGCCGAAAACGCGCGCGGCGGCGCCCCTCTGGCGAGGGCACGCCGCCGCGCCGCCGCAGTTCACGTCTTCGGCGGCTCCACCGCCGGCTCGACCGCCGGCTTCTCGGCCGGCTTCTCGGCCGGCTTCTCGGCCGGCTCGTGCATGCCGAGCGCGCTCTTGACCTTGTCGGTCACGGCCTCGATGACGCCCTTGACCGTCACCTTTTTGGCCTGGGCCTCGGCCCGCTTGCCCACCGTCACGGTGAGCACGCCGTCACCGAGCGCTGCCTCGATCTTCTCGGGGTCGGCCGCCTCGGGAAGCGCGAAGCTGCGCTCGAAGCTGCCGAAGCTGCGCTCGAGCCGATAGTAGTTCTCTCCCTCCTTCTTCTCCTCCGCCTCGCGCTTGCCGCTCACGCGGAGCAGGTTGCCCGTGATGGTGACCTCGACGTCCTTCTCGACCAGGCCGGGGAGGTCCGCCTTGAAGACGAACGCTTCCTTCGTCTCCTTGACCTCGAAGGCCGGCGCGAAGGCGTACGGAGCCAGCATCTCCTCGTAGGGGTCCGACGACCAGATGTCGCGGAGCATCATGAATGGATCCCAGGGATCCCGTGTCGCCAGCGACGATGCCGTCGGGCCCTCGCCGCGTGTCCTCCTTGCGAGCGTGGCCATCGATCATCGCCTCCTTCCCGGGCGTTGCCACGGGCACTCCGTTGCCGCCGGACGAAGTCCGGCGGGCGGTGGGGGCCGTCGCCCCGCCCACATGCAACCATGTCCATGCCGAAGGGTTGGCGCAACTCTTGCCAATCGGGCGGGCCGGCCCGTCACGCTCGCTCGCGCGGCGGAAGTCGGGGTGGGACGAAACGATCCACCCCCACGTCCGCCGCTCGCGCGGCGCGTCGTTGCCGGCGTGCACCGCCCGACCGAACGCAAGCTCGCGATTCCTCGTCTTTGTCCGCGCCGGCGGCGGCACGACGGGGTGGATCGGGCCGCAATCGGCACGAAAACGAGGCGCGAAACGGCACGAACCGGGGTGGGACGAAACGATCCACCCCCACGTCCGCCGCTCGCGCGGACGCAGTCCCGCCGCGCGCTCCCGTGTCCGGGACCGACGTGCGCCGCCCGCGCCCGTGTCCGGGACCGACGTGCGCCGCCCGCGCCCGCATCCGGGACCGACGCGCGCCGCCCGCGCCCGTGTCCGGGACCGACGCGCGCCGCCGGCGCCCGTGTCCGGGCCCTACGTCACGCCGGATCGAGGTACTCGACCTCGACGCCGCGGTGGGTGCGCAGCCGGGTCCGACCCGGTGCGCGCGCGACCACGTAGTCGGGCCCGAGCGGCACCTTGCCCATGCCGCCGGGCGTGTCGACGATGAGCTTCGGCAGGGCGATGCCGGACAGGCGCCCCTGCAGGGCCTCCATCAGGGCGACGCCGCGGGCGAGCGGCGTGCGCAGGTGGCCCGTGCCGCTCACGGGGTCCATCTGCATGAGGTAGTAGGGGCGCACGCGCCGGCGCACGAGCCCACGGAAGAGCGCCTCGAGGGTGGCGGCCGCGTCGTTCACGCCCGCGAGCAGCACGGTCTGGTTCATGACCGGGAAGCCGCCGTCGACGAGCAGCGCGAGCGCACGCGTCGCCTCCGGGGTGAGCTCCTTCGGGTGGTTGAAGTGGGTCATCACCCACAGCGGGTGGTGCGGGCGGAGCGCCCGCACGAGCGCGCGGTCGACGCGCATGGGCAGGCACACCGGCACGCGCGTCGCGAGCCGGATGACCTCCACGCTCGGCACGGCCCGCACGGCCGCGACGAGGCGCTCGAGGCGGTCGGTGCCGAGGGCCAGCGGATCGCCGCCACTCACGATGACGTCGCGCACCTCGGGGTGCCCGCCGAGCCACGCGACGGCGCCGCGCAGGGCCGCACCCGGCAGCGCGCCCACGCCCCCGCCCACCATGCGCGAGCGCGTGCAGAAGCGGCAGTAGATGGCGCACTGGTCGGTCGCGAGCAAGAGCGCGCGGTCCGGGTAGCGGTGCACGAGCCCGGGCGCGACCTCGTGGGCCGCCTCGCCGAGCGGGTCGGCGAGATCGCCCGGGGTCGCCAGGGCCTCGGCGGCGTGGGGCACCACCTGGCGGCGGATCGGACAGCGGGGGTCGCTCGGATCGACGAGGCCGAGGTAGTACGGCGTCACGCGCAGGGGCAGGCCCGCCCGCTCGGCGCGCACGGCCCCGGCACGCTCGTCGGCCGAGAGGGCGAGCGCCCGCTCGAGACCTGCGACCGTGGTGGTCGCGTGGCGCAGCTGCCAGCGCCAGTCGCGCGGGGCCGCGGCGACGGGCAGGTGCCTGCGCCGAGCGCGGCCGGCGCCGCTGGACGGGACGCCGGGTACCGCGCTCACGGTCCGGCGTCTGGCTTTTCCGCCGGGGCGCCGCCGTCTCGCTCCCAGTACGCGTCGACCCGATCCACCGCCTCGGGGATCGCGACCGACTTCAGGGCCTGCTCGTCGATCTCGATGGGGAAGCGCTGGCGCAGCTCGGCGAACATGGCCTCCTCGCGGGCGCGCACGCGCTCCTGGCGCAGGATGATCCGGATGTTCTTGTCCGACTCCTCGAGGTTGCGCGTGTAGCCGGCCGTGCGGCCGACCAGGCGCACCACGAAGAACTTGCCGTCGGCCTCGACGAGCTCGCCGTGGACCGTGGGCACGTCGGTGAGCGTGAACACCGCGCGCTGCACCGCTTCGGGGATCTTCGGGTTCGCGGCCTTCGCGTCGCCCGGCGGCCCCACGATGCCGAGATCGCCCTGGAGCTCCGCCGGGGTCTGCGCGCCCGGCTTCGGCGGCGCCGTCTCGGAGCTCGCGAGGTAGAGCTTGCTCCACGCCTCTGCGCTCTTGTCCTCGAGCGCCTGCGCGAGCACCTTCTCGGCGTCCTCGCGCTTGCCGAGCACGATGGCCGCCACGCGGCGCCGCTCGGGCTCGCGGAAGCGGTCGCGGTTCGCCTCGTAGTAGGCGCGCACCTCGGCGGCCGAGAAGGCGCTCGGATCCGGCACGTCCTTGCGCGCCTCGGCGAGCATCGCGTCGCGCAGCACCTGGCGGATCGCCTCCTCGGTGCGCGGGTCCTTGTCGAGGCCGAGCCGGCGCGCCTCGATCGCCAAGAGCTCGACGTCGATCATCTCGTCGACGAGCTTGCGGCGCAGCTCCTTGCTCTGGAAGCGCAGGCGGTAATACGGGTTGAGCGAGCCGATGTGCGCGGCGACGTCACCGAGCGTGATGGTGCGGTCCCCCACCTTCGCCACGACGGCGGCGGCCTGCTCGGCGGTCAGGCCCTCGGGCACGGCGCCGGCGTCCGGCGGCAGCTCGAGCGCCTTGTCGTTGCAGGCCGGCAGCGCGACGAGCGCGAGCGAGCAGCCGAGCGCGGCGAGCGCCGTGCACGCGAGCGACGGGAAGCGACGATTCGGCATCTCGGCCGAGGCTCTAGCACGAAACGGCAGCCTGCGGCGAGGCCACGCGGGCGGCGCGCGCGCTCGCCCGCACCATCCGAGCTTCGTGCTAGCGCAGGAAGCGCAGCGGCATCTTCACCGTCACGATGCCGCCCTCGGGCTGCGGGAACGAAAGCCCGTAGACCTCGTGCGCGAGGCACGCGGCGAGCTCGAGATCCTGCGGCTCGGTCGCGGCGGGCTGCGGTTCGGCGCGCGAGATGCTCCCGTCGCGGCCGATGACGAACGCGAGGCTCGCGCGCGCATCGCGGCAGGCGGCCCCGGACGCGGACTTGGCGTAGCAGGCGACGAAGCGGGCGCCGTTCTGCCGCAGGATGCGCACGATGACCTCGAGCGGCAGGCGACCGGAGGAGGGCCAAGCGTACACCTTGGGCGGGCCCACCGCGGGCTCGGGCCCCTTCGCCCCGGCCGCCCGGCACGCGGGCGTCTGGTGCACCCAGAAGATCGGGCCCTCGCGCGGGACCTCGGGCGAGCGGCTGACCGCGACGGGCGCGGCGCTCGCGCTCGTGAGCGGCGCCGCGCTCGACTCGGGCGCGCTCGTCGACGCGGCGCTCGCGCTCGTGAGCGGCGCCGCACTCGGCGCGACGCTCGCACTCGGCACGGGCGCGGAGGCGCTCGGCGCGGGCGCGCTCGCCGCGGAGGCCGACGGCGGGACCGCGACCGAGGCGGACGCGCTCGGCGGCGGAGGCTCGACGGGCTCCGGGGTGGTGGCGCGACAACCGCCCGCGAGGACCGCGAGCCAGACGAGGGCGAGGGCGGAGGACGCACGCGCTGCGACGAACATGGGCGCGATGATACTGCCGGCGCGGCCCCGCGCGAGCGCGCCGCTTGCGGCGGCCCGCGCGCGCAGCTAGCTACGCGCCCGATGGACGAGTCCCCTCCCGACAGCGTTGCCCCTCCCGCCCCCGCCGAAGGCCTCGTCTACAAGCGGATCGTGCTGAAGCTGTCCGGCGAGGCGCTGAGCGGCGAGATCGGCGGCTCGGGCATCCGGCCCGAGACGCTGCGCAGCCTGGCGCAGGAGCTGCGCGACGTGCACCGCATGGGCGCGCAGATCGGCATCGTGGTCGGCGGCGGCAACATCTTCCGCGGCCTGGCCGGCGCGGCGGCCGGCATGGATCGCTCGCAGAGCGACTACATGGGCATGCTCGCCACGGTGATCAACAGCCTGGCGCTGCAGGACGCGCTCGAGAAGGTGGGCACGCCCGTGCGCGTGATGACCGCCATCGAGGTGCGGCAGGTGGCCGAGCCCTACATCCGGCGCCGCGCGATGCGCCACCTCGAGAAGGGCTACATCGTCATCTTCGCCGCGGGCACCGGCAACCCGTACTTCTCGACCGACACGGCCGCCGCGCTCCGCGCCATGGAGATCAACGCGCAGGCGCTGCTCAAGGCGACCAAGGTCGAGGGCATCTACGACCGCGACCCCATCAAGCACGCCGGCGCGCAGATGTTCGCGCGCATCTCGTACGAGCGCTTCCTCGTCGACCGCATCGGCGTGATGGACCAGACCGCCATCGCGCTCTGCCGCGAGAACAAGCTGCCCATCCGCGTCTTCAAGCTGGGCGAGCGCGGCAACATCCTGCGCGTCTGTCGCGGCGAGCCCATCGGCACGGTCGTCGAGTAGCGGCGGCGCCCCGAACCGCGCCGGGCTCGGCCTCAGCTCGGATCAGAGCGTGAGCACGAATCGGCAAGTCGAGATCTGGGGTCGAGTCGCCCTGGACCCTTGCCGAAGAAGCAGGCGGCATCCGGACCCAAGTATTTCCCTCACCCCCCGGCCCCCTCTCCCGAGGGGAGAGGGGGTGGTGCATGTCGGGGACTTTCGTCGTTGGCGGTGGGGAAACGAAGCGCGCTAGCGGGTGTCGCCGCGTCGGCCAGGCGCACGGAGCAGTTGGCGGATCCGGTCGAGTGCGCGCTCGGGGTCGTGGAGGATCTGTTCGCTGGGGAGGCGCAGGACCGTGAGGCCTGCGGCGCGAAGCAAGGCGTCGCGGGCCGCATCGCGAGCAGCGACGCTGGGGTCGTCGTGATGGCCGCCATCCACCTCTACGACGAGCCGAGCTTGTTCGCGGAAGAAGTCGACGATGAAGCGGCCCAGCGGTTGCTGGCGTCGGAACTTGGGGTGATGAAGATGGGCGACGGTGGATTCCGCCCAGCGTTCAACGTGCAGCTTGCCACCACCACCGACGCGGTGCGTGTCATCGTCGGCGTCGCGGTCACGAATCGAGGCAGTGACGCCGGTCAGAGCACGCCGATGCTCGAGCAGATCGAGCGACGCACCGGTCAGCGACCCAGCGAGCTTCTGGTCGACGGCGGCTTCGCGCAGCACGAGGCGATCGTGCAGGCCGCCGACAAGCACGTGACGGTGTTCGCGCCGGTGCCCAGGCAGCGCCAAGGCGACACGCGCGATCCTCACGCCCCGCGCCCGAGCGACAGCGAGCCGGTGGCCGCCTGGCGAAAGCGGATGGGCACCGATGAGGCCAAGCAACTCTACCAACAGCGTGCCGCGAGCGCCGAGACCGTCAACGCAGACGCCAAGCAGCATCGCGGCCTCGGCAGCTTCGCGGTCCGCGGCCTGCCCAAAGTGCTCGCCAGTGCCAGCTTGTTCGCCCTCACCTACGACATCCTGCGCCTGCTCACGCTCACCACCTGACGCCGCCGCCGACTCGCTTACAGAGCTCCCGGAATCCGAGGGAATTCGCCGCTGTCACCCC
>JACRDA010000084.1 GCA_016212965.1 Myxococcales bacterium
ACCAGCGCCGCGCTCCCGCCGGCCTCGCCCGCCGAGCAGGCGCGCTGGGTCGCGTGCGGGGCGCGCCGCGATGCGCTCCGGAAGGAGCCGGCGCTACCGGGCGCGCCGGCCGTCGAGAAGATCCGGCCCGAGATGGCGCGCGTGCGCGGGCGGCCGCTCGTGTGGCGGCGCGTGCCCGCCCCCGCGCCCGAGCTCGAGGCGCGCATCGCCAAGGGCAAGGCCCTGACGGCCGTGCGCGACCTCATCCACAAGCGGCGCAAGGATCCGGCGGCGCTGCGCCGGGCCGTCCTGCGCGAGGGCTACCTGTTCCACGAGGACGTCGAGGTGGGCCTCGCCCTCGTCGAGCAGCTGTCGCTCGTGAAGCTGTTCGAGGAGCCGGAGATCTGGCTGCAGCGCGGGGCGCTCGTCATGCCGTTGAAGCGCATGCCGAAGGACAAGCAGTACTTCCTGCCCGAGCGCTACGTGTACACCGCCGGCGACCGGCCGGGCAGCCAGGCCGAGATCCTGCACGGCGACCGCGTCGCGGTGACGCGCGCCGAGGTCGACAAAGACGTGCTCAGCGTCGACGTGCTCGACGCGACCGCCGTCGGCGGCTTCGACCGCATCAAGCCCGAGCACCTCACGGCGAGCGCGCTCGTGGCCGAGCTCCGCTACGGGCCGGACGCCTGGGTACCGGCCGTCCTCGACCTCGACGGGCCGCGCCTGCGCGTCGGCTGCGAGGCGCTCACGCCCGAGCTCGATCGCAAGAAGAAGGCGTTCCTCACCGAGGACGCGCTCGCGCGCCGTGCCCTGCGCCGGCTGCGCGAGACGATCCGGCTCGAGATCGACGAGGAGCTGCCCTTCGACGCGCCGAAGGGCGGCGAGGAGGCGGAGGAAGGGGACCTGCGCCGCGAGTTCGACCGCGCCTACAAGCAGGGGCTGCGCTACTTCGCGGTCGACCCCGCGCACCGGCGCGACGTCTACGACGAGAAGGGTCGGCCGCTGCCCCCGCAGGTGTGCATCGACTTCCTGGTCGACACGCTCGAGCGCGCCGGCGGCAAGTGGTACGCGCCGATGCAGGGCTCGCCCCTGAAGCCCGCGCCCGCCCGCACGAAGGGCCTGCTCGACTTCGACGGCATGAGCCTCGACAACCGGCGCAGCGTGGCCTCCTTCGTCGAGATGGCCAAGACCCACCAGGATCTCTTCGACGTGTGGGACAACCCGAAGCGCATCCCGTTCACGGAGCGCAAGGAGTTCTTCGACTACCTCGCCGACAACGCCGACGCGCTCGACCCGCTCGATCTCGTCATCATCTTCGGAACCAAGAAGGGCAAGCCCCACTACCACAGCATGATCGTGCTCGAGAAGGACCCGGTGAGCGGCGTGCCGACGCTCATCGTGTCGAACGCCGTCGTGCCGAAGGAGCAGACGCTCGAGGGCATCATGCAGATCTCGCCCAAGCGCTCGATCAAGAGCCGCATCCGCCTGAAGCACCCCTGGGTCGCGGCGCTCGCGAGCCTCGCCGCCGAGCCGAAGCCGGGCGACGTGCCGCCGTCGGACGGCTGACCCGCCCCCGTCAGCGCGCGGCGAGCAGATCGAGCGCGAGGCGCACGAAGTCCGCCTCGGTCACGATGCCGACGAGCCCCCCGTCGGCGCGCACCACCGGTAGGCAGCCGAGCTTGTGGTCCCAGAGCAGCTCGCCCGCCTCGGCGAGCGGGGTGTCCTCCCGCACCGTGACGAGCTCCTGCTGCATCACGTCGCGCACGAGGTGCCGCGCCACGAGGGCGCGCGTCTTCTCGGGCGCCCCCGGCTCGAGCGAGCTCGCCGCGATGCGCAGCAGATCGCGCTGCGTCACGAGACCCACGAGCTTGTCCCCTTCCACGACGGGCAGGTGCCGGAAGCGCAGGCGCCGCATGCCCTCCTCGACACCGGTGAGATCGTCCGCCGGGTGCAGCGTGACGACCTCGCGGGTCATGAGGTCGCGGATGATCCTGGGTAGCGACATCGGGGGGGCCCAGCCTTCCTCACCCTTAGCTTGCCGGGTCGGCTCGGGCAATGCCGGCCCGGCACGCCGCTCGGCCGTCGCATCACGGTGCCGCGGCGTCGACGAGCGCGCGACCGCGGCGACAGAGCTCGCGCGCGTAGTCCGTGAAGCGCCCCTGCCCCCAGTAGCGGTAGCAGCTCGTCTCGGTCGCGAGCAGGTGGAAGAGCGCCGCGCGGTAGGCGCGCGAGCTGCGCTCGGCGCCGGCGTCGAGCTTGGCGTGGAAGCGCGCGCTGAGCTCGTTCATCGGGTCGAGGACGTCGCCGTAGCCGCGCACCCAGCTCGACTCGGCGGTCCACGAGCCGCCGCCGAGGTCGAAGCCGGGGTTCTCGCGCCGCAACGTCTCGATGGCGCCCGCCACGCGCTCGGGGGTGACGTCGCCGGCCACGCGCTGCCAGATCGCGTGCTGATGGCGCGGCTCGATCGGCGCGAAATCGCCCTCGTCGATGCCTGCTGCCTCGAGCAGCTCGAGGTACTCCATGCCGTTCATGCCCACCACCCCCTCGGTCGAGAGCGCGCCGAAGGCCTGGCGGTACGCGTCGGGGAACTCGTTCATCATGACGCCGCCGTTCTCGCCGTCGGCGATCTGCGTGACGAGCGGCGGCACGCGCTGCCCCGCGAGCGAGCGCGGCGACAGGCTGCGCGCCTCGCCGAGGGGCTGCATCTGGCCGACGAGCTTCGTGTCGGACCCCTGCGTCTTGACGAGCGCCGTGATCGACGCCTCCTCGCCGCGGGAGCTCCGCGCGACGAGCCGCCGCGGCAGGTGGCGTTCGCCGAGGGCGCGGCCGTCGAGCTCCTCCACCGTGTGCTCCTGCACCAGGAGCCAGCGGTAGCCGTGCGCGCGGAGCGCGGTGACGTAGGCGAAGCACACGTCGGGATGGTTCGGCAGCTGCATCTCGGGCGGCGAGAAGCCGCGCACGCGCCCGAGCGCCTCCCAGCCGAGAACGGCCGCGAAGTGGTGCTGCCACGCCCGGAGGTGGAGCCCGAGATCGCGGCCGGGGGTCGAGGAGACGACGGCGTGCCCCCACAGCGTGCCGAGCCACTCGACACAGGGTACGTAGCGCGCGTCCTCGGTGAGCCTGCGCAGCGAGTCGAGGATGTCGCCCCGGCCCATCTGCCGCAGGCCGAACAGGAGCTCGCCGGAGTAGTCGAGCATCACGCGTGGATGGCGACCGGCCGCGACCAACTCGGGCACGAGTGTGGCCATGCGCTCGTAGCAGCGGGCGAACACCGGGGCGTCGTGCATGCCGTGCACGTGCGAGCGCCTCATCATGTACTCGAGGTTGCCGACGACGGGCGCCGTCTCGAGCGGGCCGTCCTCGAGCACGAGCGGCTGGTGCATGTGCAGGGCCACGGCGAACGCCGCGTCGACGCGCTCGAGCGAAAACGGCGTGCGCCCGAGCGCGACCGGCCTGCCACCCCGGGTCGCGGCCTCGACCGCGGCCTCGCTGCCCGAGATGCAGGGCAGACCGTCCTCGAGCTCGGTGAGGCGTGGGAACGTGGTCGGCGTCATGCGGGCTTGCCCCTGCCACAGCATGGCCCGCCAGAGGGCCGCGCGCTCGCGCGCCTCAGCCGCCGTCGAGGTCGAGCGCGACGGGCGGGTGACCCTCGAGCTCGAGGAAGCGCACGAGGTCGCGGACGGCGAGCGTGGTCGTGCGATCGTTGGCAAGGGGGTGCGCGCTCACGCGCTCGGCGCCGAGCACGGCGCGATCGACGGCGACGCGCACCTCGCCCGCGCGATCGTTCACGATCGCGAAGGGCGTGACCGCGCCGGGGATGACCCCGAGGTGGCGGAGCAGGCGCTCGGGGCTCCCGAAGGAGAGCTTGCCCGCGCCGAGACGCGCGCCGAGGGAGCGGAGATCGAGCACGCGGTCCTCGAGCGCCACCACGAGCCACATCGCGCCCTTCTTGTTGCGCAGGAACAGGTTCTTCACGTGCACGCCCGCGCCGTCGCTGCGCACCGCCTTGGCCTGCTCGACCGTGAAGACGGGCGCGTGCGCGACGGTGCGGCTCTCGATGCCGAGCGCCGTCAGGCGCAGCAGGAGGTCTTCGGGGCGAAGCGGAGCGGGCATGGGCAGGGCGAGGGTCGTCGTCTCGAGGGAGCGGGCGCGAGCATGCGTCGGCACGCGGGTCGCTGGAAGGGCTCTGCTATGCTGTTCGCCCCGGTCTCGGGGAGACCGGGGTGACGGCTACGGGGAGTGAGGTGCGCATGACGCTCGGAACCGCTGGGGAGCGGGTGTGGTGGAGCTCGTTCGGTCGGCTCGTCTTCGACGCCGCGGGCGATGCCTGGCGGGGCCGCTACGAGCACCGCGGCGGCACGCTCGAGGGCAGGCTCGAGGGCGAGGTGCTGCGCGGCACCTGGTCCGAGCCCTCGCAGGGCAAGAGCGGGCCCTTCGAGATGCGCTTCGACGCGACCGGCAACGGCTTTCGGGGCCACTGGAAGTACGACGGCGACCCCGGCTGGCGCGGTCCCTGGGACGGCGTGCTCTGCGACACGCCGGTCGAGGGGGACGGCCGCTCGCTCGGGAGCTGGAACGGGCACGAAGGCGGCCCGCTCCTCGCCGGCCCGATGGTGGGCGAGGTCGGCACGAACGATGCCCGCGTGTGGGTGCAGGCGCGCGACGGCTCGGAGCTCCGCCTGCGCGTCACCGCCCCCGACGGGCGCGAGCAGTCGCTTTCGGCGTGGCCGTCGCGAGCCGAGTGGCTGTGCGGCACCTTCACGGTCGCGGGGCTCGAGCCCGACACGAGCTACGCGTACGTGCTCGAGAGCGCGCACGGCACGACGCCGCGGGCGCACTTCCGCACGGCGCCGCTGCCGACCGCGAGAAAGGCGCGCATCGCGTTCGGCTCCTGCTACGACGTGCACGATCGGCCGCTGCCGATCTTCGAGTCCATCGCGCAGGAAGCGCCCGACCTCTTCCTCTTCATCGGCGACAACTGCTACTACCTCGAGCCCGACTGGCAGAGCGAGCACACGATGATGCTCGCGCAGCTCAGGAACCGCTGTAACCCGACGCTCGCACCGCTGCTCGCGAGCGTGCCCTCGCTCGCCATCTGGGACGATCACGACTTCGGGCCCAACGACTCGGACGCCCGCTACCCCGACAAGGACCGCTCGCTGCGCGTGTTCGAGCGCGTGTGGGCGCAGCGCTCCTATGGCCTGCCCGACGCGACGGGCGTGTTCTCGAGCGTGCGCTTCGGGCCGGTCGAGATGTTCCTGCTCGACGGGCGCTACGAGCGCCTCGCGCGCCAGCAGATCCTCGGCGCGCGCCAGCTCGACTGGCTCGAGGAGCGCCTGCGCGCGAGCTCCGCACCCGTGAAGCTCGTCGTGTCGGGCTCGCAGCTCCTGCCGCTCGCCGCGGTCGAGAAGGACTGGGAGTGCTTCCGCCGCGACGCGCCCGGCGAGCTCGAGCGGCTGCTCCGCTTCGTGTGCGACGAGGACATCCGCGGCGTCGTGTACGTGAGCGGCGACGTGCACCTCGGTTACCTGCTGCACGAGCCGGGGCGCGCGCGCCCGGACGGACAGGTGGGCCCGGAGACGTGGGAGCTCACCGCGAGCCCGCTCTCGAACGAGCCCTGGCACGAGGTGATCCTCGCACCGGGGCAGCCCTACGACCCGTACATCCTGCGCGAGCTCGCGGTGCAGAACTACGGCGTGGTCGACGTGGATCTCGACCGCACGGGTCACGAGATCCACTTCGTCTTGAAGGACCCCGCGGGCCGCACGCTCTTCGACCAGCCGATCGCCCTCGGCGAGCTCGGCCCGGGAAAGCCCGGCGAGCGCCAGGCACCCGCGCGCCCCGGTGGGGGCCGAGAGGGCGCGAGCGTCGGAGCCGGCGCAGGAGCCGCGCTCGGCGCACCCGCGCCGCGCTCCGCCGACCGCATCACGGCCGTGCTCACCTTCGGGCGCACGGCCGAGTTCGTGCGCGGCGAGACCTGCCTCGCCTACGACCTCGACGCGCGCACCCCGCTCGGCGCGCCGGCCTCCGTCCAGAGCGTGTTCCCCGGCACCGCCGTGCGCGGCATCGAGGCGGCCGCCGCGTGGCCGAACGGCAAGGCCTACTTCTTCACGGGCAGCCGCTACTACCGCTTCGACCTCGCGCGTCGCGCGGTCGATCCGGGCTACCCGCTCGACATCGCGCCGCACTGGCCGGGGGTCTTCCCCGAGCGCATCGACGCCGCCGTCGCGTGGCCGAACGGCAAGGCCTTCTTCTTCCGGGGCTCGGAGTACCTGCGCTACGACATCGCCGCCGACCGCGTGGACCCGGGCTACCCCTTGCCGATCGCGCCCCACTGGCCGGGCGTGTGGGCCGAGGGCATCGACGCCGCGCTCGGGCCGCTCGACGGCAAGGTGTGGTTCTTCCGCGGCGACGAGGTCGTGCGCTACGACATCGCCGCCGACCGCGCCGATCCGGGCTACCCGCGCCCCATCGACGACGAGTGGCCGGGCGCCGGGCGACGCAGCCAGAGCTCCTCGTAGTCGCACACGGGCTCGAAGCCGAGCGAGCGGTAGAGCGCGAGCGCGGGCGCGTTGTCGGCGGCGACGTTGAGCCCGATGGTGTCGATCGCGGGCACGAGATCGGCGAGCAGGCGCAGGCACACGACCCGTCCGAGGCCCCGCCCGCGCCGGTCGGGCCGCGTCGCGACGTTGCCGAGCGCCGCGACGCCCCGGGACGGCGCGTACACGTGCACGCCCGCGACGGCGACGAGCGCGCCCGCCTCCGAGAGGCCGAAGTAGCGCCGCGTCTCGAGCATGCGCGGCACGAACCACGACCCCGGGTAGCTCGCGGCGTAGAAGGCCTCGACGCGCGCGCGGTCCTCGGGCCCGAGGCGCTCGCACGCGGCGACGCGCGCGTCGTCCGGCGCGACCGGCGCCGCGAGCACGAGGCGCCGGTGCAGGCCCGCAGGCTCGACCGCGAAGCTACCCGCGAGCGCCGCGGCGAGCCCCGGCACGAGGTGCGCGTAGACGGTGTCGGGGAGCGCGGGAGCGAGGGCGCCGACGAGCTCGGCGAGCTCCGGTGTCGGCGCGCGCCCGAGGGCGAGCAGGGTCGGCGGCTCGCTCCCGCCGTAGAGGAGCGCCGTCGCGTCCCCGCGCGGATGGCCGAAGTAGCGGCACGCGGGGAAGAAGAAGTCGTCGAGATCGCCGAGCTCGTAGAGGTGCGCGGCGCGATCGACTTCGAGCCGCGCCGCGATCGCGGCCCGGTCGTCGAGGGCAACACACGCGGATGCATCCACGCGCGGACCGTTCCTCGGTCCTGCCTCGTTCTCGAGGAATCCCCTCATACTCTGCTGGATTTCCCAGAAGATTCACAAGAAGAACAGAAGGCAAGAAGGCGGCGCCGGGGACGGCGGCGAACGAGGAATCTCGAGGCCGAAGGCCTCACACCTTTTGTGCTTCGCGTCTTCTTGTGCATTCTCTTCGGAAAATGAGGGGCCTCCAGCACGCTCGACTTCTGGGCTTCTGGTCTTCTGGTCTTCTTGTGACCTCTGCTCCTGCCTGCGGGGCCGAGTTCTCACTCGAGTTCTCCTAGGAAACGCAGCCATTCGCCTCACGCAGCGCCCGTCGGCGGCTACCGTGGTTCTATTCCTGCTGCCGGCTCGTCGCCAGTCCCAGCGCGGGGCCCCTCGCCGCGTCCGTGAGCACCGCCGCCGACGCGTCCGGCGCCGCCGGGCTCGCGCAGGCGCCGCGCGTGTCCGCGGCGAGCCCGAGCCCCAGACGACACATCACGCTCACGCGTCGCGCGAGACCCTGACGATCGAAGTGGAGCTCGGCTTGCGCCTGTCCCGGACTCGCGCAGGCGCCGAGGGCGGTCACGGCCAGAAGCGCCGCGACCGCGCGCGTCACAGCCGCTCCACCGACTTCAAGAGCTCCGGCACGAAGCTCGCCCGCGGGCGCAGCAACATGCGCCGCACGCGCAGCTGTCGCACGCGGATGAGCGGGATGTTGGAGCCGCCCACCAGCGCCGTCAGCGGATCATCGGCGAAGTCGTAGCCGTAGCTCTGGTCGGTGCTCGCCGGCTTCGGCTGCGCCGGTGGATCGGCGGCAGCGACCTCTGCGACGCACATCACGGCCACCGCCACGGCGAGCACACTCAGTCCCTTCATCGGGTTCATGACGTTCCTCCTCGGGTCGCACGGGTGCGCTCGCTCCGACACGCCCGACCATCGGGCGCGCGGAGCGCACGCGGATCCGTGCGCAGTGCAGCCACATCGGCACGATGCCGATCGCTTCTCGTCGCGCGGCGCCGGCGGCGCCGCGCCGGTCCCTACTCGACGCAGGCGCAGAGCTCGATGCCGGCCGTGCAGATGCAGCTCGGCATGTGCACCTGCCGAGGCGCCGACGCGCTCGGCTGCGCGGTCGCCGACGGCGCGGGCACGCTCTGCCGTGGAGGTCGCCGTGGCGGTGGCTCGGGCTCGGCCGGCGCCGCCGGGGGCGGCGCGACGACGGGGGGACGCGCGCCCTCGCTGGGTCCTGCCGCCGCCGGGCTCGGTGCCGACCGAGGCTCGGCGGGCGGCGGCGTGGGCGCGACCGCGGGGCTCTCGGCGGCGCGATAGGCCGCCCAGGCGCTCGCGCCGATGAGCACGGCGGCGAGTGCGAGAAACGAGAGGCGCTTGACCCCCAGCGTCGCAGCGCGCGGCGCCGCGCGACGCTCCGCCAGCATCGCCCCGACCACGCGGTCGGCAAACTCGGGGGGCGGCTCTTCGGCGCCGTAACGGTTGGCGTGCGCGGTCATGGCAGAGCCTCCCACACGTCCGACAACAACAGCCTCAAGCGCGCGTGCGCGCGGAACAGTCGGGTCTTCACGGTGCCCTCGGGCACGCCGCTCAGCGCGGCGATCTCGGCCATCGACAGGCCGTTGAAGTGAGCCAGCACGAACACCACACGCTGATCGTCCGGGAGCTCTCCCAGGGCGCCCTCGACCGCGCGCCCGATGTCGCCGACGTGGTGGCGACGTTCCGGCCCGAGCTCGTCGTTCGCCGGCAGATCGTCCGGCAGCGGCACCATCACGCGCCGGGGCCGGCGGCGCTCGTCGCTCACGAGCCGGACCGCGATCTTGAGGAGCCACGTCGAGATGCGCACCCCTTCGCGCCGCTCGAAGCGCGGCAGGGCCCGATAGGCGCGGATGAAGACCTCCTGGGCGAGATCTTCGACGTGCGGCCCGCGCCCGACGGTGCGCCCGAGGAACGCGAACAGGGCACGCTGGTAGCAGAGCACGAAGCGCCGCAGCGCCTGGGGCTCGCCCTCGCGGCACTGCTCCAGCGTCGCCGCGTCGATCTCCGCCCGCGCCGGCGCCCCACCCTGGCTGCGCGCGGTCTCGGTCCCCGTATCGAGGAGCTCGGCGGCCGCGAGAGTGAGTGCCATCTTGCCTTCTCTACCTTGTCTAACGAGATCCGCTCGCGAAAGTTCCCGAAAGACAGCGCTCGGACGACGGGATCGTGCCCTCTGCGGGCGCCCGGCCGCCCGGCTTGCCAGGCGGAAACTCGTGGGCTGGGGCCCGAACCACGGAGGCACCGAGACACGGAGCGTGACACGGAGGAGTCTCTGAACCCTGCCGGCTCCGTGCAGCTGTCCGTGTTTCCGTGCCTCCGTGGTGGTCTCTAGGGCGCGCTGGGGCGCTCGCGTTCTGGCGCCCGCACCCTTGGCTTACGGCGCGCATCTCGTACAATGCCCGCGTGACTCACGCGACCCCTTCCCACGACGCGAGCCGATCCGACATGCGCCACGCGGCACAGCCCCCCGGCTGGGGCCAGCCACCGGGAGGTGGGGGCTTCGGACCGCCACCGGGCGGTGGAGGCTACGGGCCGCCGCCGGGCGGCGGAGGGGGCTGGGGACCACCGGGGGGCGGAGGCTTCGGGCCACCACCGGGCGGCGGGGGTTATGGCCAGCCGCCGGGCGGCGGGGGCTACGGCCAGCCACCGGGGGGCTATGCGCAGGCGCCGGCTGGCTACGCGCAGCCGCAGGCGCCGGTCGGCAATCCCCCGGGTTTCGCGAACGGCGTCTTCGTCGGCGTGCCGGTGCAGCAGCCCTTCGGCGCCGTCGCGCTCGTGCCCCCGACGCGCCGCAACGCCTGGGTCGCCTACCTGCTCCCGAACACGCTGCAGCTGCTCGCCGTCGTGCTCGCGATCATGGGACTCGTCGCGCAGTCGGTCCTCATTCTGGGCATCGCCGCGGCCCTCTTCGTCGGGGGCTGGATCGTCGAGCTCGTGTGGTACTACCAGATGGGCGCCGACCTCGTGCGCGTCACCGAGTCGCGCGAGTTCAGTGCGTTCTTCGCGCTCGTGCCCGGCCTGTCGCGCTGGTTCCGGTGGGAGGCCGTGCCCGACGCGGTGGAGTCGGCCAAGCGCCGCGTGGGCGCGATCGCGCGCCGGCGCCACCGGTTCGCCTATTTCTTCGCGCTCGCCTGGGCGCTCGCGACCGACCTCAACGAGATCGCCGACGCGCTCGAGGGCGTGCACCCGCCGCGCGGGCCCGAGGCGCACCCGCCCCCCGCACCCTTCGGCATGCCGGGCTGGTACTGAGGGTCTCGTCGCCCGCGGTGCGCCGCGGTCGCCGGCTCCGAGAGAGCTAGTCCGACGCCTTGCCGTCGAGCGGCCCCGGACAGAAGGCCCGCACGCGGCAGCCGGCGCAGGCGCGCCCCGCCCAGATGGCGTCGAAGCGCTCCTGGGCGCGGTCGAGGAGCGCGTCATCGTCCGTGGCGATGCCCATCTCGAAGTTGCGCCGGCCCTCGCCCTTCGCGCCGAGGCCCGCGCCGGTGAAGTTCGCGCTGCCGAGGTAGAGGTAGCGACCGTCGACCGCCACCATCTTGAGGTGGACGCGCGGGAACGCCCGCAGCTCGAAGCCCGGAGGCGTGAGCCGCGCGTGGCGCTCGAGCGAGGCGCGGAAGGGGCGCGAGGGCGGGCTCGCGTGCAGGATGCGGATCTCGACCCCGTCGCGCACGAAGCCCGCGAACGTGTCGAGCAGCGACACGTAGCGGCCGCGCGCCCGGGCGACGCTCCCGACCGGTGCCTCGACGTGCATGTCCTTCAGGTTCGCGGTCGCGATCCAGATGGACACGCGCGCCGACAGCACCGCCTTCTGCACGAGCGTCGCGTAGTGGTCGCGGTCGACGACGAGCTCGACCCGCGCCGTGCGCACGAGGGGCCTCACTCGACGTCTTCGCCGTCGTAGTAGTCGACCGCGGACGCGCTCCGGAAGATCTCGCGCACACAGAGCTTGCCGCTCGTGTGGTCGGGGGCCGCCAGGGCGGCGACCTTCTTCGAGTCCGGGTAGCCCACGACCTCGACCGTGTGGAGCGTCGAGAAGCACAGGTAGCGGAGCGGCGCCGTGCCCGTGTTGACGAGCTCGTGCGCGTGCGCGGGGCCGACCGGCAGGGTGACGTAGTCGCCCGCCCGCACCGGGACCTCGGCGTCGCCGAGCCGCAGGGTCCCCTCGCCGTCGAGCACGAACAGGGCCTCCTCGTTGGCGCAGTGGAAGTGCCGCGGAAAGGCGCTGCGCCCGACCTCGACCTCGTACCAGCTGCAGCCGAGGCCGGCCGCGCCGGTCGCCGTCCCGAGCCGGCGCGTGCGCAGGCCGAAGCGCGTGCCCTTCTGCATCGCGAGCGGGGCGACGTCCTCGAGGTTGACGACGTTCGGGTGGCGGCGCTTCGGCTGGGTCATGGCTCCTCCGAGCCGAGCATGAGAGATCCACGGCGAGGACGCCAGGTTCGCCCACGATCGGGCCCGTGCGAGCCGAGAGCGCGTGCCGGCGCGTCAGTTCAGGGTCACGGTGAGCGCCGCGCCCGGGGCCACGAAGCCGAGCGAGGTCGCCGGCGCGCCGCCCCGCTCCGAGCTCGACAGGTACCCGCCGTCGATGAGGAGCTCGAGCCCGACCCCGACGTCCTCGCCGACCCAGCCCTCGTAGCCGAGGCCGGTCGAGATCGCGAAGCCCTTCAGCGCGTCCTCGGGCAGCTGTCCGCCCGCGTCGCGCACCGTCGCAAAGCCCGCCCCCGGCGCGATCCACAGGTGAAAGCCGTCCTCGGGGTCGGGGTACCATGACACGATCGGCTGGATCAGGCCGAGGCCGAAGGCCTTCGACTCGAGCGCTGGGTCGTCCATCTTCCACCCGGCGACGAGCAGCGCCGAGAAGCGCAGGCCGAGCGCAAGCCCGGGCACGAAGGCGTACCCGATCGTCGCCTCGGCGCCGAGGGCGGGGCCGCTCAGCGACTGCTTGGTCGAGAACGCGGCGTAGTCGAGGCAGCTGGCGCAGCCCGACAGGACGCCCTCGTAGTTGCCCTTGAAGTAGCTCGCGCCGGCCGCGAGGCGGAAAAACAGACCCTCGTGCTCGCCGTAGTCGGTCGGCCCGAGCACGAGCGCGCCGCTCGTCGCGGCGGGTGCGACGGGTGCGGGCGGAGCGGGGGCCGGCCGGCCGCCCGGGCTCGCGGGCCGCGGTACCGCGGCGCCGGGAGGCGGCGCCGGAGGGTCTGCGATCTCGTCGAGCTGGCGCGCGAGCAGCTCGCGCAGCAGCATCGACTCCTCGTAGAGCGTCGCGGCGGCGGGGCTGTCCGGGCAGGTCCGCACGAAGGCGTCATAGGCGCCGATGCGCTCGGTCACGTCGGCGCCGCGCACGCCCTCGAGGAACTTCCGCGCGTCGCAGTCGCCGGGGACGATGGGCGCGACGGCGGCGGGCGGCGCGGCGGCGTCCTCGGCCGTGCCGGGCTCCCCCGCGAACAGCGGCAGCGATGCGGTGGTGACGAGCGCGGCGAGGGTGGCGGCGAGGGGGTGCTGCATGATCGTCCGCCCCGGGCAGAGCAAGGCACGTACCAGCGGCCGGAACCGCGGAGTTCGGGCCGGTTGGCGCTCGGGCACCCTGATCGCCGGGTCATGGGCGGCCTCGCGGCGCGCCCGGTCGCCCGCCGGGGCCGCAGCGTCCGCGGCGGGACTATGCTCCGCGCATGCTCGCCCTCGTCAACGGCCCCCCGCCCCGCGTCGTCCGCGATCACCCTCGACCGCATCGCGGCCCCGGCGACGCGCGCATCCGGGTGCGACTCGCCGGCGTGTGCGACACCGATCTGCAGCTCGCGGCCGGGTACATGGGCTTCCGCGGCGTGCTCGGGCACGAGCTCGTCGGCGAGGTCGTCGAGAGCGCCGGCGCCTGGGCGATCGGCACGCGCGTCGTGGCGGACATCAACGCCGGCTGCGGCGCCTGCGAGGACTGTCGCGCGCGTGGCGGACACCACTGCGCGACGCGCACCGTGCTCGGCATCCTGGGGCGCGATGGGGCGCTCGCCGAGGAGCTCGTGATGCCGGAGCGTTGCCTCGTGCCCGTACCGGACGCCCTCTGCGACGAGCGCGCGGTCTTCGCCGAGCCGCTCGCCGCCGCGCTCCACGTGCTCGATGCCCTCGACGCGCTCGATGCGCCCGACGCCGCCGACCGAGGCCGCGCGGGACCCGTCGTCGTCCTCGGCGACGGCAAGCTCGGCCTGCTCGTCGTCCATGCCCTCCGGAGCGCGGGGCTCGCCGTCCGGCTCGTCGGCCACCACGAGGACAAGCTCGCGCTCGGGCGCGCGCTCGGCGCCACCTCGGTGCTCGAGCACGAGCTCGGTCCGCACCCGGAGCGCGCGCGCGCCGTCGTCGAGGCCACCGGCTCGCCGGGCGGGCTCGCGCTCGCGCTCCGCCTCCTCGAGCCGCGCGGGACGCTCGTCCTCAAGACGACGACCGCCGGCCCGGCGAGCGCCGACCTCGCGCCCATCGTCGTCCACGAGCTCCGCGTCGTCGGCTCGCGCTGCGGCGACATCGCGCGCGCCGTCGCGACGCTCGCCACGGGCGCCGTCGATCCCTCGGCGCTCGTCGCAGCGCGCTACCCGCTCGCCCGTGCGGACGAGGCCCTCGCCCACGCGGCTCGGCGCGGCGTGCTCAAGGTGCTGGTCGAGCCGTGACGCACGCTCTGCCGAGGCGGCGCGCTCACTGCACGCAGCTCGGCGTGACCGGCGCGCTCTCGTCGTTGTCCTCGCGACACTGGTGGAAGGTCGGATTCAGCGGGTCGACGAGGATGCGCGCGAGGTACGTGTCCTCGGTGCCGGCGAGCGCCGAGTCGACGGGCGCGACGAGCACCTCGGTCTGCCCGGGGAAGAGCGCGTGCGTCGTCTGGACCTCGGCCACCTGCACCTCGGGCGTCTGCTCGGCGAAGATGCCGACGACGACGCCGGCCGGGAGCGACGACATCCCCTGGTTGCGCACGCTCACGTGCGCGAGGACCGGATTCGTGCAGTCGACCGCGAGGCTCACGGTCGCGTCCGCTGCGTCGAAGAGGCCGCCGTCCTGCACGTTCTGGCGGAAGTTGTTGAGCCAGCCGAGCGTCCAGTTGCGCTGCTCGTTCTGCGGGATCGAGCCGTAGACGTTGGGCGCCACGCACGCCGAGTCGCGGTCGTCGCACACGTTGGTCACGTGGTAGGTGTGCTGGTTCCACAGGGTGCGGGTGCCGACCCAGGAGTTGGCCGCGTCGCCGAACACGGCGAGGCCGCGGTAGCCCTGGTCGGCCGTCGGGCCGGGCACCCAGGTGTGGCCGTTCACGGTCACGGGGACGCCGTTGCCGTTCATGCAGGCCCAGCCGGCCGCGCTCGGGTCGGCGCCGTTCGACACCATGAGGATGTCGGCGTGCCCGTCGCCGTCCACGTCGGCGAGCAGCGAGGCCTCGGTGGCCGTGAAGGAGGTGTGGGAGGTCGCGAAGCGCACGGCGCCCGTCTGTCCGTCGAACACCCAGAGGAAGCACTCGTCGGCGTAGATGACCTCGGCCTTGCCGTCGCCCTCGAAGTCGAAGACGCTCGAGCCCGTCACCGACGAGCTGAGGTCGTGGTTCGGCGTCGCCCACGGGATGGTGATCGCATTGCCCGCGAAATCGGGCTTCAGCATCGAGTAGAACGTCGCCTGCGCGACGCCGATCTCGGGCAGGCCGTCGCCGTCGAAGTCGGCCACGGTCGGCGGCCCGCCGAAGCCCGTGCCGGGCAGCGTCACGGGACCGAGCAGGTTGGCGCCGGTCGCGCCCGCGAGGATCCGCACCTGCCCACCCGCGACGAGCACCACCTCGGGGCCGGGGAGCAGATCGAGGTTGCCGACCGCGGAGAAGCCGTCGGTCAAGCCCGGGCGATCCCACAGGATGGAGCCGTTCGCGCGGTAGGCCGTGCGGCCGGCGAGGAGCTCGAGGTTGCCGTCGGGGTCGCCGTCGAGATCGACGAAGGTCGAGAGCGCCTCGTAGACCTGCCCACCGCCGATGCCGCCCGTGCCGGTCCACAGGAGCGTGATGGCGCCGTTCGTCGTCGCGTAGACCGTGGCCCCGTAGGCGATCTCCGGGAAGCCGTCGTGGTCCATGTCCGCGATGGCGAGCCCGCCGCCCCAGCCGAAGGTGGCGTTGCCGTGGCCCGGGATGGGTAGATCGCTCGTGCGCACCACCTGCCCCTCGGCGGTCACCATGACGACGTAGCCCTCGCCGGTGACGGCGAGGATGTCCATGCGCCCGTCGCCGTCGATGTCGCCGATCGCGGTCGAGAGGCCGGCGAAGCCGACGGAGCCCCCGCCCACGGTGTCGAGGGACCAGATCTCGGCGCCGCTGCGCCCGTCGAGCATGCGCAGGACACCCGTGAGGCACGCCGAGACCGCGGCACCGGTGCACTGGCAGCAGGTCCCAACCCCCGTGGTCGTGTGGATGCCGCGACCGGACACGAAGATGATGTCCGGCGGATCGAGCTCGTCGACCGCGCCGTCGCAGTTGGCGTCGTAGACGCGCCCGACCGCGGGCGTCGACCAGACGTCCGTGAAGTTCGGCCGGAGCCCGGTGCCCGTCGGACCCCAGGTCCACTTCGGGACCGCGTTCAGCATGCCGGGCGGCGGGTGGTACTCGCAGATCGGCACGCACCCGGGCGGCTGCCCGTTCGCGTCGCACTCCGGCGGCAGGTCGAGACAGCGCCCCTCGAGCGGCACCGGCGCCGAGCAGACGGGCCCGCCGCCCGAGCCCGAGCCACCCGAGCCCGAGCCGCCCGAGCCGCCGTTGTCGCCGAGCGCGGTCTCGCAGTACTGGCCCGGCAGGCAGTCGTTGGCGGTGTGGCACGGGCCGCCCGGCGTCACGCACTGGTCGAACAGGCACACGTCCGCGCCGCCGCAGCAGCTCGAAGCGCAGGCCTTGTCGCTCGCGCAGCACACGCCGCCAACACACACGTCCGTGCCGGTGCAGCCGTCCGAGCTCGTGCAGCCGGTCGCGCCTCCGGCGCCTGCCGTCGCACCCGTGCCGCCTCCCGCACCAGCGCTGCCGCCGTTCGGGGTGAGACCGGTGCCGTCGACGGTGTTCTCGTCGGAGCTGCAAGCGCCAGCGCCGAGCGCCACCAGCGTGCCCACGAGGAGAGCGGCCCCAAGCATGCGCCAAGCTCGCATGCGCTTCATGCTACGCGTGGCAGCCACCGAGCGTCGAGGGCCTGCGCACCGGCACCGCGTGCTACACAGCCGCGGCGCGCATGTTCCGCTCCCCGCTCTTCCCGATCTTCCTCACGGTCCTGGTCGACGTGCTCGGCCTCACGATCGTGCTGCCGCTCTTGCCCTACTACGCGCGCCACTTCGGGGCCTCGCCCTTCGTCGTCACGACGCTCGCGGCGAGCTACGCCGTGTGCACGCTCGTGAGCGGGCCCATCCTCGGGCGCATCTCGGACCGGGTCGGGCGCAAGCCGACCCTGCTCGCGAGCCAGCTCGGCACCTTCGTCGGCTTTCTCATCATCGCCAACGCGTCCTCGCTCTGGATGCTGTTCCTCGGCCGCATCATCGACGGCCTGACGGCGGGCAACCTCAGCATCGCGCAGGCGTACGTCAGCGACGTGACGCGGCCCGAGAACCGCACGCGCGCCTTCGCGCTCGTCGGCATCGCCTTCGGGACCGGGTTTCTCATCGGGCCCTTCATCTCGGGCGCGCTCGCGCACCACGTGAGCTACGCCGCGCCCGCCCTCTTCGCCGCGGGCCTCTCCGCCCTGTCGATCGTCACGACGGCGACGCTCCTGCCGCGGACGGCCCCGCGCCCGAGCGACCAGCCGGGCAGCGACGGCGCGACCGGCACGACCGCCACGACCGCCACGACCGAGCGCGCGCCGGCCGCGAGCCCGAGCCGGACACGCTCGGCGGGCGAGCTGCTCCGGCGCCCCGAGGCGCGCCGCCGCCTGCTCGAGTTCTTCGCGTTCATGCTGTCGTTCTCGACCTTGGTCGGCGGGCTCGCGCTCTTCCTGCAGGCGCGCTTCGACTTCACGGTCGACGAGGCCGGCTACATCTTCGGCGTGAGCGGGCTGGTCGGCGCCGTCGTCCAGGGCGGGCTCATCGGCCGGCTCGTGCGCCGCTTCGGCGACGCGCGCCTCGCAACCATCGGGCTCGGGGCGATGGCCGTCGCCTACGCGTGTCTCGGCTTCGCCTACGTCGTGCCGGTGCTCGTCGTGCTCACGGTCGTCGGCGCCTTCGGGACCGCCGTCACGCGCCCCACCCTGACGACGCTCATCACGAAGAGCGTCGGCCCCGACGAGCAGGGCATGGCGCTCGGCGTGTCGCAGTCGCTCGCGAGCCTGGCGCAGATCGTCGCGAACCTCGGGGCGGGCGCGCTCATCGAGCGGGGCTGGCTCGCCGCCTGGGGGCTGGTCGCCGCGTTCTACGCGAGCGTCGGCCTACTGATCGGCTGGCACGGCCGGCGCGCGGCGCCGCCCGAGGACGCGCCCCGACCCGCTGCGCGAGACCTCTAGATCGCGCGCCGCGCCGGGGCATGCGCCGCAGCGCGAACGTCCTTGACGACCGCCGTGTGTACCTACAAAGTATCTACGCCATGAAGGCTCAGCTCGTTCGCATCGGCAACTCGCGCGGCATTCGGCTCCCCAAGGTCGTCATCGAACAGGCTCGCCTGACCGACGAGGTCGAGCTCGAGGTCCGAGGAGCGACCGTGGTCATCACGGCGGCCCGGAAAGCACGCGGCGGCTGGGCGGAAGCCGCTCGGCAGCTGCATTCCCAGGGCGGCGATCATCTCCTGGATCCGCCCACCTCCACCGACTTCGAGGAGGCCGAGTGGCAGTGGTGAGCACCCGACGTGTCCGACGCGGAGACGTCTTCTTGGTCGACCTCGACCCTACGCGCGGCACCGAGATCCAGAAGACGCGGCCCTGCGTGGTGGTGTCCCCGGACGAGCTCAACCTGCATCTCCGCACCGTCATCGTCGCACCGCTCACCAGCGTCTCCCATCCGTTCCCCTTTCGTGTTCCCTGCCGCTTCCAGAGCAAGAGCGGCCACATCGTCACCGACCAGCTGCGCACCGTGGATCGCCAGCGCTTGGTCCGTCCCCTCGGACGACTTCCCGCCCCCACCTTGGCCCGCCTCCTGGGTGTACTGCAGGAGATGTTCGCGCCGTAGGCGAACGTCGCGACATCGGCGCGTCGTCGCTGCGGGCGCCACCGGACGCCGGACGCAGACCAGGATCCATCGCGCACCCAGGCGGGAAGCGGTGACCGCACCCCGTTGGGCAAGGTCACGCTCAACGGCCACACGTACCCGAGCACGATCGCCTCGATGGGCAACGGCCCGTGCGTTCCGCTGCGGCGGAGCAACCGCGAGGCTGCTGGCCTCGAAGGCGGCGAGACGCGAAGAAGCCCGAGACACGGGCGCGCCGGATCCGCGGTGGAGATGATCGCCGCGATGCCATCGCGCTCGAAGGACGCGGCCCCGCGCCGGCGCCGCAGAGCGCCGTGGCTCGACGATCACCGTTGCGCGTCAGTCCGCGTGCAGGCGCCGATCGGCCGCGAGGCTCGGCAGATCCGCCGAGGGCTGCGCGCTCACCCGGTCGTCGAGCGCATGGGCCGCCGTGCCCGGGTGCACCACGAAGAGGTGCGCGAGGTCGAGATCCTGGGTGGCGATGCGCATCGACTTCGTCACCGACACGACGTCCGTGTGCTTCACCTCGAAGCCGAAGCGCTTGCCGCGGCGCTCGACCAGCAGATCGAGCTCGGCGCCCGCGTGAGCGCGCTTCGGCGCCTGCTTCGGCCTCGGCGTCGATCCGTACGGCGTGCAGGAGGCGAAAGTCTACGATGAGCTTCGCGCCGGCGACCTCGAGCGCGCCCGCGCCGCCGTGCCGTTCTCCGTTGCGGCGCTCGGACCGACGTCGCAGCATCGAGCCCCATGTCCGACGAGGCCCGACCCCACGCGCCATCGACGCCACGGACCCGCCCGGCCATTCCGCTGCACGCATGGGGCCGACGGCTCCTTCACGAGCTCACGTTTCTTCACACGCCCATCCGCCGCAAGTTCGCGCTGTTTTCGGCCGGCACCTCGTTCTGGTTCCTGGTCCTCGGATTCGCTGGCGCCTACTACGCGCCACCGGAGGGGCGGCCGCTCATCATCGGCGCATTGGTCGTCGCCCATTTGCTCTTGCTGACGTTCACCTATTCCATCGCACGGTCCCTGACGCAGCCGATCGGCACCATGATCGAGCAGATTCGGGTTCTCACCGGGGGCGACCTGGAATCGCTCGGTCACATCACGGTGGCTTCCAGGGACGAGGTGGGTGAGCTATCGACCCGGTTCAACTCGCTCCTGGACGCGCTGCGGGAGGTCGACGCGTTCCGGAAGGTCATCGACTCCGATGCCACGGCCGGCGACGTCTACCAGCGGTTGGCCTCCGTCTTCGACGCGGCGGCGCTTGCGCACCGCGTGTTCACCGTCGATCCCGGCGGCGTGCGCATGAGCCTGGCGACTGCGGCACCGGATGCCGCAGACTGGTGCAGCGACGCGATCCTCGAGAGCAGCGATCTCTGCCGCGCCCGTCGCACGGGCGCCACCGTCTCTTCATTGAACTTCCCGGGCGTCTGCAACCTGTTCAGCGGGGAGGGTCGGCACCACATCTGTCTGCCGCTGCGCATCGGGGGAACCACCGGCGGCGTGGTGCAGTTCGTCGCTCCGGCGGGCTCGGATCCCGGCACGTTCCGGGCCCAGGTGGCGAGCGCGGAGCGCTTCGTCCGGGAGGCGCTCCCGGTCCTCGATGCCAAGCGCTTGAACGAGGCGCTCAAGGACTCCGCCATGCGCGATCCGCTCACGGGCCTCTACAACCGACGGTTCCTCGAGGCGCTCCAGGTGAACCTCGTGGCGATGACGAAACGGCGCCGGGCAACAGTCGGGGTCTTGCTCGTGGACGTGGACCACTTCAAGGCCGTCAACGACCAGTACGGTCACCCATTCGGCGATGTGGTGCTCAAGGGCGTCGCCGCGATCCTCGTCGACACGGTTCGGGCCGCCGACATCGTGATTCGCTTCGGGGGCGAGGAGTTCCTCGTGGTGCTTCAAGAAACGCTGGATGACCAGATCGGCATGGTAGCCGAGCGCATTCGCATGGCGATCGAGCGTCACGAGTTCGCCGGGGAAGGAATCGTCCTCAAGAAGACGATCAGCATCGGCGCAGGTGCATTCCCGAAGGACTCGGAGTCGTTCTGGCAGTGCGTCAAGCAGGCAGATCAGGCGCTCTACGCCGCCAAGGCGAGCGGGCGGAATCGGGTCGTCCGGTGGAGCAAGGAGGCGGTGACCACGGGCGACGTGCAGGCGCACGGCTCGTGACGGACGCCGCCGGACGCCCTTTGCTCGGTGCCGTGACCGCCCCGGGGGGAGACGACGTACTTCGTCGTGGGCCGCGAACCGGGTGCTTGACGCGCCGCGTTCTGGCGGCGGGCGCAGGCGCATCCCGTAGCCTCGCGCACGGCGCGAATTTGCAGACTCAGTCGCCGCTGCCGACGTCGCGCTCGAGGTGCTCCTGGAAGAGCGTGTTCTCGCGCCGCTCGTGCTCGGCCACGGTCGCGACGAGGGCGTGGACCACGGGCACGGGCACGGTCGCGCCGGGGCGGGACACGAGCGCCACGACCTCCGCGAGCGTCGCCTCGATCTCGCGGTGGTCGGCGCGGAGCTGCGCCACGGTCGCCTCGGGGAGCGAGCTCGCGAGCGTCGCGAAGAGGCCGCCCTCGGCCTCCTCGCCGGCGAAGTGGCTCGCGAGCAGCGCCGCGAGCGCGCCGAGCTCGGCAGCGAGCGCCGCCGCGTCGCGCAGCTCGAGCAGGTCGCGCAGGCGCTTGCGGAGGCCGGCGTGCTCGCTGGACAGGGTCTCGTGAAGGGCGTGGAGCGGCATGGGGAGACCTCAATACTCGAAGCCACTGCCGCCGATGAACTCGCGCAGGATCGAGGTCGGCGGCACGTGGTCGGGGTAGATGGTGACGAAGCGATCGAGCAGCCCGAGGAGGCGGAAGGCGGTGGTGTAGGCGGGGTCGCTCTGCCGCACCTCGAGCAGGTAGCGCTCGGCGAACACCTTGAGCACGCTGAGCTCGTAGATGAGCGACGAGTCGAAGACGGCGTCGGCGAGGTGCTGGTTCGGGAAGATGTGCCGGCGCTCCCCGGCGCGCACGCTCGGCCAGCGCAGGATGTTCATGGCGGCCGTGGCCCCGCGACTGTGCCGGTCGCGCACGATGCGCCGCAACAGGCGCACGTCGCTCGCGTGGACGCGCGTCAGCCGGTCGAAGGGTAGCTGCGCGAGCGGACAGGCGAAGACGCGGAACACGCTCCCCTCCGGCAGGCTCGCGAGCAGGCGCGGCGACAGGGCGTGGATGCCCTCGAGCATGAGGATGTCGCGCGGCCCGAGCGCGATCTCCGGGCCGCCCGCGGGCTCGCTCGCGCCGGTGGCGAAGTCGTAGTGCGCCGTCCGGCAGCTCTCGCCGCGGAGCAGTCGCCCGAAGTGTTCCTGCAGCAGCCGCGCGTCGAGCGCCTCGAAGGCCTCGTAGTCGTAGTCGCCCTTGTCGTCGCGCGGCGTCACCTCGCGGTCGACGTAGTAGTCGTCGAGGGACAGACCGACCGGGTTGATGCCGTTGACCTGCAGCTGCACGCACAGGCGCTTGATGAAGGTGGTCTTGCCGCTCGACGAGGGGCCGGCGATGCACACGACCTTCACCCGCTCGCCGCGCGCGTGAATCGTGTCGGCGATGCGCCCGATGCTCTTCTCCTGGAAGCCCTCGCTCACGCGGATGAGCTGCGTGACGTCGCCCCGGATGCACGCGCGGTTGAAGGCGCCGATGCTCGTGATGCCGAGCGTGGCGAGCCAGCGATCCTGCTCGCGCGTCATGCTGCGGGCCTGCCGCGACACGGCGCGCGCGCGCTCGACCATGGGCTGCGGCACGTCGGGGGCGCTCGCCCGCGCGAGGCTCTCGGGCGCCTCGCCGGTCGCGGTCTGCGGCTGGGCGTACACCATGAGCAGACCGTCCTCGTCGGGCAGCACGCGGAAGCCGAACGACAGCCGACCGGTCGAGGGCAGCATCGGGCCGAGCCTGAGCGCGTAGGCCCCGCCGCACGCGACGAGCGGCACCGCGGGCTCGCGCCACGTCTCGAGCAGCGTCGCGAGCTCCGCCACGCCCACCGTGGCGAAGTGCGCGAGAGCCTCGTCCACGGTCCACCACTCCTCGCGCAGAGGCAGGTTCTCGGCGACCACCTCGCGCATGCGTCCCTCGATGGCGGAGGCGAGCTCCGCGAGGTCGCGGCCGTCGACCGCGCCGAGCGTCACCCGCTGGGCGAAGCCGACCGAGTGGCCCATGCGCAGCGGCAGGGTCGGGTCGTGGCGGCGCGCCGCCTCGAGCAGGACGAGCGCCTGGCTCTGGCGCCAGATGCGCTGCCCCTCCCAGTGGTCGAGGCGCAGGGGCTCGAGCAGGCAGTCGGAGGACACGGGCCCCGCGAGCGACTGCGCCTTGCGATCGACGAGCGCCGCGACCACGAGCGAGCCGGCGACGGCGTGCGGCAGGAGCGACTCGAAGCTCGAGCCCGTGCGCACCGACTCGCCGCGCGTCCCGAAGCGCACGTCCACGAGCACGCGGCGCGGCAGCGACCGCTCCTGCAGGAGCAGCCCCACCGAGTCGGTCATCTCGAGCAGCCGCCCGGCCACCCCTCCGACGAGCGCCTGCACGACGCGCAGCGCGAGATCCGGGTGCGCGGCGGAGAGCTCGGCGTAGGCCTCCGCGGTGAGCATCGCGAGCTCGAGCTCGGTCTCCGCGGTGATGGTCGCCGCGCGCGGCCGGTCCGCGAGCAGGGCGAGCTCGCCGAAGTGCTCGCCCGGCACCACGCGACCGAGCGCCACCTCGCCGCGGCCGATGCGCGCCGCCCCGGAGAGCACGAAGTACATCGAGCGGTCGCGCTCGCCCTCGCGCACGACCACGGTCCCCGGCCGGAGCGACACCTGCTCGAGGAACTTCGCCAGCCGCTCGCGGTCGGCGTCGCCGAGCTGGCGCAGGATCGGGTCACCGCTCTCTTCGAGGTCGCGGGGCGCCGGAGGGATCGATCCGGGAGGGCGAGTCATCGCGCGTCGGCGTGAGTCTGCCCCGTCGCCGCGGCGAGTGGAAGCGCCACGGGCGCTGCGTGCGGAGGTCCGGGCTCCAGGTGCCGGCTGTCCCATGGGACGTCCCCGGCGCGCGACCCTCGGCCGGCGCGGGGGCGGCCCGCAAGTACGCGCTTTGTCACGAGCATCGCCGCGACGATCGGCACCCCGCACCTGGCCGCGCTCTTGCAATCCCGGTCTTGCATGATGATCGCGAACGGCATCGTGGCGGTGGTGGGGCTCGGGATCGCGTGCGCGGCGCTCGGCGCCTGCGACGGCGAGGTGCGCGTCGAGACACCGGACCCGCTCGACCTCGCGGGCGCGTGCGCCGGCGAGGCGGGCTCCGTGCTCGTACGCCTGCCGGCGCTCGAGGGGCTCGCAGAGGAGGAGGTTGCGCTCGACGTCGACGTCTGCGTGGGGGCCGTGTGCGGCCAGGCGCTCGTCGACGTGGTCGAGACGGCCGGCGGCAGCGTGCCGGACGGCTGCATCGTGAGCGGCACGTCGGTCGGTTGCTGCTTCGGCTCGCCCGAGGAGGCGGTGCTCGCGTGCGCCGCCGACCCGGCGGGCACGGCCGCCGTGCAGCTCGCGGTGCCCGTCGGCACGACGCCCGGCACGACGCTCGCGGTCGACGTGCGCGTGCGCACCGTGCTCGGCGTCGAGCTCACCGCGCGCGCGGGCTCGGTCACGCTCGCGCAGACGCAGGGCTGCGAGAAGAACGGCGTGTACGGCGTCGTCGAGCTGTGATGCCGGGGGCCGGGCGCCTCCAGATGGAGCGAACCGCCAAGGCGCCGAGAGCGCCAAGGGGAAGAGAGGGCGGAACGGGCAGCGGATCCGCTTCGCGCCGGCGACGGCTCGACCCGTCCATACCTTGGCGCTCTTGGCGCCTTGGCGGTTCGCTCTCTCGGGCACGCTGCACGCTGGTCCGCGCCTATGCCCTGATCACCCCTCCGCGCTGCAGCACTCCGCGGGGTTCTTCGCCTCGCAGCTCTCGTCCTTTTTCACGCGCCACACGTGCTCGTGGCAGCGCGGGGCACAGCTCTTGACCTGCAAGGCGCAGCGCTCGTCGAAGTCGTAGCTCTGCGTGCAGTTCGGGCCGGCGTCGTCGGCGCCGGGGGCGCCGGCGTCGTCGTCGGTGTACTCGGTGTCGGTGCAGCAGCGCGCCGGGGCGCAAGCGCGGCACTTGCACATCTTGCTGTTGCCGATGCTCGCGCCCGGCATCGCCCCGCCCGGGCAGGGCTTGCCCCCACAGATCCCGACCTCCACCGGCTCGCCCTGGGGCCGACACCCGGCGGCGCCGGCGAGCGCGAGCCCCGCACCCACGAGGGCGAGGACGAGGAGGCGCGCGAACCGCCCGGGCGGGCGGTCGAGGGGACGCTCGGGCATCGGGTCGAGCTTCGCACATCGGCCGCGACCTGTCCCCGCGCGGCAGCGAACGGACGCCCCGTGAGCGTGCGATGACGCACGCTCCGGCGCCGCCGGGGCCCGGAGGCCGCATCGGCGCTGCCCATCCGGCACGCGTTCGTCGTAGACTGGCCCACCCATGGCCGATACGCCGTCGTCATCGAGCCACGCCGGAATGCCCCCTCCGCCGCTGGCCCCACCCGGGCACCTCGCGCCCGCCGCGACGTACTCGGAGCTCGACCCGTCGCGGAGCTTCGCCGAAGCGCCCGAGGACGACCTCGTCGGCGCGACGCTCAGCAACACCTACACCGTGGTGCGCGTCGTCGGCGAGGGCGGCATGGGCCGCGTGTACGAGGCGAAGCACACCCGCATCAAGAGCAAGCGCTTCGCCATCAAGACCCTGCACCCGGAGTTCGCGCGCAGCGCCGAGGTCCTGCAGCGCTTCTACCGCGAGGTCGAGGCGGCCTCCTCGATCCAGAGCCCGCACGTGGTCGGCGTGTACGACGTCGACAAGACCCCGGACGGCCGGCCCTTCTTCGTCGCCGAGTACCTCGAGGGGTCGGACCTCGGCGCGCTGCTCGACAAGACGGGCAAGCTCGGGGTCGCCTCCGCCGTCTACATCGCGCGCCAGGTGTGCAAGGCGCTCGCCGCGGCTCACGCGCGCGGCGTCGTGCACCGCGACATCAAGCCCGACAACATCTTCCTCACCGGCGATCCGCAGCAGCCGCTCGTGAAGGTGGTCGACTTCGGCATCTCGCGCATCGAGGAGGGCGAGGGCGGCAGCAACCTGACGAAGACGGGCATCATCATGGGCACGCCGTCGTTCATGTCGCCCGAGCAGGCGCGCGGCGTGCGCTCGGATCAGCGCACGGACGTCTACGCGCTCGGGGCCGTGCTCTACGCTTGCCTCACCGGGACCGAGCCCTTCGACAAGGGGGACGCATCTTCCACCGTCGTGGCCGTGCTGACCGAGGAGCCGCCGCGGCCGCGCGACATCGAGCCTTCGATCCCGGAGCACCTCGAGGCCATCGTGCAGCGCGCGATGGCCAAGGACCCGGCCGAGCGCTACCAGAGCATGGTCGAGCTCGACGACGCGCTCGCGCCCTACGACACCGGGGACGGCCCGGCCCTGGGGATGCCCGCGGCCACCGGCCCGAGCGGCGCGCGCGCCGCGGGTCGCGCCACGCGCGCGGGCTCCATGGCCGAGCTGGCCGGCGAGGCGCGCGAGATCAAGCTCGCCCGCCCGATGCTCGTCCTGTCGCTCGCGGGCACCGCCCTGTTCGCCATCGGCGGCCTCGTGTCGGCGATCGGCGGCGCCATCCGCCTGAGCCGCGGCGGCGGCGAGCTCACCGGCACCGAGACCGCGCTCGTGCTCGTGGCGGTGACGTGCCTCGCGCTCACGCCTGCCATCCTCGGCATCCGCCACATCCAGAAGGCGCTCTGGGGCAACAGCGTCAAGGTGCTGGAGCTGCTGCGCGGCGTGCGCGGCCCGCTGCTCGTCGGAGCCTTTGCCTACGGCCTCGCGGCCCTGTTCGTGCGCCTGTTCGAGGCGGTGTTCCTGCACGGCGCCGCGCGCATCTCGTGGCCCGCGTGGGACATCGTGCTCTTCGTCGTCGGGGCGGCCGGCGCGCTCGGCACGCGCCTGGCGCTGCGCCTCGAGCGCATCGACGTGAAGGCCGGGCGTTCGGTGGGCGCGACCACGAAGCTCGCCTGGGCCGGGCTCGCCCTCTTGCTCACCGCCCTGTTCGCCGTGCTCGCGATGCGGAGCGGGAGCGCCGGGAGCGCAGCCACCGACCCGGCGGCGCCCGCCGCGGGCTCCGGCCAGCCCGGCGCGCCCGCGGCCGGAGCACCCTCGACCCCGCCGGGCGCGGGTAGCCCGGCGGCGGGC
>JACRDA010000085.1 GCA_016212965.1 Myxococcales bacterium
GAGGTGCGCCGGCCGGCCCGGCGGCGTCACGGTCTTCGCGTTGCCGTTCGCGTCGTAGCTCGTGCCGATGACGTGGTCATCGGGTCGCGTCGAGGTCGTCGGCCGGTTCGCGAGGTCGTAGCCGAAGGAGCTCCCGCGGAGGAGGCACTGGGCCACGGCGGGATCCTCGACGCACGCGCCCTCGGGCAGCAGGCACACGTGGTTCGCGGGGCAGGCGGCATCGTCGGCGCAGGTCGTATGGAAGGTGTCGGGCTGGCACTGGAGCGGCCCCCGCACGGTCGCCAGACGTCCGAAGTCGTCGTAGGTGCGGAGCCACGCGCGGGCACCTTGCACGATCCGCGTCACGCGCCCGGACCCATCGTAGCTGAGCGCGAGCGACAGGCGACCGTGCGGCGCGACGTTGACGAGGCGGCCTTGCGGGTCGAACGTCGCCGACTGGGTCCGGCCCTCGGGCGTCGTGCGAGTCACGGTGCGCGTCACCCGGTCGTAGGTCGTCGTGAACGCGCGGCCGTTGACTTCGACCGTCTCGACCGCGCTCGCGAGGGTCAATGGGTCGCGCGGATCGGCCAGGACCGCCGAACGGCTGCCCGTGCGGACGAGCTCCCGGCCGCCGGGGGTCAGCGTGCGCCGCACCGCCGTGACCGGCGCGAGGTAACCGAACTGCGCATCGGCGGCGCGCTCGACCGTGACCGTCGTACCGTCGGGGCGCAGCGTCGTCGAGCGACCGTCGAGCCCCGCCGTGGTCTTCGCCGGTGCCGAGACGCCGGGGAAGAAGTTCGTCCAGACGCGGGCGCCGGCGTCGTCGGTCGAGACGAGGTATCTCGTCGTGTGGCCGAGACGCGTGGTGAGGTCGACGGCGAAGCCGCCCGTCGCATCGTCGGTGCGAACGAGCTCCTTCGACCCGCCGGCCGCGTCCGTCGCCTTCTTGAGCCGACCGTTCGGGTCGAACTCGTAGAGCGTGGTGTGGTCGTTCGCGTCGGTGTAGGTCGCGAGCAAGCCCCCCGTGGAGTACGCGAGCTGGATCGCCTCGGCGTTCGGGTTGGTGATGCTCGAGAGGTAGCCGTCGTTGCCGACGCCGAGCGCAGTCGCCTGGCCGTAGGCCCCGACGATGCTCGCCGGCGCGCCCACGGCGTCGCGGGTGATCGTGGTCACGAGTCCGTCTCGGTCCGTCACGGTGTCGAGCCTGTTGCTGCCGTCGTAGTGGAAAGCGTACCGCAAGCCACCATCGACGGCATCGCGCGTCTCGAGGTGGCGGCCCTTCGGGTCGAAGCGATACGCTTCGCGTCCGTCCGCGCTCGGCAGCAGGATGTCACCGAGTGAGACGCCCGGGAGCGCGGGCCGCAGTCGCGCCACGGTGTTGGGATCTGCGTGCGGGTACTGCCCCACGTTCCAGCTGACACCGACGACGAGCGAGCCATCGGGTGCCGTTGCAAGCGCCCTCACCGACCCGAGCTGCGCCGCGGTTGCTGGCCCCCCGAGGCCGCACGTGTACACGGCGGGACAGGTGGAGTTCCGGCTACCGGCGACGCGCTGGATGATTCCTCGCGCGTCGATGCGCCGGACGCCCGGATACCCCTTCGGGTCGTTGTCCGTCACGTCGTCGACGCCGACGAATACGTTGCCGCTCGTATCGACGGCGACGGCGCTCGGCCACGCGAGCGTCGCGGCCGTGGCCAGGCCGCCGTCGCCGGCCGCGCCCTTGACACCGACCGTGCCCGCGATGCGCTCGAGGATGCCGTCCGTGCCGACGCGCAGGAGCCCGTCCTCGACGGTCATGTAGAGGGCGCCGTCAGGCGCCAAGGCGATGGCGCCGAGCGGCGGCAGCGCGATGCTGGTAGCGGGCCCCGGTGGAGCGGCGAAGCCGCCACCCGCCACCGTGACGATGACCCCATCGAGGCCGATCTTGCGCACCCGACCGACGCCACCCGCCTCCGCGACGTACACCGCGCCGTCGGGGCCGACCACGATCCCCTGCGGCGCCGCGAGCTTGGCCCCGAGTGCGGGCTGGTCGTCGGCGCTGTCGACTCCGTACCCCGCGAACCTGTGGATGATCCCGTCCGGCGTGACCCGTCGGAGCCGCCCGAGGTAGTCGGAGACGTAGAGGCTTCCATCGGGCCCGAGCGCCACCCGACGTGGAACCAACTGTGCCGCGGTGGCGGCACCCTCATCGCCGTCGTCCCCGCCGAGCCCGTTACCGGCGACCGTTGTGATGCTGCCGTCCGGCGCAATGCGCCGCACGCGCGCGTTGCTGTAGTCCGCGACGTAGACGCTGCCGTCCGCTCCGACGGCAAGACCGTCGACCGCGCTGAGGTACGCGTCCGCTGCCGGTCCGCCTTCCACGATCGGGCCCGGTAGCTGGCCGCCGGCCACTCGGTCGAGGATGGGCTCGCTGCCGCTCGCGCTTCGGCGTCGTCCTTGGTGGGCGCTCAAGGAGAATCGTCGGCGGCAAGCTCGCCGGCAAGGACGCCGGACCGAGAGTCCCCGCGTACTCGGTGATGCGGAGCGCGAGACTCTGCACGGGGCCGCCACTCGACTGTGCGGTCGTGCCCGCAGGGATGAGGATCAGGGGCTGACGAAGGCCATCGAGGTCGCTCACGGGGCTGCCGACGACCGCCTGGGGCTCGGAGATGCTGCCCGACACGTCGACGGTCGTCACGCGCGCGTCGCGCTTCACGAGCGCCACATCCGGCGCGCTCGTGTAGTCGTTGCTGCGCCCCTCGACGCGCCGCTCGGCCGTGAGGTACTGCGCCTTCTCGAACCCGAGCGTGACGGGGCCGCCCCCGTTCGCAACGATGAGGAAGCGCCCGCTCGGATCGGTGAGGGTCGAGCCGAACCCTGGGGTCTCGGCGGGCTGGCCCGCGATGCGGGCGCTGACCCGGACACCTGCGAGTGCCGTGTCGCTCGCGTCCGTCACGTGTCCCGTGATCACGGTCGCACGCAGCGGATCGATCACGGTGGGATCCGCGAGGGTCTGCACGGGCGGCGAGCCGTCGACGCCGAGGTAGAGGAACTTGCCCGCCTCGAACGCGCTCGTCGCGACCGAGCCGTCGAGCTCTGGAACCGGCGTGTGTGTGACGTCGCCGGTCTCCGGGTCGCAGAGGTCGATCGTCGGGCCGTTCTCGTCTTGGTCGTCGATCGCGGGACCGCCCGTGTGCGCGCAGGTTCCGGCTCCATCGCAGGTGTCCACACCCGTGCATAGATCAGCGTCGTCGCACGAGGTCGTGCTGTCCGCGTAGACGACCTCCACGCCGGCTCCCGGGACGCACACCTCGTGGGAGCAGGGCGTCGCGTGGAGCACCGGCGGGGCGCCGGGTCGACAGGCGCCGCTCACGCACCGCTCGATACCGTTGCAGGGCTCCGCATCGGCGCACTCCGTGCCGTCGGGGGCGTTCGTGTGCTGCGTGTGCCCGTCGGTCGGGTCGCAGGCATCGACCGTGCACGGATTGCCGTCGTCCTCGACGGGGAGCGGGATGTGCGTGACCGCCACGTCAGGCGCGCAGTGCCCGGGGAAACACGCGAACTCATCGTAAGTGCACGCATCACCGTCACTCGCGTGCGCGCCCACGCATTGAATCACGTCAACCCACGCGTCGCCGTTGCAGGTGGCGACTCTCGGCACGCCGTTCACGCAACTGACCGGCGGCTCGCCGGTCGTCGCACACAGCAGGAACGCAGCGTGCTCGACGTCGCACGCGCCCTCGAGGGCCTTGCGGCAGTCGAGCGTGCAGTCCTTCGCGCTCGACGGTCCCGCGGCGCAGTCGGCCGCCACGAGTCGGTTGCAGAGTTTGAAGCATCTGCGCGCGATCCCCCGGTCGACGTAGGTGTGCGGGCCGAGCGCCACGTCCCGACCCGCCGCCACGCCGAGCCAGTCGACGTGCGAGCGCAGCATGAGCGTGCCCGACGACACGAGCGCGTGCGCCTGGATGGTCGCATGCTCGCCGATGTCCGCCGCAGCGGGCTCGGCCGTGGGCGTGCCGGCCCCGCCGTTCTGGCCGCGCACCACGAGCGCGACGTCGCTCGGCAGCATGTCCGGCGTGCCCGCACTCGGTCCGACGAACGTGTGGGCCGCGACGCGGAGCCGCTCGGCGACGAAGACGTCGCAGGGTGCCTCGCACTCGATCCGCCCGTGCTCGCCGACGGTGAGCGACCGGAAATCGTAGACGCCACCGAGGAGCACGAGCGTGCGCTCCGCACCGAGGACCACGTCGCGGTAACTGCCGGGAGCGAGCGGTTCGGCACCGTCCGCGGGCACTTCGACGTCGGTGGTGCCGCTGCCGCAGGTCCCGACGGCGACCACCGCGGAGGGCATCGGGCCCACGTCGCAGCGCGGGCCCACGCACCCGCCCGCTCCGCCGCGCTCGACGCCGCCCCCGATGCCCACCACGCCGCCCCCGGCACCCGTGGGCCGGCCGCCGGCGCCGCCAGCACCGCCTTCGCCGCTGCACGACGCGCCTTCGCACGGCGCTCCGCAGCCCGTCACGAGCGGCACCTCGAGGTCGAGCGGCAGGGCGACGCGCGTCGCGCGCGTGCCGCCGACGGCGACGGTCTTGTGCGCCTGAAGGACGTTGGCCGCGACATCGCCCGTGACGGCGACCTGCGCCGCGAGCTTCACGCGGTCGGCCGCGACGCTCCCGGTGACCTTGGCATGCGAGGCGAGCGCCGCGCTCCAGCCGGCCGAGAGCTCGGGGCCGCTCGCGACGTCGACGACCCCGAGATCACCGGCCACGGAGGCGTGGCTCGCGAGCGAGGTGCTGTTGAGCGCGACCACCGCTTCCTCGGGCCAGAGATCCGCGGCCACCCACGCGGGATCGACCGCGATGGGAAACACGAGTCCGTCGGTGTCGAGCGACGCGACGACCGTCGCCTCGTCCTCGAGCGCGACGTCGACCCGCCTCACGGTGCCCGCAGCGTCGATCGCGAACGCGGGCCGCGTCCGGAAGACGACGCGCTCCTCGGCGTCGAGCGCCTCGACGATGTGCGCGCGGGCCCGGAGGCGCACGAGCGCCGGGCCGAGCTTCACCGCGTAGCGAGCGGCCGCGGGCGCGGCCGGGCTCGCGAGGTGACGCACCTCCTCGAAGCCGTCGTCGTCGACGCGCAAGGTGACGTCCGTGTCGGGCTCGGCGTTGCGGTACACGAGCGTGCGCCGCGCGTCCCCGTCGAGCTCGCCGAGCGCCGGCTCGCGGCCGAGCGCGCGCACCTCGAGCCAGGACGCCTCTGCCGAGCCGGTGCTCGAGAGGCGAACCGGCGCGTCCGCGCGGAGCGGCAGCGCGCTCGTCACGCGCGTGCCGCGGAGCACGAGCGTGTCGCCTTCGCGCTCGAGGCCGCCGAGCGTGCCGAGGCCGAGCTCGACATCCGGGCCGCGCGTAGTGTCTCCGCGGCAGCCCCCGGCGATTGCGAACGCGGCCGCGAGCAGGAGCGCGACGCGGGCCGACCGGCGCAGGACGGTCCGGGCGCGCAAGCCGCCTTTCGGCCCACCAGTCAGCGGAGCGCGTCGTCCGGGCGACAGCGGGAGTCGGTCACGCCGCGCGGTCAGCTCGAGCGCGCTTGTCCGCGGACCGCGACGCTGCTCTGCTGCTCTGCTGCTCTGCTGCTCTGCTGCTCCGCTGCTCCGCTGCTCCGCTGCTTGCTCATCGCAACCCCGCTTTTCGTTCGCCCGTCCCGGACACCGAGGCTACCTAGCCACGACGGCCCCATGGAAGGGTGAACTCACAAAGTGCCGTTTCGGATGTAGGTGTCCGTGTGTGTCGGGCCCGCACCACGGGTGAAAGCCCTCTGATCCATGGATCGACCCGCCACTCGAGGCAGTTGCGTGAAAAGTGCGGACTCGCACGGACGGTTGTCATGCAAATGTATACAAATGCGTCACGTGCGGCGCCGCCGCGAGCCAGGTCCTCGACGCGCTCGAGCTCGGCGCGCCGCATCACGGCTCGGCCCGTCTCGACGTCGTACACCGAGAGCGGGCGGTTCCCGCCTCCAACCCGCACGCGCTCCGCCGCGGCCCGTGCGTCGCTCGGTGCGTGGGCCGCGCTCGCGATGATGTCGACGAGAGCGCGCGCGCGTGCGCGCTCTCGTCGAGCGCGCCGAGCGTCTCGAGCTCCGCCGCGCGCGGAATTCCGTCCCGAGCCGACCTCCGGTTGCCCGCCCAGCGGGCGCGAGTCTTCCCGTTGGGTCCGGAGCTCTCCAGCCCGGAGTCTGAAGCCGGGAGCCTGGAGGCCCAGATGCAGGGCAGGAACCTTGCCGCCGGATTCAGGGGCAGCGCTCGGGCATTCACGCCGCGCGGCCTCCGTGCCACACGTCGCCCCAGGGAAAGCATGTCCACGGGCGGGGTGACAGTCAGACGGCTCGGCGGCGCAGCGCTCGGGGCAGCCCTCGGCGCGGCGCTCGGGCTCTCGTCCGCCCTCGCCCTCGGCCAGAAGCCCGCCCGCCCGCCGGAGCCCGGGCTCGCGCTGCGGCTCGACGACGAGCCGGGGCTGGTGCTGCTCGAGCCGTTCCGTCACGCGGCGGGCGTGTCGGCGACGGGGGCGCGCCGCTACCTCGCCGGGCGCTACGGGCGCTGGTCGGCCGAGCCGTGGCAGTCGCTCGCGTGGACGCTCGGCGGTGGGCCGACGGAGCGGGCGGTCGCGGACGACGCCGCGGCCGGGATCGAGCCCGTGGCGGTGCCGGTCGCGCTCGGCCTCGAGGCCGCGCCGAGCTTCACGCTCAGCCCCGACGAGGCCGTGGCGCCGGTCGAGGCCGCGGGCGAGGTGCACTGGGCCATCCCGGCCGGGCCGCAGCCGTGGCTCGTCCCGCCGCGCTACCTGCGCCCGCGTACGCCGGCTCCGCTCGGGGCGCTGCCGCCGTGGCTGCGGGCTCTCTCCCACAGCTGGGCGGCGCCGCTCGTCGCCGGCCTCGGCTGCGGTCGGGGCGCGGACTGCTCGACCGACGCCGCCTTCCCGGCCGGCGCGCTCGAGAAGCTCTGGTGGGCGCTCGCGCCGAAGCAGCAGATCATCCCCGACTGGCAGTGCCGCGCGCGCCCCGTCACGATCCAGCGCTTCGGGCGCGAGAGCGACAGCCTCGAGCTCGTGCGCTGCGACGGCTCGATCCCGCCCGACGCGCTCGACCGGCTGACCCTGCTCGCGCGCCCCGCCGGTGTGAGTCGCCCCGACGAGCTCTTGCCGAGCGAGCCCGATCCCGAGGCGGCGGCGCGCGGGGAGTGGCTGCCGAACATCCGCGTCGTGCACCCGCGCTTGCTCTGGGTGCTCGACGCCATCGCGCGCCAGTTCCCGTGGCGCAGCATCTATCTCTACAGCGGCTACCGCCTGCCCGAGGACGACGCGCGCCGCGGCGGCAACCTCGGCAACCACAAGAGCCAGCACTGGGAGGCGCGCGCCCTCGACATCACCCTGCTCGGTGTGCCGAACGCGGACCTCTTCCTCTTCTGCCGCGATCTGCCCGACCTCGCCTGCGGCTTCTACCCGAACGGCAAATTCGTGCACGTCGGCGTGCGCGAGCGCGGCACGGGCGGGATCATCTGGATCGACGCCAGCATGCCGAACGAGCCCGCGCGCTTCGTCGACAGCTGGCCCGGCGTCGTCGAGCGCGGCGGCATGGTGTGGTCGGCGCAGCCGGCGGCGCCGTGAGCGAGCGCGCCGCCGCCCTCACGGTCCCGGCGCGAACGGCAGCACGCTCTTGAGGTCCGTGTCGTTGAAGCGCAGCTGCAGGCCGAAGAAGTAGTCGCGCCGATCGCCCGACAGGATGTTGTCGACGCCGCCGAGCAGCCACAGCTTCTTCAGGAACTCGTACGAGAGCGCGATGCGCCAGCGCGGCTCGAGCTGCTCGCCGAAGCCGAAGAGGTCCTGCCGCAGCTCGAAGCGGTCGTCGAGCAGGTGCACGTCGAGCCCGATGCCGCCGGTCGACTCGAGGATGCCGAAGCGCCCCGTGAAGGGGCCGATGCGCTTGGCGAACTGCACCGACACGCGAAAGTCGTTCGTCGTCGTGACGCGCGTCTCGCGGTAGTGCGGCGGATAGGCCGGGTTCGTGGTGTCGACGTCGACCTGCTCGAACTTCGTGTTGCCGCGCGGATCGTCGACGATCTGCACCATGTAGTAGTAGTCCTCCTGCGGCTGCAGGCGGAGCTCGACGTAGCTCTTGATGCTGTTGGCGAGGAAGTTGTAGTCGGTGCGCAGGCCCACGATGGTCTGCAGGCGCGAGAGCCCGCCGACGAAATCGCTGACGTTCTCGACCACGCTCTCGACCTCGTTGATGAGCGTCTCGTCCTTGGTGAGCCGGCCGACGGTGCCCTCGCCCTTGTCGATGCGCTCGGCCACGTTGTCGGCGTGCTCGAGCAGCGACTCGAGGCTGTCGCTCGCGCGGTTGACGCGCTCGATGGTGCTCCGGAGCTCGCCGCTCTTGCCGTCGGCGCCGTCCTTGCCCGACAGGAGCTGCTTCACGTCCTCGGTGGCCTCGCGCACGTTCTTCAGGATCGCGAGCAGCTCGGGCTGCGACTGCGCCGTGATGCTGGCGACGTTGCGCAGGGCGTCGCGCACGTCGCCGCGGCTGTCCTTGACCGCCTCGGCGAGCTGGGCCGTCACGTCGGCGATGTTCGCCAGGATCTCGGCGATCTGCTTCTCGCCCTTGTCGCTGCCGACCGAGCCGGCGAGGCTCTTCGTGACCGCCTTGACGTCCGAGAGGATGTCGCGCGCCTGCTCCTGCAGCGACTGCAGGGTCGCGTCCTCGAGCAGGTACTTGACCTGCCCGCCGTCGGGGATCTGCTCCTTGCCCGTCGTGCCGGGCGTCAGCACGATGTAGTACTCGCCGATGAAGCTCGCCGCGCGCTTGCCGACGGCGGCGTCGTCGAAGAGCGGGAAGTCGGGGCGCATGCGGATGTCGACCCGCGCCTTGCCCTCGTCGAGCCAGATCTTGTCGACGACGCCCACCTGCACGCCCGAGATCATGACGCGCGAGTTGGGCGCCACGCCCGTCACGTCCGGGATGTACGCCCAGACCCCGTAGCCGTCGCCGACGCCGGCCGTGCGCGAGACGAAGCGATAGCCGAAGTAGAGCGCGCCGCCCAAGAGTAGGGTCATCGCGCCGACTTTGACGGCATCGCGGAGCTCGGCCATGACGGTGCTCTCGCAACCTACCATGTCTCGGGGCGGAGTCCCGCCGCCACATTCGGGACCCGCGCCCGGAGCTCTGGTAAAACGCGGCCCATGGCCCGCTCGCCCAGGCTCCCCGCGCTCCTTGCGCTCGGCCTGTCGAGCGCGCTCGCCCCGGCCGCGGCCCGCGCCGACGCGCCCGCCTGGGCCCCGACGGTGGGCTCGCCCGCGCCCTTCGCGTCCTTCGCGCCCACCCCGGCCGACGGCGCCTTCTACGCGCGCTGCGGCGCACCCGACGCGGCCCTCGCCCGCGAGGCGGGGCGACTGCTCGACCGGCGCCTCGAGGGTCGTCCCGGCCCGAGCCCGGAGGAGCTTTCCATGGAGCTCGCGGCGCTCGGCGTGCCCCAGCCTCGCGTGCGGGCCTGGTCGCAAGCGGCCGGCGACGAACCGGCCCTGCTCGCCGGGCTTGGGAAGTGGCTCGGCCGCCCCCGCGCGCTCGGCCGCTGCGGGGTCGCCCGCGGGGCGGACGGCGGCGGGCGGCTCGTCGCGGCCGTGGTGGTGCTCGAGGCGCTCGCCGATCTCGCGCCCCTGCCGTCGCGGGTGCGGAGCGGGCAGTGGCTCTCGCTCGAGGCCGAGCTCCACGCGCCGGCCTACGGCGTGAGCGTCGTCCTGCTCGGTCCCACCGGCGCGCCGCGGCGCGTGCTCTCGTCGCTCTCCGAGGGACGCGTCCTGTCGCGCTTCGCCCTCGACGCGCCCGGCGCCTGGCTCGTCCAGGTGGTCGCCGACCTCGACGCGGGCCCGCTGCCGGTGCTCGAGGCGCGCGTGTTCGTCGAGGTCGAGCCGAGCGCGGCCCTGCTCGAGGCGCGCGCCGCCGGCGAGGAAGCGCTCGCCGACGGCGAGGAGGCCACGCTCGCGGCCATGCTCGACGGGGCGCGCACCGAGGAGGGGCTCCGGCCGCTCGCTCGCGACGGGGCGCTCGACCGGCTGGCCCGCGCCCACGCCGCGGCCATGCTCGCCGCCGGGCGGGTCGGGCACGATCTCGGTGCCGGCCCCCCCGCCGACCGCGTGGCCGAGGCCGGGCTCGACCGCGCCTTCGTCGGCGAGAACGTCGCCAGCGCCCCGAGCGTTCTGCGCGCCCACCGCGCGCTCTGGGCGAGCCCCTCGCATCGCGAGAACCTGCTCCTGCCCACGTACCGCCGGGTCGGGGTCGGCGTGGTCACCGGCGCGGACGGGCGCCGCTTCGTGTGCGAGCTCTTCAGCGAGTGAAGCGGGCCCGGGGCGGCGCCGCTCGGCGCCAGGCTTGCGCGCGGCGCGCGTTTGGCGAATAGCTCCGTAGTTCCGGGTCCCTCGTCCCCTTGCGCCCCCTTGCGCCGCGCCGCCGTGTCCAGCGAGCTCTCGTCCACCGATGCCGCATTGCCGGCGCCTCCGGCGCGGAGGCTCGGGGCGCGCGTGGCGGACGCCCTGCGGCGACCGGCCGGCTGGTGTGCCCACCACGCGTGGTGGAGCGCTGCCCTCGCGCTCGTGCTCGGCGTGACGGGGCAGATCCTCGTCGGCGCGCTCGGCCGCGGCACCGACCCCGCGAGCACGGGCGAGCGGCTCGGCGGCATCGTGTACACGGCCGCCGCGTGGGCGTTCGTGGCGCTCGTGCTCGCCATCGCCACCCAGCCGCTCATGGGGAGCCGCATCGGGCGCGCCTTCGGCGTCTCGCTCGGCGCGCTCGTGCTCACCGCCCTCACCCTCGTGCTCGCGCTCGGCGTCGCCCTGCGCCTGGCCTCGGGCAGCTACCTCACGCTCGGCGCCATCCAGTTCTGGCTCGCCTCCGGCAACCGCATTCTCGATTCCGGCGCCGGCGACTACCGCGGCTGGCTCGTGCTCGTGCTCGGCATCTCGCTCGCGCTCGGCGTCGCATCCGCGCTCGTGCTCGTGCGCGGCGCGCGGCGGAGCGCGGCGCGGCGGAGCCCCTTCGCCGGCGTCGGTCCGGTCGTCGCCGCGGCGATCCTCGGCGCGGGCGTCGTCGTCGTCTTCAGTCTGCGCAACGAGGCCTTTGCCCGCGGCATGTTCTCGAGCACGCCGATGCTCGTCTTCGTGAGCTCGCTCGAGGGCTCCGAGGGCGAGCTCGAGCGCGTGCGCGGGGGGATCGGCGCCGAGGACGAGCTCTCCCCGCCTCCGGGACCGGCCCGCTCCGAGGAGGCCGCGTGGCACGACGCCGTCGCGGCCAGCGAGGGCCCGCGCCCGAACGTCATCCTCGTCACGCTCGAGTCCGTCGGGATCGAGCACCTCGGCTTCGCGGGCTACGAGCGCCCGACGACGCCCGAGCTCGACGCGCTCGCCCGCGAGGGACTGTGGATGCGGCGCGCCTGGACGACCGCCACCCACTCGAACTACGCGCAGATGGCGATCCTGTCGTCGCTGTTCCCGCGCCGCGGCAGCTCGCTCGACCAGTACGAGCGGCTCGACTACCCGCGCTTTCTGTTCCACGACCTCTTTGCCCTGCTCGGCTACGCGACGGCCACCATCTCCAGCCAGGACGAGCAATGGCAGGGGATGATCGACTTCGAGCGCACGCGGACGCCGACCCACTTCTGGCACTCGCCCGACTGGAAGGGCCCGCACCTCGACATCGGCAGCGAGGTGGTCGTGCCCGACGACAAGACGACCGACGGCATCCTCGCCTGGCTCGCCGAGCAGCGCGGCCGGCGCTGGGCGCTCTACGCGAACTTCCAGGCGACGCATTTCCCCTATCCCCTGCCGGACGACGCGCCGCGACCCTGGAAGCCGTGCGAGCCCGACCCCTCCACCTTCCGCTACCTCTCCTACCCGGCCGCCGACCGCCAGGCGGCCGTGAACCGCTACGACAACGCGCTCGCCTTCGTCGACGCGCAGCTCGGCCGCATCCGGCGCTACCTCGCGACGACGGGCGAGCTCGCCCACACGCTCTTCATCGTGACCGCCGACCACGGCGAGAACTTCCTCGACCACGAGGAGGTCACCCACGGCAAGACCCTCTACGAGTCCGAGGCGCGCGTGCCGCTCGTCGTGTCGTGGCCGGGCCACGTGCCGGCCGCGGTGCGCGACGAGCCGGTGAGCCACCTCGACGTGTTGCCGACCGTCGTGGAGCTCCTCGGCCTGCCGCCGCACCCCTCGTTCCAGGGCGCGAGCTTCCTCCGGCCGGGCGCGGTCGCGGGCCGCGGCGTGTACCTCAACATCCAGGGCCTGCGCTTCGCCGACGCCCTCGTGTGCTGGCCCTTCAAGCTCTTCGAGGACCGGACGGGCAAGCGGTCCATCCTCTTTCACCTCGAGGACAATCCCGAGGAGACCCTCGACTACACGCCGGTCTACCCCGAGCTCGCCGAGCGCATGCGCGACACCCTCGCGGCGCAGTTCGCCGCGCAGCTCGCGTACCACGACGAGGAGAGCACCGTCCGCGACGAGAGGTTCCAGCCGCGGATGCTTGGGTGTCCCGCGCTGCCGTGAGGCATGGCGAGGGGCCGTCGGGCCTTGGCGCTTCGTCCCTGCTCAGGCCGCGGTCGTCCCACTCGCTTCGGCACGCGCCCACACAGCCGGCGAACCCGTCGTCGCCAGGGCGTGCAACACGTCGTCGAGCTGGCGCAGGGCGAGTACTGGCAGGATCTGAGGCCCTTCAGAGAGCAGATCCTGAGCTCGCTCGAGTGGTTCTGGAGGACGTTCGCTCCGCTCATCGACGAAGCGGTGGGCTGAGGTCTGAGCCGCGCTCCGTCCTTGGTGCCCGCCGCCTCGACGACCTCGCTGAAGCGGCGCTCGAGCTCTCGACCCGTCCTCACCCGCCCGCCGGCGGCGCCCCCGGCTCTCCGGGCGCAGGCGCCGGCCCGGGCGCCCCACCGTGCTCTACCTTCGGCTCCGGCCGCTCGCACGCTCCAGCCGCGGATGCTCGGGTGTCCCGCGCTGCCGTGAGGCATGGCGACGCTTGGGCCGACACGTTCTTCCGAGCGGCTCAGCGGAGTAGACACCCTTCGTCCAACATCCGACAGAACTTCTCGAAGCTCACGATCTCGATGCCGTCGGAGGTGCGCGCGTCCTCGGCGGCGGGGCTCACGAGCAGTCGCCGGACCAGACCCGGCAGCTCTGCAATCGCGCGCAGGCCCTTCAGGTGGTCGTCGCGGATCCGCGAGGCCGACTTGACCTCGATCGCCACCTTGGTGTCGCCCGCCACGATCAGGAAATCTACCTCCGTGTGCGAGGCCTCGCTGGGTGCCCAGTAGAACAGATCGTCGGCGGGGAGCTTGTTCAGGTCTCGATAGAGGCGAAGGAGCATGAAGACGAATCCTTCGAGGAGCGTCCCGCGTTCCTCGGCCGACGAGGGTCCGCGCGCGTGCTTGAGGCTCCGCACGACGCCCGGGTCGATCCAGTAGAGCTTGGGGTGTTTCCGCTCGCGGACTCGGAGCTTGCCCTCGTAGGGCGACAGGCGCAGCGCGACCAGCGTATCCTCGAGGATCGACACGTAGTCGAGCACCGTCGAGCGCGAGACGCCGGCGTCGCGAGAGAGCGCCGCCGCGTTGAAGACCTGGCCGTGGAAGAGCGCCGCGACGGGTAGGAAGCGCGAGAAGCCAGGGAGGTTCCGGACCAGCGCTTCGCCATGGATTTCCTCTTTCAGGTAGAGCCGGACGTAGGCGTCGAGCGTGTCGTCGGGCTCCGCGGAGGTCGACACGATCGCGAGCGTGCCCCAGCGAAGCGCCCGTTCGAGCGAGAAGTCGCGCCCGAGCTCGGCTGGCGCGAGCGGGCACATCGTCCGGTGGACGGCTCGTCCCGCGAGCAGGTTCACGCCCGCGCGACGGAGCTTGCGCGCGCTCGACCCGGTTAGCGCGAAGTTGAGGTGCCGCTGCTCCATCTGCCGGTGCACCTCGTTGAGGAGCGACGGCAGCCGCTGGACCTCGTCGAGCACGGCCCAGGCGCCCGCGGGTACGGCCGCGAGCTCGCGCTGGAACTGGCCGACATCGGCGAGGTAGCGCTGGTAGCGGACCTCGTCGAGCAGATCGAAGCGCTTCGCCCTGGGGAAGTGCTGGTCGAGCCAGGTGGTCTTGCCCGTGCCGCGCGGTCCGAGGAGGAAGAAGGATCGCTTCGGGGGCGTCAGGAGACGTGGGTACATCGGCGTCACTTTACGGCGTAAAATGACGTCATGGTAGCGGCAGGCGCCGGTGACCTGCCGGCAAGGGGAGCTGGAGGGCGCAGCTCGCCTTGGTGACGCGTTGCCGAGCCGCGCTCGCAGCCCGACGCCGATCGCCCCCGGGCGCCCCACAGTGCTCTGCCTCCGGCTCGTCGCCCTCGCTCGCTCCGCCGCCCGGCGAGGAAGCGAGGACCCCGAGCTCGCCTCGGCACGTACATCGGTCGACCGCTCGAACCGCAGCGCCGCCCCGAACCTCAGCTAAGAAACCCATTGCGCCAACAAGTGACGTCGGCCGCAGCCGCGGTGCCTCGCCTCGGTCGTTCGAGCCCCTCGAGTGCGGTTCCTCGCCCGCCTCGGAACGCTCTCGCCCGCCGGACGACGGATGCGACGACTCTGCTGGTAAGCGCTTCATTCGTGATGCTCGCAGCCAATGGCTCGCCCCGTCTATCTCCGCGCCGCCTTGATGAGGCCGAGCCCGCTCGTCAGCGCGGCCGCGACCCAAAGGACCCACGAGACCACGAGGAGCGCCTTTCCGGCTCCCGATCCGCGCGCGTTGATGGACGCAATGACCGCCAGCAGAGCCATGACGGTGAATGTCGCGTACCCGAACCACGCTGCGGCCGACGCGCCACCAAGGGCGCCCATGTGCTTTCGCGTGCCGAGGCCCATGATGCCAAACCCAACACCCGTGAGCACGTAGGTGCCCAGCAACGGCAAGTAGTCATCATCTCCGACACGGCCGAGGAGCGGCAGCAACATCGCAGCGGCGATGGCCACGCCGCCGATGCCTGCCACGACACCCGTGGCGGAGCGCATGCCGAAGCAGCCAACGGCCGCACACACGGCTGCCACGGCTCCGGCGACCGTCACGATGGCCCCCCCGAGCGAGAGATCGAGGACCATGAGCAGGCTGTCGCTCACGAAGGCGAGCGCGGTCAGACCGTAGCCTGCCAGGAAGAAGAACCCGACCGCTCCGACTATCGCCGACGACCTCACACCAGTGCAGCCCTGATCTACATCCACCGGCCCGCCGTCTGGCGGCGCTGCCGGTCCCCGCCGTAGATGGGGCGGCGGTTGTGACGGGTGTTTCACGTCTGCTCCTCCCCGGCAGAGGCGACCATCACGTCGAGGCTGGCAGCCGCCACGATGCCGTGGATGGCGCGCGGAGCGCCCGTGTGGATCAGGAGCGACGCGGGGCGCTCGAGCACGGCCCGCGCGAGGGGCTGCTCCGGTCCCTCTCGGCACACCACATGGATGTCGACTTGGTAGAGCGCGTTGACCGCTTCGCGACCGCGAAACGAGAGGACGCGGAGCGTTTCCGGGTAGGAGCCCAGGAGAGACAACTCGAACGGCTCGGACCCCATGCTCCTTGCGCCTCCGGACCCAGAACGTGTACCTCACACGTGGGCGTGCACCAAGGGACATCGGTGCGAACCCCGTCGAAGACCCGCCCGAGGCACTCGCGCAGCGCCGGCCTCGGCGCCGGCGCGCGCGTCGGGGCACGCGGGTCTCGCGCCACTCCGCCTCAGGCGCTCCAGGCGCTCAGCTCTCGACCCGTCCTCACCCGCCCGCCGGCGGCGCCCCCGGCTCTCCGGGCGCAGGCGCCGGCCCGGGCGCCCCACCGTGCTCTACCGTCGGCTCCCAGCCGCGGATGCTCGGGTGTCCCGCGGGGCCGTGAGGCACGGCGAGGGGCGGCGACGGGCCGTCGGGCCGTGGCGCTTCGTCCCTGCTCAGGCCGCGGTCGTCCCACCCGCTTCGGTCCGCGCCCACCCAGGAACCGGCGAACCCGTCGTCGCCAGGGCGTGCAACACGTCGGGGCACAGGTCGGCGCCGTTCGGCCAGGCGATCGTGCCAGCTTGCGGCTCGACGAAGACCTCACGGAAGAGCGCTGCGTCGGCTCGAATCGCGTCGAACACCGGCCCCTGCATCACCGCCTCGAGGTCGAGCTCGGCGTGGCTGCCGTCGGTGAACGCGAGGTGAACGACGAAGGCCCTCACGGGCCCTCACGGGCTCCACGGAACGGATGCGTACCATGCTTCACTCCAACGGCTCGATGGGCTCCAACGATTCTCCTGTCTGGCCTCGGACCCAGTTGGCCGCGGGCTGCGAGCTCACGGCGGTGCGCTGGTGAAGCCGATCGAAGGGCTGAGGGGCGATGCCCGCGTCGGGCGTGCCCGTCGAGAGAGCGTTCGATGAAGCTCCGCTGTCCGACGTGCGAGCAGGGCGCTCAGGGCCTACGAGGGTTCGCAGCGGAGCGGGCTTCAGCGGGGACGAGCTCCAGGGCCTTCCGGGGAACCTCGCCGTTCATCGTACGGCAATGGCAGTTTCCGACGAGGCTCCGGAACATCCTCGCGGCGAGCTCGCGGTCTCCGACCTCGTACTCAGCCCTGGATGCGAGGATGGTCGGGATGTCGCATTGCGCGTGCTCGATGTCCCGCGGCGAGAGCGCGCTGGCCTTGACCAACGCCTTCAAGAACTCCTCGCGACGGGACGCGTAGTGGTTTGCAAGCTCCCAAAATTCGACCTCGTCTCGGGGGGCATCGAGCGCGAGCCACTCGTCGTAGAGGCCCGCGTCGAAGTAGGCCTGATAGCGAAGAGACCTCAGCTGCTGAGCGAGCTTCGTCAGCCCCGCCTTCATTTGCGGGTCGGGGCTCCGTTCGAGTGTCGCGATCTCGTCGTTGCCGGCCATGGCGAGGTCGAGGGCGCGCTGGACGAACTGGCGCTGGCGTGGATCGTCGTCGGGCAGCTTGCGCGAGACGTGGACATAGAACGTCGAAAAGAGGATCGTGTTGTACGCGTGCTGCAGGCCGGGCGTGGGTAGCTCGCAGAGCGTGCTCTCGAACGTTTGCAGCGTGGTCTCGAAGCGGAAGGCGGAGTGAATCGGCCCGATGAATGGGCCGAACGGACGCGGCAGCGCGCGTTTGGCGAGGTCGACCCGGGTAGGCGGATAGCGATAGCACGCCTCACCCGTCGGCCCGCCGGCGATCACCGCGGTGCTCGTGGCCGATGGCCGCGTGGTGGGCGGAGGCGTCGAAGGAGTCTGCATGGTCGATGTGGGAAGCGACGGCTTCGTGATTCCCCGCATGGTCGCCTCTTCGCAGCCACCCCAGCCCGGCTCGATCGCGACGCCGCTGCGCTTCACGATGGGAAACTCGACCCGCCGGTTCTTCTCGTACGCCTCCTCGGTCTTGGCTGGATCGACCGCGCAATGGGAGCCATAGCCCGCGGACCTCAGGCGCGCCTGAGCGACGCTGCGCTTGACGAGCTGCTCGGCGACCGCGCCGGCGCGTGCGCGTGTGAGCTGCACGTTGTGCGCCGCCGCTCCTTGGGAATCCGCGTGCCCCGCCACCTCGATCAGCTCGAGCTCCGCGTGCTCGTTCAGCACGGCCGCGATCTCGTCGAGCAGCGGGTACGACTTCGGATCGACGACGGCCGAGTCGAGCTGGAAGTAGATCTTGTCGCGAATCGTGACGGCAGAGTCCGTGACGGCCACCCGCGGTCTGGCGCTAGCGCCGTCGATGCTCTCGACCTCGAGACGCCGCGGACCACCCATGCCGGCGGTGGTCACGCGGATCCCGGGCTGGGTGCAGGCGAGGAGCTCGCGCCAAGCGGGCGCGTCGGCCGTCGCAGGCTTGCTCACCTGCGGCGGTGGCGCTTCAGCCGCTCCGCACGCAAACAGGAGACACACCGCCGGAATGAGACCTGCGAGCGCGCGACGACTCATCGGTCGAACATGCCCGAACGTGTCCGTCCTGACCAGCGTTCTCGGCTCCCGCCCGCCGATGGGGTTCGGGATCGTGAGCGTCGTCTCGCCGCGGATCACGAACCGATGCCGGCCGCGGCGCTCAGTCGCATTCTCGTCGAGAGCGTCGAAGCGTTCTGCGCGCGCCGGGCGCAGGCGGCTCGGACGCCGCCCTCCGCTGGCGCGAGCTCGGCCACATCAGGACGCGCGAGTACTTCATGCACGACCCGATCTTCGATGACGGCGTCTTCGTGCCGAGCTGGATCCTGTTCGACCTCCCCTTCGGCCCGCACGGCGAGACCGCCCTCGACTACTTCGAGGAGTTCCTCGGCGGCACCGAAGCCCAAGCGAAGCTCAAGCCGTTCTTCGAGGCCGCCCGTACGAGCCGGCTTGGCCTCCACCAGGATGCGGGCCGGACGAAGAAGGCTGCCAAGTTCAGGGAGTTGCTGAGCGGCAGGGTGACCTCGGTCTACCCCTCCATCGTGGAGTACGGGAAGGGCGAGATCCTCCTCGCCCGCATGATGAAGTACGGCGATCAGGTCTTCGTCTTTGGCGATCCGAAGGGGTTCCCGGGGCGCCCTCTACCTGGCGCTCGCCGTTGTGAGCGCCCTCGGCAGGATGGGCTGACCGAACGGCGGCAGCGCCACGGAACCGCAGGGAAGGCCGTGACCCCGGGTGGCGCACTCGGCGCCGCGCGCCGCCGCCGGGGTCATGCCGAGTCATCCCCCCGTTTGCTCCCCAAAACAGGGAGAATAATGGCAGATGGGTGGGTCATCCTCGAATTTCTCCCGGTTTTGGGGAGCAAACGGGAGGATGACCCGATGCCGCGGCGCTCGATGCGGGGCGGCTCGCGGATGGCACTCGCGAGGGCGGGCGAGCACGACCGGGGGTGAGGGACGGCCGCAGGGCTGCTATCCTCCTCGCGCGTGAAGTACCATCGCCAGGTCAGCCGGAAGTGCATCGCGCCGTGGCCAGCCGACGCCGGCCCTTCGGCCATGCTCGCGTCCAGCGCCACGTACGTGGGCAGCGCCGAGCACAAGAACCACCCGAGCCCTGCTGGGCCACCACGGCTCAGGCGCAACGACGCGTCGCCGTGCGATCCCCGCTACGTCGACTTCCAGGCACCGACGAGCGCGCTCCGAGAGGCGATCGCGGCGCACCGGGTCTCGGCCTTCGTCGGGGAGTTCCCCAAGTACGTGTGGGGTCCGCTCGACGGCGAGCTCTACGAGGCGCGCCTGGTCAACCACGTGCTCGGAGCGTACAAGGCGTATCCGTTGCGGGCCGACGAGGAGCTGCCGGACGATCCGCAGGAACTGCTGGCAGGGATGATCCCGTGGCGGCGCTGAACGTCAAGATCGAGTGGGAGGCGGCGGAGGGAGTGACCCACGCCGCGTTCGCACGCACGTGGGCGCGGCTCGAGGTCGACGTGGCGGGGGAGTGCGTGACGACCGTGCACGACCCGAGAAACGGCGCGACTCGGAGCGGGGTCTACGGGCCCGCGATCCTCCTCGCCGAGTGGATCGTTCGGAACTTCTGGTTCCTGCAGTGGGAATGCGCACCGGCGGGGAACCCAGGCGCGAGCTGGCTTCGACGGCACTCGCTCGCGGCGGCCCGCGAAGGAACGAGTCTGCCGGACCTGAGGTTGTTCCGCGACGAGGACCGCGTCGTCGCCGAGTGGAACGCGACACGCCGGAGCGGCGTCACACCCGTCACCTTCGTGGCATCGGGACGGCAAGAGCTCGACGTGGCGATCGTTCGCAACGCGTTGGCGGGGGCTGTCGATGTGGTGCTGGAACGGCTGCGCGGCGAAGCTCACCCAGACGCGCTGGCGCTCGTGACGGACTGGGACGCCATCGCCGGCATGTCCGGTGACGAGGCCACGTTGTGCAAGCGGACTGCCCGCCTCGGGCTCGATGCGCTCAATCCGCGCGACCTCACCGAAGAAATCGAGCATGTCCTGCTCGGTCCGATCGCCAGCCTTCCGGAGGCGACGCGCGACGACCTGCTGGATGCCGGCGTTCGGGCGCCCCTGTTGCCGTCGACCGTTGCGGCGGTGCGCGGCCTCGTGGACGACGCGCAGAGCCCGCGGCTCAGGGGGGGCACCAAGAGCGTCGCACTGACGAGCCTACCCGCCGGACCACCCGCCTACACGGTCGGTTACGCGGCTGCTCGCGATCTGCGCCGGCGGAGCGCCAGTCCGGGCACCGCGCGCCTCGACTTGCCCGACTTGCTCGCCGCGCTCGGGATCCGCGATTTCCACGAAGACGACGCAGCCCTCACACCTGCCGACCCACGCATCCAGGCCGTGGTCGGATTCGCCGCGGACGGTGCCCCACGGCTGCTCTCGGCTCCCCGCCCCCGACTCGCCCAAAGGAGGTTTCTCGTGGCCCGGGGGCTTTTCGCGGTCGCGGCGGGGGCGGCCGCCAAGGCTCCGCGCGTGTTGACCGCGGCAGGTACGCGCCTTCAGGCCGCCACCCGAGCCTTCGCCGCCGAGCTTCTCGCCCCTGCGGAGATGCTTCGCGAACGGCTCACGGACGGCCTTGCAGACGACCGCCTCGACGACCTCGCCGACGAGTTCGGGGTCGCGGCGACCGTGATCCAGCACCAGATCGACAACCACGGGTTGGGCGCGAGCGGCTGACCGCGCACCTGCTCGCCATCGGGTTCTCCGGACCGCCCGAGCGCGGACCGGCGCGCCGCGATGCGCCAGTCCGCGGTGCTCGAGCTCTCGACCCGTGCTCACCCGCCGCCGGCGGCGCCCCCGGCTCTCCGGGCGCAGGCGCCGGCCCGGGCGCCCCACCGTGCTCTACCTCCGGCTCCTCGCCCTCGCTCGCGCCGCCGCCCGGCGACGCGAGGAACCCGAGCTCGCGCAGGAGGCGCCGGCTCTTGACCGTGCTCCGCGCGATCGCGCTCCACTCGAGGTCCCAGCCCCACACGCCGCCTGCGCGCCGGCCACGCCCGCCGGTGGCTCGCGCGCGCGCGCCCGCTTGACCGTCCACCGCCCCCGGGCGAGAGAGCGCCATGCGCGTGCTCTGGTACGCGGGGATGGATCCCGGCAAACACCGCGCTGCGGTCGAGAAGGTGTGCGCGGCGATCGAGCGCGACGACTTCCGCTCGGCCGACGTGAAGAAGCTGAGCCACGGCGGCCTCTACCGGGCGAAGCTCGACGCGAAGAACCGCCTGCTGCTCCGGTTCGTGGAGCACGGGGCAGAGAAGGCGTGCCTCGTGCTCGAGCTCGTGCCGAACCACGCCTACGACCGGGCCCGCTTCCTCCGCGGCGCGCCCGTCGATCTCGCGAAGCTCGAGGCCGACAGCGAGGCGCGCGAGCCGGCCTCCGAGGCGTCGCTCGAGACGAGCCCGCTGCGCTACCTGCACCCCGAGCGGCGCGAGTTTCATCACCAGGACAAGCCCATCTCCTTCGACGACGCGCAGGCGCGCGTGCTCGCCACGCCGACGCCCCTGTTCCTCGTGGGCACGGCCGGCAGCGGCAAGACCGCCCTCGTGCTCGAGAAGCTCCGCCTCGGCGCCGGCGACGCGCTCTACGTCACGCAGTCGCCCTACCTGGCCGAGAGCGCGCGGGCCCTCTACTTTGCCCACGGCTTCGAGGACGAGGGGCAGTCCGTCGACTTCCTCAGCCACCGTGAGCTCGTCGAGTCGATCCGCGTGCCGGCCGGCCGGCCCGTCGCGTTCCGCGACTTCCAGGCCTTCTTCGAGCGCCACCGGGCGACGCACCGGTTCACCGACGCCCACCAGGCGTACGAGGAGCTGCGCGGTGTCATCGGCGCCGACCCCGAGGGGCCGCTCTCGCTCGACGCCTACCTCGAGCTCGGCGTGCGCCAGTCGATCTACGCCGTCGAGGAGCGGCGCGCCCTGCACGCGCTCTTCGACAAGTACCGCGCGTTTCTCGCGGCGAGCGCGCTCTACGACCCGAACCTCGTGGCCCAGGCCTACCTCGCCGAGGTCGAGCCGCGCTACGACTTCGTCGCCGTCGACGAGGTGCAAGATCTGACGCGCGCCGAGCTCGCGCTCGTGCTCGCGTGTCTGCGGCGGCCCGGCGCGTTCGTGCTCGCAGGGGACGCCAACCAGATCGTGCACCCGAACTTCTTCTCGTGGGCGGGCCTCAAGCGCATGTTCATCGGCGATGCCGCGGCGGCGGGGCGCCAGCGCATCGAGCTACTCGACGTCAACTTCCGCAACGCGCGCGCCGTCACGACCGTGGCCAATCGCCTGCTGCGCGTGAAGCAAGCGCGCTTCGGCTCGATCGACCGCGAGAGCAACACGCTCGTGCGCCCCGTGGCCGACGAGGCTGGCACGGTCGAGCTCCTGCCCGACACGCCGGCCGCGCTCGCCGAGCTCGACCGCAAGACCGGGCGCTCGGCGCGCGTCGCCGTGCTCGTGCTGCGCGACGAGCACAAGGCCGAGGCGCGCCGGCACTTCCGCACCCCGCTGCTCTTCTCGGTGCACGAGGCCAAGGGGCTCGAGTACGAGACCGTCGTCGTCTTTCGCTTCGTGTCGAGCGAGCGCGAGCGCTTCGGCGAGGTGTGCGCCGGCGTAGGGCGCGCCGAGCTCGAGGGCGCGGAGCTGCCCTACGGGCGCGCGGCCGACAAGAGCGACAAGGCGCTCGAGGTCCACAAGTTCTACGTCAACGCGCTCTACGTCGCGCTCACGCGCGCCGTGCGGCACGCGTACCTCGTGGAGAGCGAGAGTGCGCACCCGCTGCTCGGTCTGCTCGACGTCGGCGCGGCCGGCGGCACCGCCGCGGTGGAGGTCACGACCTCGAGCCTCGAGGAGTGGCAGAGCGAGGCCGAGCGGCTCGAGCGGCAGGGCAAACGAGATCAGGCCGACGCCATCCGGCGCGACATCCTGCACGTCGAGCCCGTGCCGTGGACGGTCGTCGACGAGGCCGGCTACCGCGCCCTCGCGGACAAGGCGTTCATGCCGCGGAGCCCCTTCACGAAGGCGAAGCAGCAGCTCTACGGCTTCGCCTGCGTGCACGACGCTGCCGCCCTGGCAACCCGCCTCGCGCGCCGGGCCGACTACAAGCTCGCCGACGCCTTCGAGCGCGACGCGCCGCAGGCACGGGCGAAGGCCCTGCTCCCGTACCAGCAGAAGAAGCCCGATGAGATCCTCGGCCTCGTCGCGCGCCACGGCGTCGACTTTCGCACCCCCGCGGCCCTCACGCCGCTCATGTCGGCCGTCGCGGCCGGGAACGTCGCGCTCGTGGAGGCTCTGCTCGCACGGGGCGCCCGCCGCGAGTTCGTCGACCCCTTCGGTCGCACGGCGGCGCATTGGGCGCTGCTCTCGGCGCGGCGCAGCGAGGCCTATGCGCGCGGTCCACTCGGCGCCATCTGGGAGCTCGTCGTGCCTTCGACCCTCGACATCCAGGTCGACGGGCGGCTCTTCAAGATCGGTCGCGAGCAGGCGGAGCACTTCTACTTGCTCCTCGCGCTCACGCTCTGGCCCGGGCTCGTGCGCAGCAACCTCGGCCGCTTCAGCGGCATCACCGCCGGCGCGTTCGAGCAGGGCGGCCTGCGTGCCCTACCGCCGAACGTGGTGTCGCCGGCGCGCCGCAGGCGTCCGTACGTGAACTCCGTGCTCGCCCGCTGCGAGGTGGGCAGCAAGTACACCCCGAGCCGCAAGCTCTTCGTGCGCGAGCGCCATGGCCACTACGTGCCCAATCCGGCGCTCCTGCTGCGCGTCCCCGGCGCCGGGGACGCCCTCGAGTGGCGCCCGGTGCGCACCGTCCTCGGCGAGTCGCTGCTCACCGAGCACTGGCTGCACCGGGCGGGTGCGGGGCCGGCGGGTTGAGAGGGGGCCCGAGCGCGGACCGGCGCGCGACCATGCGTCCAGTCCGCGGTGCTCGAGCGCTCGACCCGTCCTCACCCGCCCGCCGGCGGCGCCCCCGGCTCTCCGGGCGCAGGCGCCGGCCCGGGCGCCCCACCGTGCTCTACGTCCGGCTCCTCGTCCTCGCTCGCTCCGCCGCCCGACGACGCGAGGAACCCGAGCTCGCGCAGGAGGCGGCGGCTCTTGACCGTGCTCCGCGCGATCGCGCTCCACTCGAGGTACCAGCCCCACATCTCGCTCTCGGCCTTGTCGGTCTCCTCGCGCACCTGCTCGGGGGAGGGCGGCGGCGGGGCCGCCTCGGGCGTGCGCAGGGTCGCGAGGAGGTTGCGCGCGGCGTCGACGATCTCGTCGGTGAGCCCGCGCTTGGCGAGGACGACGCGCGCCGCCTTGCCCTCTTCGCCGTAGCCGTCGCTGCCGGCGGCCACGGCGTCGAGCCGCTCGATGAAGGTCCCGACGGACATCACCACCGCCGCGCCCTCGGTCTGCGTCAGGTTGAGGAACAGCTTGTCGCCCACGCCGGGGTACCGGCGCGCGAGCGTCGCCTGCACGATCGGGAACCAGAGGTTCTCGAACGCGTCGAGCGCGAGGACGGTGCTCGAGTCGGCGGGCTCGACCGCCACCGTGCTGAGCCGCACCTTGCCGAGCGCGAGCAGGAGCGCCCAGCCCTCGGCGAGATCCTCGGGCGTCATCCCGCGCGTGCGCATGAGGTCGAACGCCCGCTGCGACCGCAGCCCGAGCAGGAACTTCAGCATGCGCTCTGCCTTCGCCGTCACATTCAGCTTTGCCATGATCCGTCTTCCTTCTGTCTCCGTGCCTGCGCGGGGCCGCCCCCGCAGTCTCGCGGCCCCGAGGACCATCCTCGAGCCGAGAACCATCCCGGTCGCCGCGACGCGCGCGAGCGCGACCGCGGGCCCGAGCTCGCCGGGCGACGCGCGCAGCGCCGCGTGAGACGCCGTGAGCGCCGTCGTTGCGCGCCGGGCCCTCGCCGTGCCCTGCACCCGGCGCCGGAGCACCTTCCCCCGCGGGGCGCGACGCCCGCGAGCCCCGCGCCGACCCCGCCGAGCCGGGCGTCGACGACCCCGGAGCCCCGAGACGCGCCCGCCGAGCCGGGGGCCGAGCGCCGAGGTGCCCCGAGACCCGACCGCCGCGCCGGGGGCGGCGACGCGGGGAGCCGGGGGAGGCGTGCGTCGAGGCGGGGGCGGCGTCCGCCGAGGCGGGGGTCGCGCCGCGTGAGGCGATTTGCGCCTGGGAATCGCTACTTACGGCGGGCGGGCGGGCGCTCGGGGCGAGCTCTCTCTTCACGAGAGATCCATCGGCGGCGCGAGCGGGCGAGTTGCGGGGGGCGAGCGTTGGGATCTTGCTCGGGCTCAGGTGGCCGCTCGTCAGCGCGCGCCGTCCGCGGGCTCCGGGGGCGAGAGGGACCTCCGCGGGCAAGGGGCCGATGCGCTCCGATCGGGTTCGCGGTCTGCTAGGCTACCCCCGTGGCGAAGACCGGCGACAACTTCGGCCTCTTGCTCGCGGGAGGCATCCTTCTCGGCATCGGGTTGCTCGCAGCCTCGGGAAGTCAGGGCAACGCCGAGCAGCGACGGCGGCGCTTCGAGGAGGAGCTCCGGCGGGCGCTTGCCGAGCTGGGGGTGTCGTTCGCCGCCGTCGCGCTGGGGAGAGGCCGACAGAACGAGCCATTCTGGGACGTGACCCTCCAGAGCGCCCTCGGTGAAACGTGGACCGAGCGCGTTCGCCTTGCTGGCGGCGAAGACCCGTTTTCATCCGCGGCCGTGGGTCGCGTGCGCGACGCGGTACGACAGGTGATGCTGGATGGGCAACGAGCCTGAGCTCGACCGTGTCGAGGCAGCGCTCGCGCACCTCCGGCAGGCGATTAGCGACACGGTGCGCGCCGAGCAACTGGTCGACGGCCTCACCAAGCTCGCGAACGACGTGGCGCTCGAGGAATGGCTCCAGGAGAAGCTCGGCAGCGGCGGCGACTTCTGGCTCGCGTTCATCGAGGTAGACCACTTCAAGCGCATCAACGACGTCTTCACGTACCAGAACGCCGACATCTTCCTGAAGCGCATCGCCGAAGTGCTGTTGGGCGCCGCGCGGCACCACCTGCCGACGGGCACCGTACCCTTCCGCGCGCACGGGGATGAGTTCTACCTCGCGGGTGAGCTCGTGGATGACTTCGACCCCGCGGCAATCGCCGCCGCGCTCGAGCATGGTCGCGCGGGGGTCGCCTTGATACGCATCCCCGTTCGTGGTGGCGCGGGCGCCACGGGGAGCACTGTCATCAAGGGTACGGTCAGCGTCGGGTGGCTCACCTCGCAGGACTCCCGCAAGGCACCCGAAGAGCTCGACAGCCGAAGCGTGCGCGCGCACCTCGAGCTTGCAGTCGGCGTCGCCAAGCGGACCAGGGATACCGTGACGCGCTTCGACCCGACGATGCGCAAGTCCGACGAGATCGACGGCCGCGCGGACTGCGCGGACTGTCACACCAAGTTCACGTTCCGCACGCCCGTCGCCGCGGTGCGGCAGAGTCCCCTGGCGTGTCCCAACTGCGGCACGCCGGTCGCGCGGCCACCGGTCGGCCAGCCGTAGGCGATGTCCGGTGGCCTGATGGCACACGGCTCGTCGATCGAGTGGACCGAGTCGACCTGGAACCCGGTGACGGGGTGCACCAAGGTCAGCCCCGGCTGCAAGTTCGCGGCGCTCGACGCCGAGCTCCTCTGGGCCCCGAACATCTGGATGGGGGTCAGCGTCGAGAGCTCGAGCCACGTCGGGCGGATCGACGAGCTCAGGCGCGCCCGCGCCCACGTGCGCTTCCTCTCGCTCGAGCCGCTCCTCGGGCAGCTACCCGACCTCGATCTCCGGGGCATCCACTGGGTCATCGTCGGCGGCGAGTCGGGCCCGAAGGCGAGACCCATGGGCGCGGCCTGGGCGCTCGACATCCGCGACCAGAGCCGCAGCGCCGGCGTGCCCTTCTTCTTCAAGCAGTGGGGCGGCAAGAACAAGAAGCGCGCGGGGCGGCTGCTCGAGGGGCGTACCTGGGACGAGATACCCGCGAGGCCGGCGCCTCGGGCGCGGCGGGGGGCGGCGGCGGTGAGGTCGCTGCCGGTCGTGACGTGACGATGGACGTGGCGCGTGCTGTCGCCCGGGAGCCGTGACGTCAGCGGACTGGCGGTGGGTTTGCCGCGGCGCGTGGGCCACGAGGCCGCAACGACCTGTGCTGACGGCTAATGTACCCCCACGCTCACGTCCGAGGGAGCGTGGACCCGGGGCCGCGCGTAGCATTTCGCCGCTTTCGCGGCCGTGACGCGCCCGCCGCCTTGTCCCCACGTACCGAACGCGTCGCGCGGAGGGCGTGCTCATCGGGCTCCAGATCGAGATACGCGAGCTGCGTGGCCTGCGCAAGAGACAGCAGGTCGGTGCCCGGCTTGCAGATCCGTGCGGCCCGCACGAACGCACCAGCCTGGCCGTGCCAGCACATGGGCGGTCCCCACTCGTGGAGAATCTCCCGCCCGGTGATCACGATCACGGGACTACGCCAGCCTCGTCCGTCCACCGTCCCTCGGCCAAGCCTGGCAAGTGCTCGAAGACGCTGCCGCTCCCGCGGGTTCAGCTCGGTCTTCAGTGTGGCGAAGACGAGGAACGCGCCGGGAAACGCCCTCATGATGGCTCTCGCATTCTCGAAATCCTTGGGGCCGAAATCGCCAAACGACTTGGCCTCACCGACGACAAGGCGGACGTCCGAGCCGGACGGATCCCTTCGCCAAATCGCGAAATCTACCTCGACATCTTTCCCGGTCCGGTCCTTGAGCACCGCACTCGGAATCCACGCAAAGTCCCTGTCATGAAAGTGTAACGCAAATAGTCGAAGCGCGAGGACCACGGCGTAGCTACCCTGCGCGTAGTTCTCGATGCTAAACGCCCCCTGTGCCCGATAGGTCCAGGCTTCCCCGCGCGGTGGCGCATCTGCCGGAAATTGGAAATCGTGGAGGCAGCGCTCACAACGCACGCGATCGCTGAGCGCCCCAAGCGAGAACCAAGTGGTCTGTGTGCACTCAGGGCAGGACAGTTCCAACCCTATGCGGAAGACGCCGCAGTCCAGTAGCGCCCGCAAGTGTCGTCTTGCTACGCCAACATTATTGTCGTTCAGCTGCTTAAGTGCTCCAAGCAAGGCCCCATGGGACTCGACCTTCGGCCTCGTCTGACGTCGAGGTCGCAAGCCTCCAACGTCAAGACTGGGTCCATTGGCCCCGCCATGAGCCATCGAGTTCAGCGTCTCCAGAAGTGCGCGTTTCGCGATTCTTCTGGTGGCAAGAAGCCCACCGAGACTGCGAACGATTGCGAGCGCGATTCTGCCGGGAGCAGATACGGAGCAGCCGTATCCTTGTGCCGCAAACCACGCGGCGGCCACGTCGAGCGTGGCTGGAACACGAAGAAGCTGCGCCGCGCGATCGCCGGCATATACTACGACACCTTCGCCCATCACGACGGCCCCTGTCTTGGTGCCAGGGCCGAAGAGCGCCGCTGCCCGCTCAATGCCTGTAGGAACTACGGCCGGCGTGACCGGGATCGCGGCGTCCGAGCGAATCGAGATCACGGTCGCCCATTGGGCACCGGCTCCGAATGCAGTAGAGGTCCTGAAGGGCGGCGCAAGTGGCGGTACCGACACCCAATGCTGCTGCATTTCCCCTTGAAGCGGCTGCTCATGTTCGTCCTCCAGCGCTGAAAGCACGCAGCGCTCCAACTCATAGGAGTGCGTCCGGTGAGTCCAGAGCGACGGATACCATGTCTGCACCGGGAGGATGTAACGGTCGCCGTTCTGTATGGCATGAGCCACGTCGGCTGTTATCGAACGGGCGACCGAACGCGCTGCAAGCATCATTGCTGGAAAGCGCCCAGAAACGGTACGTTCTTCGTAGCCATCGGACTCCCGGCGCAGCGTCTCCCGCGCAGCATTGATGAGCGGCTCGGCCCAGGCAAGCGGCACCGGAAGTAGCCTCCAGCCGAGGGCGCGCAGGTTCCAGTAGTCGATGACATCCGCGCCGCTGGCGCCCATGAGGAAGAAGCACAAGTCGTGCAGGCCCGGGCGCCTCGCGTCGAGACCCCAATTCGTCACCTTGAGCGGTGTGCCCTGTCGGAGCTTGTCGAACAACGCGGCCCCCTCGAGCAAACCCTCGTCGGGCTCGAAGGCTTCGCGATAGTTGTCCTCCAAATGAGGCAGCTCTGCCGGACATCGCCCGAACATCGCGGACAGGGATAGGCCGTTGGGTCCGCCGCTGACGTTCGGCAGGACGAAGTGGGCCTTCTCGCGTCGGACGAATCGGTATTCATCCTGATATGCGTGATGAAGCACGTGGTTCACGCTTATGGCGTGGCATGCGTACCCACTTCCGGCACGATCGAGGACGTCGCGTTCCCCGAGTACTCTCGCCGCGTCGAAGAAGGCGGCGCCCTTGCCTGTGAGGTCGACGAGGAAGTCAGGCTCAAAGCGCGCAAGGAGTCCGCGGACGACTTCGTCGCAGCTGTGGCGGTGGCCTTCAACGAGCAGCCCCTCCGGCTCGTATGGAATGAGCGGATTGTACATGCCGCCCCAGATGGACGTGTTGATCTCGATGGTTCGCGCAAGCCCCTCGTGGTCTGACGGGCGCACAAGGAACGCTAGACGGAGCGGCCGAAGGCGTCGCTTAATGGAAACCGTGCAACTCATGATAGACGCGCCCCCGGGGCGATTCACAATTGGCGAGTGCGCCGGGAAGCCCCGCGGCGCGAGCGAGGACCCGTGAGGACGTTCGTGACGATCGTGCGATCCTGCGTGGCCCTGGCCGATTCACGTCTCTCATCGGGTCTACCCGCCCTTGCGCCGCGCTGGGGCTCTTGTGCCTGCATCGTGGCGCGAGTGGGTGTCCCTGGGCCGCGTTGTGACAGGGTGCTTCGTACCGAAACGCGGCGGAGCAGCCTCGGCGGGCCCGTCGTGCGGATCCTGGGGGACGAGCTCGCCGCGGAAGGCTTTGGCGAGAAGGGAGGCGTCGAGCCGCGCGACCTGGCCGCTCAACGCCGCGACATCGATCCCGGCCACGTTCGCGAGTGCGGCCGCCGCGGCACGCTCCACCTTGACGACCTCGGCGGGCGGGGGGACGGGCAAGGCGAGGTTGCGCACGTGCTCCACGTTGAGCCTCTGCACCGCATTCCCGAAGCGCACGGCGTCGAACTGGCGGGTGAGAAGCGGCGAGAGCAGGGCGAGCCGGATGTACTCGGGCGGCAACCACGATGGTGGGCGGATCCTGATCGACGACTGCGTGATGTTGCCCCCGTCGAGCTCCGGTGGCACCACGACGACCTTGCCGATGGTGCCCACGATCGAGAGTACGACGTCGCCTGTCCGGAGGCTCGCACGCGCGTACTGCCGTGCGACCTCCGGTGACGTGTGCTTCACGGACGCGAAGTCGATGGTCCCGTCTGCGTTGATATCGATTGGGCGCAAGTACGGGACGCCCCCCGGAAACTCGTCGCCCGGGAGGATGATGCCGTAGACGGCGGGCGCCTCGGGCGGGCAGACCTCCTCCACGCTCGCCCACGCCCACCCCTCCGGCAACCCCGGCAACCCCTCCGGATCCACCGGCACCGGCTCGACGTACTTCCCCTTCCACCGGTCGTCCCCCGGCGCCTTGCCCTTCGCGCGCATCTTGGCGAGCTCGGCCTCCTCCCAGCGGCGGCGGCGCTCGACGCGGATGCGCTTCAGGAGCTCGGAGGCTGGCTCGATGTCGGGGTTCTTGGCGCGCCAGTCGGCGGTGAGGTCGCCCCGGAAGGCGGCGGCGAGGACGGACTGGCGGAAGCGCTCGAGCAGCGGCGGGATGGCGTCGAGCGCCTCCTTCGCCCGGCGGCTGCGGGCGGTGAGGGCTTCGAGCTTGGCCACGATGCGGCGCTGTTCTCCGGGGGGAGGCAGGCGCGTCGGCCAGGTTGCCATCCGGTCGGCCCCGAGATGGTTGATGCCCACTCCTTTGCCGACCGCTGCGAAGCGGCCGAGGCGCGCGTCCGCGAGAAAGTGCCAGTACAGGTACTCGGGGAGCGGCCCCTTGGAACGGACGCGGATCAGCGTGTTCTGGAAGCAGCAGCCCTTCACGTCATTGCTCCAGAGGGCGGGTTTCCCCACCTCGCTGGCGCTGCCGGACGCCTCGGAGAGCAGCACGTCCCCCGCACGCAGCTCGTAGGTGAGAAACTCCTTTGGGGTGAAGTTCATCTCCTTCACGTCGTCGAGGCTGATGCCAGACCACGTGACGTTCGCCGCTCGCATGTACGGTCGCATGTGTTGGCCCGTCGCCTGGTCTGGCGAGCGCTGGCGGCCGAGACGAACCTCTGCGACCTCAGCGAGCGGGACGATGGTCCACCCTGTCGGCAGCTCGCTCACGGCGCCTCCAGCTCGGCGCGCAACGCCTCCATCTCCTCCATCGCAACCCTCAACTTCTCCACGATCTCCGCCGCGATCACCTCCGGCTCCGGCAGATCCTCCGCGCTCTGCACGCTGTCGTCCTTGAGCCAGGCGATGTCGAGGTTGTCGCCCCGCGCCGCGATCTCGTCGCGCGTGAACTTTCGGAAGCGGCCCGCTTCGCCCTGGTCCTTCCTGCGGCTCTTGCCGAGGGGGTCGCTGCCGAAGGCCTTCTCGAAGTCGGCGAAGTGCTCGCGGGTGAAGGGGGTGCGCTTGCCGAAGCTCGGCATGTTGGCGCGAAGATCGTAGACCCAGACGGCCTTGGTGTTGCCGGTGTCGCGGGTGCCGCGGGTGAAGAAGAGCACGTTCGTCTTCACGCCCTGGGCGTAGAAGATCCCGGTCGGCAGGCGCAGGATCGTGTGGAGGTCGGCCTTGTCCATGAGGTCGCGGCGGATGTCGACGCCCGTGTTCTCCTCGAAGAGCACGTTGTCGGGGAGCACGATGGCCGCGCGGCCGCCGGGCTTCAGGCCGCGGTACACGTGCTGGAGGAAGGCGAGCTGCTTGTTCGAGGTCGGGTAGGTGAAGTCGTCGCGCGTCGGCAGGCCGCCGCCCTTCTTCGTGCCGAAGGGCGGGTTCGTGAGGATGACGTCGGCCTTGCGGAGCGTGGCCCCCGTCGGGGCGAGCGTGTCGCCCATGGCGAGGTCGCCCTCGATGCCGTGGAGCATGAGATTCATGAGCGCCAGGCGGTGCGCGTCCTGCACGAGCTCGACGCCATAGAACGCCTCGCGGATCTGGAAGAGCTGCTGCGCCGTGCGGAGGGCGTGGAGCTGGTCGGTCTCGGCCTTCACGTAGCGGTCGGCCGCGATGAGAAAGCCTGCCGTGCCGGCGGCCGGATCTTGCACGTACTCGCCCGGCTGCGGCTTCACGAGGTGCACCATCGAGTCGATGAGCGGCCGCGGGGTGAAGTACTGCCCCGCGCCCGACTTCACCTCGCTCGCGTTCTTCTCGAGCAGGCCCTCGTAGAGGTCGCCGAGGCCCTCGCTCCGCGCCGAGTACCAGTCGAGCTCGTCGATGGAGTCGACCAGCTTCTTCAGGTTGCGCGGCACCTTGAGCGAGCTCGCGGCGTTGGCGTAGATGGCCTGCACGCGGCCCGAGCTCTTGGTGCCGAGGTGGAGCAGGAGCTCGCGGTAGAAGTTGAGCTGCTCGACGCCCTCCCGCGCCTCGAGCTCGCCCCAGCGAAAGCCCTTCGGGAGCTGCTTCTCCTGGTCCGTCTCCTTCATCATCTTGAGAAAGAGCAGATACGTCAGCTCGGTCACGTACTGGTGGTACGTGATGCCGTCGTCGCGCAGGACGTGGCACAGGTTCCAGAGCTTCTGAACGATGTAGGTCGTGCTCATCCGGCGTCCTTGTACGCAACGTGTCGCGGGTCGCCAAGCCGCTCCCGCGGGCTGCGCGGCTGGCGGCGAACGGTCCACCTGGGTAGACTGGCAGCATGGCTCGAAACGCAGCCAGGCTCCGGCCGGAACACGAGGCGCTCGTGCGGCAACTCACCTCGCTCCCCGAGGATGAGCGCCAGGCCGTGGTCGCCGCGGCCGAGGCCGCAGCGCAGCAGCGGCCCGTGGCTTCCTGGGCGACGCTGCGAAAGCTCAGTGCCGCGGTCAGTCTCGGCGGCGACGCCGTAGAGGACTGCAAGCGTCTCTACGATGGCTGAGGTGACACTGGACGCCAACGTGCTCGTCGCACAGCTCGACGGCAGGGACGCGCTCCACGTGCGGGCGTCGGCGCTGCTCGAGGATCTCGCGCGTAGAGGCGACCGACCGGTGCTACTCGACGTCCTCCTCGGCGAGGCCGTCTCGGTGCTGTGCCGCCGCGCCCGCGAGCGGAAGACGGATCCTCCGAGCCTCGGCACCGTCTTTGCGGTCGTGCGTGCGGCAGCCGCTGCCGGCGAGATCCGCTTCGTCGGCGTCGAGGCAGAGCGGCTTTTCGACGACATCCTGGCCGAGGTCGAGCACAGCGGGGGGGCGCTCAACTTCAACGACGCGTTTCTCGTCGTGCTCCAGCGCGCGAACCTCATCGACGTCGTGGCCACCTTCGACGAAGCGTTCGGCGCCGTGCCTGGGTTCCGCAGGGTGAGCTGACGGGCGGCGGTCGCCAGCGAGCTGGAGCTCTCACGCGGGCTCATCCGGCGGCCCACATCGCGTCGCGCAGATCGCCGAGCAGCTCTTCGAGCTTGCCGTCGAAGGTCTTGTCGAAGCGCTTGAAGCCGCCCTGCGCGGCGAACGCGCCCTGATCCAGGGCCTCGCGGTCGACGACCTTCTCGAGCTTGATCTGCTTGCCGAAGCGCCCGAGCCAGTCGCGCTGCGGCGTCGTCCACTTCTGGCGCGCGAGGATGGTGGCGAGGGCTCGGTCCACGCGCGCAGCGTAGTCGAGCAGCGGGTCGCCGAGGGCCGCCTGGCGGATGAAGCCGACGATCGAGGCCGCGATGTCGGCGTTCGTCTTGTCGCGCCAGGCCGTCCGGAGGCTCGTGTCGGTGTAGCCCGCGCTGGCGAGCGCGAGCTCGACCTCCTTCAACTGCTTGCGCGTGAGCTCGCGCGGGCGCTGCGTGACCACCATGAGGGCGGGGATGCGGTTCATGTGGTCGCGCAGGTAGGCCGCGAAGCCCGCGAGGTAGTCGTCCGGCTTCGTGCCGGCGCCGTAGCCGTGCTCGGTCGCGACGAGGGCGTCGGCGTGCTCCGAGATGAGCACGGGCTCGCCCACTCCGGTCGGCATGTCGAGCCAGGTCACGACGAACTGCCGGGCGGCGAACCACTTCGCGGCCTCGGCGGGCGTCTGGCTCTTGAGCTGCTTCGCGAGCTCCCCCGGGCCCATGTCCGCGATGCCCTTGAACTGGTCGAGCGCCGCGCCCTTCAGCGCCTGGCGCTTGCGCTGCAGCTTCGCGATGAGCTGCTCGAGGACCGTCTGACGGGCGGCCTCGTCCTTCAGCGTCGTGAGCTCGCGCACGAGGTCGGCGAAGGTGACGGTCGGCGCGGGGACGACCGGCGTCATGTCGGTGTACTCCTCGAGCGCCGTGTAGAGGTCGACGGCGTCGAAGATGCGAAAGACGGTCTTGTCGATGTCCGGACAGAGGCGCGTCGCGCGGCCGACCATCTGCTCGTAGAGGATGCGGCTCCGCACGCGGCGCAAGAAGACGATGTTCGTGATCTCGGGGACGTCGATGCCGGTCGTCAGCAGATCGACGGTCACGGCCACGTTGGGCAGGAGCTCGTTCTTGAAGCGCCGGATGAGCTGGAGCGGCTGATCCGCGCTGCCCGTGATCTTGAGGACGGCGCTGTCCTCGATGCTGCCGTACGCGGCGTCGAAGGCCTCCTTCAGGAGCCGCACGAGGAGGTCCGCGTGGTTGTCGGTCGCCGCGAAGACGAGCGTCTTGCCGCGCAGGCTCGGATCGATGTGCTTGGCGAGCTCGGCGCAGACGACGCGGTTGAAGTTCTCGGTGAGGACCTTCTTGTTGAAGCTGTCGATCTCGACGTCGACCTCGTCGGCGAGGTGCACGAGATCGAGCGTCTGCGTCCGGTGGTCGAAGGTCTTCACCTCGGAGCCCGCAGCCCAGTGGATGCCGTCCTTGGCGAGCTTCGTCACGATGCGGATGGGCGGCTCGTGGTCGATGAGGTAGCCGTCGATGACGGCCTCGGGGTACGAGTAGCGGAAGGTGGGCTCGCCGAAGATCTGGACGGTGTGGAGGGCCGGCGTCGCCGTGAGGCCGATCTTGACGGCATCGAAGTGGTCGAGCACGCGCCGGAACTTCGAGACGTAATCGTCGAGGTCGCGGAAGCGGAGCTCGCTGTCGCTCATCTCGCGGTCGAGGCCGTAGCCGCGGTGGCACTCGTCGACGACGACGCAGTCATACTGATCGACGGGCGGTGTCTCGCCGGGATCGCCCGGAAAGAGGATGCGCTTCACCATGCCCTGCACGGTGGCGATCTGGAGCTTCGTCTCCGGATCGGGCGCGATGTCCTTGAGCTCCTTCATGTCGAAGATGTCGGCGAAGGTCTGGAGGTTCTCGAGCCGCGCGTCCTTGAAGGCGTTGGCCGCCTGCTCGCCGAGCGCCGTCCGATCGACGAGAAACAGGACGCGCCGGAAGCGCTTCGTCTTCAGCAGGCGATAGACGAGCCCGATCGCCGTCCGGGTCTTGCCCGTGCCGGTGGCCATCGCGACGAGGACCGTGTGCATGTGGTCGGCGGGCTTCTTCGCCGCGTCCGACCTCGCGAGCGCGGCCTCGACCGCCTTGATGGCGCGCACCTGATACTCGCGCAGGCCGAGGTAGTCGGTCGGCTCCGCGGCGAGCTTCTGATTGGCGGCGCCGATGTCTTGCTTCAGGAGCGCGACGAGGCCCTCGGGCGTGTAGAAGCCCTCGAGCGCGCGGCCGTGGTTCTCGTCGCGCCGCGCGTCGCGGAACCAGATGCCGCTCTTCTCGGCGATCTGCCGGAGGTACGGCCGCCCGTTCGTGGCGAACAGGAACGGGACGCCCAGGCCATCCTTGCCCCAGGGGCCGCCCGCGCAGACGTCCCCGGCGTCGTCGCTCGGCCGGAACCCGCGGCTGTAGCGCTCGGCCTGCATGAGCGCCTGGCTCACGTCCTTGCGCTTGCGCTTGGCCTCGACGACGGCGACGATCTCGCGCCCGACGAACAGCGCGTAGTCGGCGCGGTCGTGGCCGGTCCCCACGCGCCACTCGGCAATGGCGCGATTCTTCCCCTTCACGGGGCGGGCGCCGCGCCCGTGCGTCAGCGTCTCGGAGTCGACCTCCCAACCGGCGGCGGCGAGCCCTGCATCGATGAGCCGGCGCGTTGCCGCCTCGTCGAGGTCCATGGCGCTCGCGGCCTCGGCCGCCTGCTCGACCGCGGCCTCTACGACCGCGACGGGCGCCGCGGCGGCCCGGGCCTGCACGGCCGCGAGCTCGGTCGCGTGCGCGGCCTCGACGGCTGCGACGTCGCGCGCCCGCTTCGCCTCGGACTCCTGTGCGAGCGCCTCCCAGTGGGCGCGCTCCTCGGCCTCCTTGGCGGCGCGCTCCTCGGCGGTGAGCCGCTTCCGCGCCTCCTCCTCGACGGCCGCGCGCACCGTCGCGAGCGCGACGTGGCTCGCCGCGAGCGCCTCGCGCAGCTTGCCGAGCTCGGCCGCGAGCGCCGCGTCGTCTTGCGCCGGATCGGCCGGCGGCGTGAAGGGCCCCGGATCGAACCTGCGGTCGTTGCCGAAGGCGCGCTGGAACCACACGCCGAGCTCGCGCGCCATCTTGAGCTGGTGAAGGGCCTCGTGGTGATCCCCCACGCCCTCGTGGACGGCCGCGTTCCCCGCCCGGCGGAGGTCGTGGAAGAGCTGTCGCGGTGTCGCCGCGAGTGCCCCGCGCTCGGCGAGGCGCCTCAGGAGATCGATCTGGGTGTCGGTCGGGGCGTCGAGCAGGCCGAGCCGCGCCGCCGCCCGCTGCGCCAAGATCTCCCCGAAGAGCCGCAGCTTGCCGAGGCACGCGACCGGATCGTCGGCGAACAGGCGCTCCGCCTGCGTCCCGAGCACCACGAGCCGCGCGTCGTGGTAAGCGAGGAACGCGAAGTTCGGCGAGGCGGGGGAGGGCACGGTGAGGACTATCTAACAACGTCGCGGAGGTTTGTGGAAGGGTCGAGGTGGGCGGTATCCACGCGCGGCCGCGCCCGCGTGGGTTCACGTCGGCGACCGGCTGGCCTGCGGCGCGCGCTCAGCGGGCGCTCGGCGGCTCGCTCACACCCCGCTTCGAGAGGGCGAGGGCGAGGCTCGCCTTCACGCGGTCGTGGAGGCGCTGCACGGTGCGCTTGGCGACGCCGAGCTCGCGGGCGGCCTCGTCGAGCGTGGCGCCGCTCTCGTAGTAGAGGGCGACGAAGCGGCGCTCGTCGCCGGGGAGCTCCGCGACGGCCGCTCGCAGAGCGGCGAGCGCGCGACCGTGCGCCTGTTCGCCCGCGACGAGGGCCTCCGGGGTGGCAGCGCGCACCGCGAACGCCGCGCTCGCCGCGGCCTCGCGCGCCCAGCGCACGGCCCGCGCGCGGCCGGTGTGGGGGCTGGCATCGCAGAGCAGTGTGTCGCCCGTTGGCGCCGGCCCGCCGTCCTCGGGCCGGGCGTCGTGCTCGGCGCGTAGCATGCGCTCGATCCACGCGCTCTGCCGCCCGTCGCGGCACGCCCGAAGGAGCGCGCCGCGGACGCGCTTGAACGAGAAGCAGTGAAACGGTACGCCCGTGGTCGGGTCGTAGCGGCGGGCCGCGCGGACGAGCGCCTCGGACGCCACCCCCACGAGCTCGTCGTAGCCGAGATGCGGGGCCCGCCGGACGGCGGCGCGCGCGAGCGCGCGACCGAGTCCGAGATGGGCCTCGACGAGGGTGTGTTGCTCGCGATCCGCGAGGCTCACCCGGCGCGACTCTTCGTGTGGGCGTCCGTGCCGGCGCCGGCTGCGCGAGCGACATCGCCGCTCTCGTCGACCACCGGATCCGGCATCGCCGCACGGAGGAGGCGGCGGCCGTCGGGATCGATCGTCAGCCGGTCGAGGAGCGACGCGCGGATCTCCGCGAGAAGGTCGGGCGGCAGGAGCGCCCCGAGCCCCGCGAGCGCCTCTTCGACGATCGAGCTGGCGGCCTCCTCTTCTCGGTCGGTGGGGTCGAAGGTCACGGAGCAGATCCCTGTCACATGGGTATTGTCACGCGCTCGCGGTCGACGTGGCCAGGATTTTCTCGGCGAACTGGGGGACCCTTGATACTGGTGGTCGCTGGTGGTCGGCGTCGGGCGGGCAGCTTGGCTCCTGGGGGCGAGTCCGAAGGTGCAGCCCTCTAGCCTAGCCTCCGAGCTCGTAGCGGCCGACCTGGTCGATCTGCGCGATCGCCCATGCGGTGAGCTGTGCGTCGTGGAGGCGTGCCCAGTCCGTGTCGAGGTGCTTGGCGAGCGCCGCCTCCCGCGCGAGCTCGAGGGCCGCCACGAGCTGCCCGACGCCTTCTCGCCGAGCGGCCACAGCGGCCGGATGGAAACACGCGTTGCGGAGCGCCTCCAGTGGACGGTGCAGGCGATCTCGCACCGCAGTGCGGTCCTTCAGGCCGGGGCGGTTGGGCCTTACGCCGTACTTCCCTGCGCCCCGTTCAGCGCTGTAGATGAGCTCGCCGAGCAGGGCGCACGAGGCGGTCGCTACGAACCAACGCCCGTAGCGTACGCCGCGCGCCACGTGCTCTCCCAAGACCTCGACACTCTGAGGAAATGTGCGGCGAGCCGCGACGGTTCCTTGGGTCACGGCAGCGCGGTGAGCGGCGGTCAGTCGCTGGCGGACGAGATCGTCGATACGGCGCAGGTCGTCCGGTCGGCTCAACCAGGCGTGCTGGAGCGCGTGTCGGGGGTTTCCGAACGGCAGCGAGACCACGATCCACCCAGGCGCGTCAGCGCTCCCGCGTGCAGCGCACCGTGACCGCCCCGGCGTCGTGGCGAGCTCGTTCCGCCGCTGCCTGGCCGAAGCGACTGAGGACCTCACCAGGGGGTGTGGGGTCGATCAACCTGGCACGCCAGATCTCGAGGTCCACATTTGCGCGGACGAACTTCACTTCATGCTCGTCCACGAGCCGCAGGCCGAACCGGTAGGTCAGAAGGCCCCGCTCCGAGAGAACGAGCCAGCAGTCGTTCACCTCGACGAGTACCAGGGCGCTGACGCCGTCCTCGAGCGTCCCGCCCTCCGGGAAGACTCCACCCGTCTCGCGAAACAGTGGACGCGTGGCCGGCAGCTCGTCGTCGAGACCGTACCACCAGCCCAAGACCTGGCCCAGGAGGTCCGGCTGATATTCGAGTCGAGCTGCCAACTCGGCGAAGATCGCGCGGGGGAGCTCGCGCCGCGCCAGTACGACACGCTGGCCCGGTTCGAACAGCGCGGGCGTCGCTAGCACGCCGGCGACGGCAACGCGCGCGGTCCCAAGGCGCGACCGGCTCTGGCGGCCGCTGCTCCGCCCTCGGGGCCAGCCGAACGCAGCAAGCCCTTGCCGATCCTCGATGTACCGCTGCGCCGCCGTCAGCGCCGCCGGCGGTCCCTTCGGGCACCACAGTGCGAGCTTGAGGCCGTCGAGCACGGCGTCCACGGACTGCGCCTCGCCGAAGAAAGCGACGAGCTCGCGTTCGAGCGGGGTGTCCGTCGCCATGTCCAACGTGAGCATCGTCATCTCGATGGATCTAGCAGGCTCCGGCGCGGGCGCCCACCGCTCGGCGCTTCGCCCCCGCATGGATGACTTCGGAGATGAGTGGGAACGGTCCAGGTGGCCCCGCGGCTATTTTGTCCACCCCCCGCCCGACCCTGCGAATACTCTCCCGAGGTGTCAGCGAGCGGTGCCCACGCTGGCCGGCGGGTGCCGGCTCGCTAGCCTTTCCCGTGTCGCCATGCCCGAAGCCATGCGAAAGAGTCGCACAGAATCCGGGGCCGAGCCGGTGGTCTCGCTCGAGGCCGATCTCGCGGCGACGCCCTACCGGCTCGGCAAGAAGCTCGGCGCGGGCGGGATGGCCACGGTGTTCGAGGTCGAGCACCGTGCGCTCGGCAAGCAGCAGGTCCTCAAGGTCCTCCACGAACGGTACGCGAACGACGACTCGACGCGCGACCGCTTCCGCCTCGAAGCGCAGGCTCAGAGCCGGCTCGACCATCCGAATCTCCTCCGGGTCGTCGACTTCGGCGAGACGCCCTCCGGCCGCCTCTACCTCGTGAGCGAGCGGCTGCGCGGCGAGTCGCTCTCGGAGCTGCTCCACCGCGTAGGGACGCTGCCCGTCGAGCAGGCGCTCGCCTTCGCGCGCGAGGCGCTCGACGGCCTCGGCTACGCGCACAAACGCGGCCTGGTTCACCGGGACGTGAAGCCGGGGAACCTGTTCGTGTGCGAGCGAGACGACGCCGGCAGGCAGCGCCTCGTGGTGCTCGATTTCGGCGTGGCGAAGGTGCTCGCCCGCGGCGGGGCGCACGCAGCACCGACCGCAAGCCCGGTCTTGCTCACCGAGGCGGGGGCGATCGTCGGGACACCGAGCTACCTCGCGCCCGAGCAGGCGGCCGGTCAGGAGCTCGACCAGCGCGCGGATCTCTACGCGATGGGCCTCGTCGTCTACCGCATGCTCGCGGGGCGCGGCCCGTTTGCCTACCCCGATCCGCTCGCCATGGTGGCCGCGCACGTGACCGAGCTCCCAAAGCCGCCCTCGGCCTTCGCGGCGCAGCCGATCCCGGCCGCCCTCGACGCAGTCGTCTTGCGTGCGCTCGCGAAGGACCGGGCGGATCGCGTCCCGACGGCGCTCGCGATGGCGGCTGCGCTCGAGGAGGCAGTCGCGCCGCCGCGTGCGGGAGCTGCGGGCGGAGCACGGCGCGCGGAGCCGCGCGCAGACGCCGCGGCGGACGCCACGCGCGCCGAGGGGCCCGCCGCGAATGCCGACCGGGCGGCTCGGGCGAGCGCGCCGCTCGACGAGGGCGGCGACCCGCTCGTGTGCGAGATCGGCAAGACCTACGGCGGCGACTACCTCGTGAAGTCCCTCCTCGCGCGGGGCGGCATCGCCGAGGTGTACGTGGCCGAGCACGCGATCATGCGCCGCCTGGTGGCGTTCAAGGTGCTCAACCGGCGCTACGCCCGGCGGCCGGACGTCGTGCGGCGGGCCGAGAGCGAGGCGCGCGCCCTGGCCGAGGTCGACCACCCCGCCGTCGTGAAGATCCTGAGCGCCGGCCGGGATCCCGAGGTCGGCCTGTTCATCGCGATGGAGCTCCTGCGCGGCAAGAGCCTGCGCGAGGTGATGTTCCGCCTCGGTCGCTTGCCGGCCCGGACGGCCGTGCTGATCACGCTCGCCATCGCGGAGGCCACGCGCGCTCTACACGATCTCGAGATCTTCCACCGGGACCTCAAGCCCGAGAACGTGATGCTGATCGAGCCGCGCACCGGCCGAGCGCCCGGCACCCCCGGTCAGGTCGACGTCAAGGTCCTCGACTTGGGCGCGGCGAAGGCGAAGTACGGCGCGCGCACCACGGACCACCACAAGACGATGGGCACCGGCAAGTACATGAGCCCCGAGCAGATCCTCGGCAAGCCCATCACGGCCGCGAGCGACGTCTACGCCCTCGGGCTGATGCTCTACGAGATGCTGCTCGGGCGGCACGCCTTCGGCGAGAACCACGTCGGGGTCCCGACGCACTACGACTTCTGCATCTGGCAGCTCCACGCGCCGGTCGCGCCGTTGACGCAGCTCTTGCCCGACCGTCCTCCGGGGCTCTGGGCGGTCGTCGGTCGCGCGGTGGAGAAGGAGGCCAGCGCGCGCTTCCAGTCGATGGTCGACTTCGCCGCGGCCTTGCGCTCGGCCTTGGGGTCCGGCGCCGCCGCGCCCACCGAGCGCGACGAGACACCCGAGACGGCCGCCGTCGTTGGAGAAGCGCTGACGCTCGCGAGCCGCACGCCGGCCGCTCGGGTCGAGGAGGCGACAGGCGCGCCCGCCTTCGCCGCGCTCGCCGAGGGCGGGGGCACCGACGTCATCGACTTGCCGATCTCGGCCACGGCCACGACCGACCTCGCGCGCAGGCCGGTGCCCGAGGCTCCCGCCGTTCGCGCGGTACAGCCGGCCACCGAGGAGCCGTCGGGGGAACGTCTGCGCTCGAGCCCCGCCGCGGCGGGCGCGCCGAAGCTGGCGACCGAGGCACGGGCGTCACTCCGGCCGTGGCTGATGGTCGTGTCGTCGCCCGATCCGAGCCTCGAGCCCGGTCATCGCTTCGAGCTCGCGGGCCGTGCCTTCATGATCGGTTCGTCGAAGCGTGCCTCGCTCGTCGTCGTGGATCCCGAGCTCGATCCGGTGGGCGGGCTCTTCGAGCTCACGCCGACCGGCGCCACCGTCGTGGCCCTCGGCGGAGTCGAGGGCGCGATCGGGACGGAGCCCTTGAAGAAGGTGGACGATCAGGCGGTCGGCAAGGTCGCGCACGGCGATCTCTTCACGCTCGGCGGCACGGTGTTCGCGTTCTTCACCCACGCCGCCGCCGACGACAGCGCGGCGAGCCCACCGAGCGCGCCGCCCGAGCTCGTGCGTGGTCGCGAGCTCTCCCCTTCGGATCGGACCGCGTGCGACGCCGACGACCAGGCGCTCCCGACGGCGCGACTCGTGGTGCTCGAGGCCGAGGACGCCACGCTCGAGCGCGAGGGCGGCCCCCGACTGCGGCTCGGGACCGAGTACCCGCTCGTCGCGCGCCGCACCGTGATCGGCCGAGCTCCGTCGGCGCACGTGAGCGCCTTCGACATCTTCCTCAGCGCGGCACACGCCGTGCTCGTGGCCGAGGCGGAGCCGCGGCGCGGTCATCGCCTCTGGCACGTGAGTCAGTCGAATCCCACGCTCGTGAACGGTCGCGAGGCCTGGCAAGAAGTGCTGCGCGACGGCGACCGCATCCAGATGGGGACGACGGTGTTCGCGTACGTCACCGACGCGAGCGCTGGCGCCCCGCGCTCGCTCACCTCGCCGCTTGGTCCGGCCGTGCGCGTCGAGGCCTCGCCGCGCCCCGGTCCGGTCGAGTCGACCTGGCCCGCGGGTCGAGGCCCAGCGTCGCGCCAGGTGCCGGTGCGTCGAGACACCCCCGACGAGCCGCGCCCCCCGGCAGCCGCGGTCCGCGCGCCTCGGGCCGAGCCACGCGGGCAAGCAGAGGCTGCGCAGGCGCGCGCGGCGGCTGCCGCACCCCGGCCGCGCGCGAGTGCGCCCCGCACGCCGCGGCAGGAGCTCTGGTACACGGCCGCCAAGACCGCGAGCGGGGGCGTGCCCATGCTGCTCTTCGCCGCCCTTCTCTTGGCGGCGCCCGAGTGGTTCCAGCACAATGCCATCCGGATCGGGAGCCTCGTCGCGGCCGTGCTGGGCATGGTGCTCATCTTCTGGTGGCATTTCTTCCGAGGGCAGAAGTGACAGCGCAGGCGCATACGGGCCGTGGCGAAGGCGACGGGCGCGACCCCGGGTCGCCGCCGGGCTCGGGTGAAGAGGACTCGCTCGCTCGCTTCCTTCCGGGCGAGGGCGACGCGGCACGGTTACTCGACGCCGGGGCGCGGGAAGAGGAGCACCGGGCCTGGCTCGAGCGCACCCGCGCGAACCCGAAGGCGATGGCCGCCGTGGCGGACCTCCAGGCTGCGACCGCGCCTGCGCCCGAGGCCGGCGCGCGCGCCGCCGGTCCGAGCGACCGCGTCGAGAGCGCCGAGCCACAGCTGGTGGCGGTGGCGGCGCGAACGCCGGTGGCCGACGAACCCGCGATCGCGTTGGGCAAGGAGCTCGACGGGCGCCACCTGCCCACGCAGCCGCGCCTCGGCCGGCGCGATCCGGCGCTCGGCCGCTTGCCGGGCGAGCCCGACGCGCCCGACCAGCCGAGCCCCCACGCGACGAAGCACGTGCAGGCGACGCCCGAGGTGCCGGCGATTGCGGTGCCGACCGACCCACGCAGACGGCGCGCGTTCGCCTCGCTCCGCTGGCTCCCGTGGCTCGCCGGCGCCGTGGCGGCCGTGCTCGTCGCCCTCATCGTATGGGACCAGACCCGCTCCGCGGCGAGTGCGAGCGGGAGCGCGAGCGCGAGCGCGCCCACGCCGCCTACGACTCGGGGGACCGCGCCGGCACCGTCGGCTCCCGGCACCCCAGCGCCGACCGGGTTGGGGGTGGAGGCCTCGGCGCCGAGCGCGCCCGGGACGGCGAGCACCCCAACCGGCACGACCGCGCCGTCGCCTGGTCCCGCCTCCGCGCGCACCAGCCATACGGCCGCAGGCTCGGTGCGGACGGCGACGGCCTCTGCGTCTGCGGGGCCCGCTCCGACCCCGGCCCCTACCGAGACCGATCCCTACGGGAACTACAAGGACCCATGAAACTTGGGTGCAAATCCCAATCTGCACACGCCTGTACGCCGCGTCTCCCGCGTGAGTTTGGGCACAGGAAGGCGGGAAGGCGGGAAGGAAGGAGGGATTATTGTGGTCCGGACTTGTTCGTCAGCCGCCGCAGTCCTTGCCAGAGGGCGGCGACGTTGAAGTTGACGAGCAGTGCTGTAGCAAGGCCGGTCAACTTCAGATACGTGATGACCTGCGCTTCGTGGACCGGTAGCAGACGCTCCACCGCCTTCACCTCGACGATGATCTTCTCCTCGACGACGAGGTCGAGTCGATGACCGTGCTCGAGCACAACTCCCTTGTAAGTCACGGGCAAGACGCGCTGCCGCTCGACGCGCAACCCCCGAAGCGCAAGCTCGTGAGCGAGGCACTGCTCGTACACCGACTCGAGCAAGCCGGGCCCAACATGCCGATGGACCTCGATGCACGCTGCGATGAGCTCATCCGAGCCATCCTCGAACCTTCCCGCCTTCCCGCCTTCATGTTCCACATCCCCTCGTCGACATCAGCACGGCGTGAGTTGCGGTAGATCTGGATTTGCACCCATGAAACTTCGTCGTCTCGTCGCTTCGTCCGTGCTCGGCCTCCTCTGGGCTCTGGCGCCGGCCGCGCGCGCGCAGGATCCAGCGGTCGACTCCGATGAGCTTCTCGCGGGCGAGGCCGCCAAGCTGTGGGAAGCGGCGCGCGAGGCGCGTGCGGCGACGCGGTTCGGCGACTGCTACGCGAAAGCCAGGGCCGCGTGGCTCCTCGAGCGCAAGGTCAAGGTCGCGGCGCTCGTCGGCGACTGCGCGGTGGAGATCGGCCGGCACCGCGAGGCCGCCGAGTACCTGACGTACTACCTGACGAATCGCTCCCCGAAGGCTGGGGCCAAGGTCGTCGCCACTGCCGAGGCGCAACTCGCGCGCGCGACCGCCCACGTGGCGCGCCTGCGGTTGGAGGTCCCCGTGGAGCCGACCGACTTCACGCTCGACGGCGCCCCGCTCGACACGCCGACGCTCTTTCTCGACGGCAAGGGCAGGAAGACGGCGCCCCACTACGACGGGCTCGCGCTCTTCCTCGAGCCCGGCACCCATCGCTTCGACGCGCAGCGGGCGGGCCACACGGCGGCGAGCGAGACGCGGGACCTCGCGCCGGGGACCGACACCGCGCTCACGCTGGCGCTCGCGCCGATCGCCGTGCCGGTGCCTGTGCCCTTGCCGCTGCCGGACGAGTCCATCGGGTTTGCGCCGGGCGGCGCGGTGCTGGGGCTCGGCGTCGCCGCGGTCGCGATCGGGGCGGGGCTTCTGGCGGCTGCGGGTGGGAAGACTGCGGATGCGGACCAAGCTGCCACGGAGCTGCGCGCCGAAACCGGTGCCACCTTCCCGTGCGCAGGGGGCGGCGGTGCCTACGCGGAGCGCTGCGCCGCGGTGCTCGCAGCACGAGAGGACCACGACACGTTGCTCGGCGCAGGCCGCGGGCTGCTCATCGGCGGAGCGGTGGGCGCGGCGGCCGGCGTGGTGCTGCTCATCGTGGGCCGACCGGCCGAGACCGCTGCCACGGTGAGCGTGGCGCCGATGCTCGGGCCCACCGTGCAGGGCATTCACGTTGGCGGAGCCTTCTGATGTTCACGGCAAAAGGACAACAGTGATGCGAACGATTCTTACCGGAACGGTGCTGGGCTGCGCGCTCGTCGCTTGGGGCATGACGGCGTGCGGGACAGACGCCGAGAACTGCGAGCTGACGCTCTCTTGCGGGACGGGTGCCAGCGGCGGCTCGGGTGGCGAAGGCGGCTCCATCGACCCCGGCTGCGTGCCCTCGGCCCTCCCCGGCGGCACGCCGCTGCCGGATACGTGCGGCGGTGTCTTCGTGTCGGGCTCGAGCGGCGACGACACGACGGGCACGGGCTCGCGCGTGGCGCCCTACGCGAGCCTCGGTAAGGCGCTCGAGGGCAGCCCGCTCGTCGTCTACGCCTGCGCCGCGCCAACCGGC